>DLQN01000095.1 GCA_002477595.1 Roseivirga sp. UBA7431
CAGTAATTTTTTCTTCTACAGTTACATCTCCAAGGCTCAATGCGTTCAATGCCGCTAAGTCTGCAGGACTGTTTGATTTGGCAGCATCAGCTATTTCATTTCCTAAAGCTTGAAAATCATCATTTTTTGCTACAAAGTCAGTCTCACAAGTAAAAGCAATCAAGTGAGCAGTAGAACCGTCTTCGCTTACTCTTACAAATACACTACCTTCTTTGGTTTCTCTGTCAGCTCTTTTTTCAGAAAGTTTTTGCCCTTTCATTCTAAGAATTTCAATCGCTTTGTCAAAGTCACCTTCAGCTTCTACCAATGCCTTTTTACAATCCATCATACCGGCACCGGTCATTTGTCTTAGTTTATTAACTTCTTGTGCTGTAATAGCCATTTTTATAGTGTTTTATTAAATACAGGTTGGTTTAAACAAAAATTGAACATCGAAGCGAATCCAATGTTCAATTTTGATTATGATTCAATCAAATATTATGATTCTTGTTTTTCAGGTTGCTGATCAACAGCTTTCTTTTCTTCCTCAGCCTTCTCTCTTTCTCTCTCCTCTTTCTCCTCTTTACGAGCCGACAAACCTTCTTCAATTGCTTTTCCGAATGCCTTAGTGATGATTTCAATTGACTTGAATGCATCATCATTACCAGGGATAGAATAATTAGCCTTGGTAGGGTCAGAGTTAGTATCACAAAGTGCAAAAACTGGAATATTCAGTTTTGTTGCCTCTGCTACTGCAATGTGCTCTCTTTTCACATCAATAACGAAAAGTGCTGCAGGCAGTCTAGTTAGGTCAGCAATGCCACCTAATAGTCTTTCCAACTTAGCTTTCTCACGAGTCTTCATCAAACGCTCACGCTTTGCAAGTGCTTTGAAGCTTTCGTCTTTCATTAACTTGTCAATACCTGACAATTTTTTGAGAGACTTTCTCATGGTAGCGAAGTTAGTTAACATACCACCTAACCATCTTTCAGTTACGAATGGCATATTTAATCTTTGTGCCTCTTCAGAAACTATGACTCTCGCCTGTTTCTTCGTAGCCACAAACATCACCTTTCTACCAGAGCGAACGATGTTCTTAACAGCATTTGATGCTTCCTCGAGGCTGCTAAGGGTTTTGTTGAGATCAATAATATGGATACCATTCTTCTCCATGAAGATGTAAGGTGCCATTTTAGGATCCCACTTTCTCGTCAAGTGTCCAAAATGAACACCAGCATCAAGTAAGTCTTTGTTTGTAATTTTCGACATTATATAACTTGATAAAAATTCTAATTAACGTTTTGAGAACTGGAATGATCTTCTCGCTTTTCTTCTTCCTGGCTTCTTACGCTCAACCATTCTAGGGTCACGCGTCATGAATCCTTCGCTTTTAAGAGCTGGTCTATGCTCGGCATCTACCTCACAAAGTGCTCTTGAAATAGCTAGTCTTATTGCTCCAGCTTGTCCATTTGGTCCACCACCGACTACATTTACTTTGATGTCAAAGCTTGTAGCGAGGTCAACCTTTACTAAAGGTTGTCTGACAATAATTTCTAAAACATCAGAGTTAAAGTAATCTTTAACACTTTTTCCGTTAACAACGATGTCGCCATTACCTGGCTGCATGTATAGTCTAGCTACAGATGTTTTTCTTCTTCCGATTGTATTTGTTACGTCCATTGAAGCGATCTTATAATTCTTTTAGTGTTGGTTGTTGAGCAACATGAGGATGCTCTGCACCTTCATATACATATAGATTGTTGAAAAGGCTTCTTCCTAATCTATTCTTAGGCAACATACCTCTTACAGACCTCTCAACAAGAAGTGTAGAAGATTTAGCTTTCAACTGTCTTGGTGTAGTTGCTTTTTGACCACCTGGGTAGCCAGTATAAGAAAGGTATACTCTATCAGTCCACTTCTTTCCTGTTAACTTCACTTTATCGCAATTGATAACAATAACGTTGTCTCCACAATCAACATGCGGAGTGTAGCCTGGCTTATGCTTGCCTCTAATCATTTTAGCTACTTCACTTGCCAAACGTCCCAATGCTTTTGAGTTGGCGGCATCGACCAAGACCCACTGCTTATCCACAGTTGCATTGTTGATCGATTTTGTCTTATAACTTAGTGTATCCACTTCAGTATATTTAATTGACTTTTATTACTTTATTCAGTCCTCCCCTTAAAAAGGGACACAAAGATAGAAGTTTGATTTTTCAATTCCAACACGACTATTGATAATTCTTTCTACAATTATTAATCAAGGATACATTACCCTTAATTTCTTCATTCTTACAGCAGAGAGGCTCTCAAAAAGATGCGCAAAGCTAACGTTTATTGGCTAAGAGTTGCTTTTTTAATACAGTGATATCTTTTGGATATGGGGCTTCAACAGAAAGATCTCTCTCAAAATTATTGAAAACGAGTTTCTGAGCGTGTAATGCAAACCGCTTGATCAACGGTAACTCTTCAGTATACTTCTTCAGCTTAAACTTTCTTTTTATTTGCGATAGCAATAATGGGTCTCCTCCATACATCTCATCATTGATGAGCGGAGCCTTACTCTCAGAAAGATGAATCCTGATTTGGTGCATACGACCGGTCTCAGGAATACATTCAACTAACGAGTGAAACTTATAAAGTTCGAGAGTATTAAAAGTAGTCTTAGCCGCTTTACCAATAGAGTAATCAATTTTTGTCACCCCTTTATTCAGCGCATATATCGGAAGGTTGACTACCTCCTCGCGAAACTCATGGATGCCATGGACAAAAGCATGATAAATTTTCTGGATAGTACGGTGCTCAAATTGTAAAGAAGCATGGCGATAAGCTTCCTTATTCTTAGCTAATAAAATACACCCCGAGGTTTCCTTGTCCAGCCTATGACATGCCGAAAGGTCTTCATTATAGATTTTCGCTAGCTTTTGGAGGTTAGTCGGATCATTTCTGTCTTCGAGAGAAGCCATAAACGGAGGTTTATTGACAACCATAAAGTTATCATCCTCATATATAATCAGTGATTTGAAATTGACTTTCATGCAAGGGCAAAACTAGAAAGATCTAGGCATCTTTCACTTCTAATAGCTCAAGTTCTTGATTGGCCTCTTCTTCCATCTCTTCTGTACTTTGACCAATCGGTAGTTTAAAACTAAACACAGAACCTTTATTAACTGTACTTACAACACCAACATGTGTGTCATGTGCCTCAAGAATATGCTTAACAATAGCCAGCCCTAGACCTGTACCACCACTGTCCTTCGACCTTGATTTATCTACCCTGAAGAATCTTTCAAAGATTCGATCTAAGTCTTCGGTAGGAATACCTACGCCTGTATCACGAACAAACACTCGTACCTCGTTCCCTTTTACTTCGAACCCTAGGCCAATTCTACCCTTATGGGTGTACTTTATTGCATTTGAGATAAGATTTATCAAAACACGATAAATACGTTCGGCATCTGCATGGACAAATATGGGGTCGGGATATTCATTATCAAGACCGATTTCAAGACCCTTTTTTTCGACCTTATTTTCAAGCTGATCGATTACTTCGTGAGCAGTCCTCACAATATCAAAGTGCTCTAAATGCATCTTAATCTCACCTATTTCTATTTGAGAAAGGGTTAGCAAATCATGAATGAGCGAATCGAGGTTATCTAAACTCTTTGCAGCGCGTTTCAAAAATTTCATACGCACCTTCTTATCATCAACTGCTCCATCTAACAAGGTGTGTACAAAGCCTTGTGCGGCAAACACTGGTGTTTTTAGTTCATGGCTGACATCGGCAAGAAACTCTCTTCTAAAGACCTCAAGTCTTCGTAAGTCTTCTATTTCCTTATTGCGATTAACCCCGTAGTTATAAATCTCTCTATTAATTCGCTTTAAGGGGTTATTGGTATTTGAGGAATCTCCTGCGTCTATAAATGAGAAATCCTTCTTTCTCATTTTATTCAACACCTTATAAATCTCACCAATTTCCTTAAATACTAAGAACTCGAAAGTGATGTATAGTAAGAGGTAGGTTGCGGCAAAAGAGAGTAAGGCAGCAACCAAAAGCGCTTGATCTGAAACTTCTGGAACCAGAGATAAAAATGCAGTTGTCACTGCAGCCACAACGACTGCCAAGACTAAGGCTACTACTCTGGAGTTTAAAAACATGGCTAGGCTACCTCAAATTTATACCCCACACCTTTGACAGTAGAAATATATCCATCACCAATTTTCTCTCGCACTTTTCTAATATGCACATCAACGGTTCTTGCTAATACATAAACGTCTGTACCCCAAATATTTTGGAGCAGCTCGTCTCTACTAAATACTTTATTCCGGTTTTGAGCCAAAAAATAAAGCAATTCAAATTCTTTCCTAGGGAGTGTAAACTGTTTACCCTCGACACTCACAGTATAACTTGAGCGATCAATTGTAAGATTCCCCTCTACAATTTGTGGTCTCTTTTTGTTCTTGGTTTCCTTTCTGAACAAGGCACTGATCCGACTCATCAAAGCTCTTGGTTTAATGGGCTTGGTAATATAATCATCTGCCCCAGCCTCAAATGCAGCCACCTCGGAGTACTCTTCTGTTCTAGCAGTCAAAAAAGTAACGTGAACATCAGACATTTCAGGAAGTTCACGAATTTGGCGACAGGTCTCCACTCCGTCCTGCTCAGGCATCATGATGTCAAGCAGAATTAGGTCAGGAACAAATTTTTTAGCTATCGCAACGGCCTTCATTCCGTCATCCGCTATTTCGACCTCGTATCCTTCTTTTTTTAAATTGTACTTCAACAACTCAAGGATATCATGATCATCATCTACAACGAGTACTTTAGGATTTTGCTTGTTTGCCATGGATTTTCTGTTGTCTAACAAATATATAGGAATATCCACGCACAGAAAACAAATTTCAGATCACTGAACGATCGCCATAGGATGCTTAAGGTTTTCAGCCTTTTTGAGTTCCACACTAAGGTAACCCACATATATTTTTGCTTGAAACTTCAGTGGGACTTTATTCAAGTCGTCTGAGAGCCAAATCTTCAAAGTATTATCTTCTTCAAACAATTTATCCTTCTCCATAATTGGCACTAAAACTATTGACTTTACCTTACCGAATTTTGTTCTAAGAATTTCACGTCCAGTAAACTTCACTCTAAACGGCTTTTCTTTATCATCGAAAAACGTCTTTATTGTTATAATCTCACCAACTTCTAGTTTGCTAAAGTCTATAGATCGTAGATAGTAATATCCAGTTACCATATCTTGCACATTATTAGGAATAGCGTGCTCCACTGTTTTCTCTAGTAGTCGTGTTTCTTTATGTAACTTATTTACGGTGACAGAATCCCGATCATGATGAAAATAAAGCATCTCATTCTTTCTGAAACGCCCCTCTCTGATATACCTGTAAAAGCGCTGAGGAACTAAGCGTTCAGTATCATAGTAGCTACCCCAATTATCCCTTACCGGAGAAAAGAATTCAAAAATACCAGATGTTTTTGCGTTGACATCTATCTTCCAAGTAGGACGCTGGTTTATCGTGTAAATGATATCACTTACGGTAAATACCGCCTCCGCTGCTTTTACAAAGCCAATGGAAGCCTTCATCTCCAGGCGTTCCCCACCCTTGAAAGGCATTTCCTCAGTTAGCACATACTCTTGAGCACTAACCAACTGAAATAATCCAAGAAGTAGGGTGAATAAAAATAGTCTCATCTTAAACTTTCCGGTCTTTATGACAAACGCCATACCAGTATTATTAGAGAGAAGGGTGTTGCGCCTTAAGATGTTCCAAATATGCGAGAAGATCTCCGTCAAATTGATGCTCTAAAGTGAGTGCTAATACGTCTTGCTGAGAATTATACCTCAACAATGACATAAAGAAAGTATTATTTGGCGTAAAATTATTAAAGTAGCCGACATAACGCTGAGATTTAAACTCAACCAAATCGAAACCAACCTTTATTTCCTCTATCAATTCCTTTTTTAAGCGCTCTTTTTCATCAATAGATAAATCAACCATGGAATTGTATAGCGCATCTAGTCTCTGGGCTGAGGACAACATATATTGTTTGAAGGCTTCTTCGTCTTTGTTGCTGTCTACGAATGCATTGACCTGTGGACTGTCTGTACCATACTTTTCTTCTAAAAATAAAACAGCTCCTCTGTCTCCGATGAATGAGGCCAAATTCTCATTAAAGGTCACGGAATCTTTTACAAAGAGCGTCCCGTGCGTCAGTTCATGAATGATCAGGCTAGCCAAATCTCCTTCTGATCTTTTTAGCATATTTGAAAGTACAGGGTCTTTAAACCAACCCAAAGTAGACCAGCCACCAGCAGTCCTTAAACTCGCGTCCAGCCCCTCCTCTTCTTTAATTTTCCTCGCCTCCTCGACTGCCTTCTCTCTATCAAAATAGCCCTTATATGGGAAGCTACCTACTATTGGGAAACTCCACATTCGTGGTCGGAACATATAGGGATCGCATGCAGATACAACATACATTGAAGGCTTATCTGCTTGATCGAAAATAGTGGAATAGTTCTCAGAATAATTGATTCCTAGTTTCTCAAATGCAAAGGCTTTTGCCTCCAAAATGACTTGTACTTTCTGTCTTTGATCAATTGTAGTAGTTGTGTCCCGCAGGAATTCTTCCAAGGGAACGGCTTCATTTACTACTCTAAGTTGACCTTTCAATTGCATTAGACCGTAATTGACCAGTTCGAATTGCCAAACAACTGCTGCAGTAATAAGGATCAGCAGTGAAATACCTACCGTCTTAAATATTTTCTTCCCCTTCATTCCCTTGCAAAAATAAGCGTTAATCTATCGTTGTTAATTGTACTCTTTACTACTATCTTCACAGACTATTCTAGAACACAAATACGCCATAAAGATGAGTGAGAATTCCGAAAAATTAAAAGCATTACAATTAACAATAGATAAGCTCGAAAAATCATACGGCAAAGGAGCGGTTATGAAGCTAAGTGATAAAAAGGTTGTAGACCTTCCTTCAATCCCGACAGGATCGCTTGGATTAGATATCGCTCTCGGAATTGGCGGTATCCCCAGGGGCCGTGTTATCGAGATTTATGGACCTGAATCTTCGGGTAAGACGACACTAACCCTTCACTGTATTGCTGAGGCTCAGAAAAAAGGTGGCCTTGCTGCATTTATTGATGCGGAACATGCTTTTGATAGCGCTTATGCAGAAAAACTTGGGGTAGACACTCAAAACTTATTGATCTCTCAACCAGACAATGGTGAGCAGGCATTAGAAATTGCAGAGCACCTAATTCGTTCTGGTGCACTTGACATTATAGTAATTGACTCAGTCGCTGCACTAGTTCCAAAAGCAGAGCTTGAAGGTGAAATGGGTGACAGCAAAATGGGGCTCCAAGCACGTTTGATGTCACAAGCGTTGAGAAAACTCACTGGAACCATCAGTAAGACAGGCTGCTCTTGTATTTTCATTAACCAGCTAAGAGAAAAGATCGGTGTAATGTTCGGCAACCCGGAGACTACTACTGGTGGTAATGCACTTAAGTTCTACTCCTCTGTAAGACTTGACATTCGTAGAATAGGTCAGATCAAAGAAAGTGCGGACAACATAATAGGTAACCGTACAAGAGTAAAAGTTGTAAAGAACAAAGTAGCTCCTCCATTCAAAGTTGTCGAATTCGATATTATGTATGGACAAGGGATCTCCAAATCTGGTGAAATTTTGGACATTGGAGTTGAATTCGAAATCATTAAGAAAGCCGGATCATGGTTCTCATACAATGGTGAGAAACTTGGCCAAGGCCGTGACTCAGTAAAGACGTTAATAGAAGACAACCCAGAGCTTGCTGAAGAACTAGAAAATAAAATCAAAGCCGTTATTAACGGAGAAGTAGAGGTAGCTGCTAAAAAGTAATTACTGAAGTTTGGCTCAAAGAAAAAGCCAGTCCGATATTCGGACTGGCTTTTTCTTTGCCTCTATTTCATCATTATCTATGCTGATCTCATCGCATCTACAGGATCAAGCCTAGCCGCTTTGGCAGAAGGGACGATTCCTGAAACCACACCAATCGTACTGGAGACAACTACGGCTAGAATAACATTCTTCATCGATAACTGCACCTCCAAGTTCCCGAGAGGGATAAAGGTTAACAAGTAAACAATTAAGATTCCTGCCAGCCCTCCAAGCAAGCACAAGAATATAGATTCAAATAAGAATTGAAACAGAATAAAGTAATTCTTCGCACCGAGTGATTTCTGGATCCCTATGAGTTTCGTTCTTTCCTGAACAGATACAAACATAATGTTCATGATCCCGAAGCCTCCAACCAAGATAGCAAACCCTCCAATTACCCAGCCTGCAATACCCAACACATCGAAAATACCTCCGAGTGCATCAGCAAGCGCTTCTGGCCTATTCAAGGCAAAATTAGTTTCATCTTTAGGCCTGAGTCCTCTAACTTTTCGTAGCATCCCCTCCATTTCATTCTGAAGTTCAACCAATCCTATATCATCATCATAGCCCTTTACAGCGACCGAAGGATTGATACCGAAGATTCGGCCGATGTTATACATTTTGGTGAACATCTTATAAGGAACGAAGACGCGATCATCACTACTAGGTGTACCAATAAAGCTTTCGCCCTCACGCTCCATCACTCCAATGACACGAACCTTGTAGCCCTTGAACTTAATGTCTTGGCCTACTGCCTCTTCATTTGGAAAAAGCTGCTTCGCTACTTCATCACCAATCAAAGCGACAGTCCTTCCTCCTTCAATTTCCTGTTGCGTAAAATATCTTCCTTTTTCTATCGCTACGTCATAAACATCTTTGTATTCATATGTAATACCCCAGATGTCGGTACTACTCAAACTACTACTCCCCTTTTTTATTACGCTTGATGCTCTTCCTACTACCGTTACCGCAGTGGCATTTTTAAGATTAGCATTGAGAAACTCATATTCCCCGTAATTATTATTAGGCCTTCTAAAGTATTTCCAAAATGGATAATCGGGGTCGGGACCATCACCAAAAGGGAACTTATCTACGGTGACAACATTTGATCCTAGGAAATCAAGGCTGTCCTTGATATTCTTTTCAAGAGAATCGACTAGTGTAAACACCAAGGTAATCAACATGATACCAATAGTTACACCTAATAAAGAAAGTGTAGTCCTGAGGAGGTTTGAGGTTAACACCTGCATGGCAAACCTTATACTCTCAGCAAACAACTTTAGAAAAATACCTAATCGCATGGAAGAAGTGCTTTAAAGCAACAATACTTTTACAACGTAAAGAATGAGAAAATGTAAACGCCTAAAAATGTAAAATGGTTAAAAAAGTTATTCCGACCATTGAATGGGTGATTGACCAGTTAAGTGGGAAACTGAAATATTAGTCCAAATCATAGCGACCAATCAAAGAGATTTACCCAATAAACCATGTAAAGAAGACGCAAATATTCTTATCTTTGCCAGCTATTTGAAATCCAAGGTCTAACACAGAAACCCTATATGAAATTATCAGCATTCAAACTTGAGCTTCCAGAAGGCAAAATTGCCAACTATCCTGTGGAGAATAGAGATGAGTCCAAATTGATGGTGTTACATAAAGCCACTGGATTAATTGAGCACAAAATGTTTAAGGACATTGTTGACTACTTCGATGATGGAGATGTGATAGTGAACAACGACACCAAAGTATTTCCAGCCAGACTTTATGGCCAGAAAGAAAAGACTGGTGCTCAGATCGAAGTTTTCTTATTGAGAGAATTAAATGCTGAGATGCATCTTTGGGACGTATTGGTAGATCCTGCTAGAAAAATTAGAGTCGGTAACAAACTCTATTTTGGTGAAGGCGAATTAGTTGCTGAGGTCATTGACAATACAACTTCAAGAGGAAGAACGATCAGATTCTTATATGACGGAACTGACGAAGAATTCTACAAGACGATTGACACCCTTGGCGAGACTCCTTTACCAAGAACTATCCCAAGAGAAACTGAGCCAGAAGACAGAGAGCGTTTCCAAACGATTTATGCAAAGAATATTGGCGCTGTAGCAGCTCCTGTAGCAGGTCTTCACTTTACACATCAAGTACTTAAACGCCTAGAAATTAAAGGTGTAGACGTAACTCCTGTTACGCTTCACATTGGTTTGGGTACGTTCAGACAAGTGGATGTTGAAGATTTGACAAAGCACAAAATGGATTCTGAAAACTATACGATTTTAGAACCTACTGCTGAAATAGTCAATAGAGCACTTGATAACAAGAAGAGAGTATGTGCCATCGGTACTACTTCAATGCGCGCCTTGGAATCTTCTGTTTCTGCGAGCGATAGACTAAAAGCGAATTCAGCATGGACGGATAAATTCATCTTCCCTCCTTACGAGTTTAAAATCTGTAACGCCTTAGTCACTAACTTCCACCTACCAGAATCAACATTATTAATGCAAGCAGCAGCTTTTGCAGGATATGATTTGATGATGAAAGCATATCAGGTTGCTATCAAGGAAGATTATAGGTTCTTTAGCTACGGTGATGCAATGTTGATCATCTAAGCTGATAACAATAAAATTGAAAGCCTTCTTAGTATACTGAGAAGGCTTTTTTAATTTTAACCATGCACAAACATGCCATCATAGTTGCCGGAGGCAGCGGAACACGAATGCAAAGTGAATTACCCAAGCAATTCCTATTACTTGGTGGCAAGTCTATATTAATGCACACCATCGAGGCATTCCATTTCGATGACATTCAAATCACCTTAGTCTTACCGAAAGATCAGATCCAAATTTGGAAAGACTTATGCCTTAAACACAACTTCAACCATGCTATTAATATAGTTGAAGGCGGAGCAACACGATTTCAATCTGTGAAAAATGGCCTGAATTCCATTGCAGACAGTACCGGATTAGTAGCAATTCACGATGGGGTCAGACCATTCATCCATAGAAGTATTATTTCTGAATCTTTCAATCAAGCATCTATCAAGGGGAGTGCTATAACATCCGTACCCTTAAAAGACTCCCTAAGAGAGGTCACATCAGAATCGAATCATGCAGTTGATAGAAGTAAATTTCGATTGATTCAAACACCCCAGACCTTTCAGCTAGCCCATATTAAGAAGGCATTCGAAAAACCCTATCAAAGCACCTTTACTGATGATGCTTCGGTATTTGAAAACAATGGTCATTCCATAAACTTAATCGAAGGGGATTATAGGAATATCAAAATCACTACTCCAGAAGATTTATCGGTGGCGGAATCATTTTTAGTCGGATAAAACTGGCTTGAATTCAGATAGATTTTCCCTATCTTATTGCTTCAATTTTTATGATGAAACGCGCCTTTCTCTCTCTTACCCTATTTGGGCTGGTCATTTTTTGCCTTCTATCTTGTGGGGCGAAAGATGATGATTGGATACAACTTTTCAACGGTAAGGACCTTACTGGCTGGACACCAAAAATCACTGGATACGATGTTGGCGAAAACTATGGTGAAACCTTTCGGGTCGAAGACGGACTTCTAACCGTTTCCTACGAGAAATATTATCGCTTCGATAATCGTTTTGGCCACCTTTTTTACAAGGACAAATTCTCAGATTACCTTTTAAGAATCGAATACAGATTCATTGGAGAGCAAGCCGAAGGCGGAGCACAATGGGCTAAAAAGAATAGTGGTGTCATGCTTCATGCACAATCACCTGAGTCCATGAATAACCAACAAGACTTTCCAATTTCATTGGAAGCACAGTTTCTTGGGGGACTTGGAAATGGAGATCGTCCAACAGGCAGCCTTTGCACGCCTGGTACTAATGTAGACATTGATGGTAAATTCACTACACAGCACTGCATTACTGCCAATGCACCAACCTATGACGATGAACAGTGGATCACGATCGACATTCTTGTAAGAAACAACCAAGAGATAGCACATATTATCGATGGCGATACACTCATCAAATACTCCAACCCAGTGATTGGTGGTGGAGCCGTTAATAATCTCAAAGAAGAAGCTAATCAGGATGGGAAACTCCTTAAAGAAGGCTACATCGCGCTTCAAAGCGAAAGTCACCCTATTCAGTTTAGAAAAGTAATGTTAAAAGACCTCTCAAAATAGAGCGTTTGAGCTCAACGAAATACTAAAACTATTAACTATGAGTACATTAAATAATGGAATCACTACTCGGCTGAGCATCATGATGTTCCTTCAGTTTTTTATCTGGGGAGGCTGGTTTGTGACCTTAGGCACTTTTTTAGGCAATAACATCAATGCCACAGATGGACAAATTGCTCAGGCCTTTTCAACTCAATCTTGGGGAGCAATCATAGCCCCATTTATCGTTGGCCTAATTGCAGACAGGTACTTTAATGCCGAACGCATATTAGGTGTGCTTCATCTATTTGGTGCGCTGCTCATGTACCTTATGTCGAATACAACTGAGTTCAGTGTATTTTACCCTTACGTACTAGGCTATATGGTTTTATATATGCCAACACTTGCCCTAGTAAACTCCGTAGCCTTTCGACAATTAACTGACCCTTCAAAACAGTTCTCTAAAATTAGGGTATTTGGTACTGTAGGATGGATTATTGCAGGTCTAGTCATCAGTTTTGTATTCTCTTGGGATTCACAAGAAGCAATTGGGCAAGGCATGCTCAAAAATACCTTCACAATGACAGCCATTGCATCGGGTATTCTTGGTCTATTTAGTTTTACGCTTCCGAAAACTCCTCCCTTGGTTGAAAAAGGTGAGAAATTAGCAATTAAAGATATCCTGGGACTAGATGCCTTAAAGCTTCTAACCGATAAGAACTTTGCGATCTTCTTTTTCTCTTCAGTTTTGATCTGTATTCCCTTAGCCTTCTATTACCAAAATGCGAATCCGTTCTTAACTGAAATCGGGGTTTCTAATGCCACGGGTAAAATGACAATCGGACAAGGTTCTGAAGTATTATTTATGCTCCTCTTACCTATCTTCTTGAACAAATACGGCATTAAAAAAACACTGTTATTTGGTATGCTAGCTTGGGCCTTCCGTTATCTGCTTTTTGCCTATGGTAATTCAGACGAATTAGTCTTTATGCTCATCGGTGGTATTGCATTACACGGTATTTGTTATGATTTCTTCTTCGTATCAGGTCAAATTTATACTGATTCGAAAGCAGGTGAAAAATTCAAGAGCTCAGCACAAGGACTTATCACACTAGCAACTTACGGTGTCGGTATGCTGATTGGTTTCTGGGCAGCCGGAAAAATCTCTGAATACTATGTAACCTCTGATGGTCATGCTTGGGAGAGCATTTGGATACTTCCTGCGGCATTCTCAGCTGTGGTATTCCTAATCTTTGCTTTCAGCTTCAAGAATGAAAAAATCGAGTACAAAGAAGCCTAGTCAATAAAAAGAACGCAATTAGTATGTCAGAAAGAAAAAAAATACGACTTGGAATGATCGGTGGAGGGCTCACCTCTTTTATAGGAATAGTGCATAGAATAGCCAGTTATATCGGAGAAGATTATACCCTGGTGGGTGGTGCCTTCGACACAGATCATAATAATGCACTAAAGTTTGCCAACAAGCTTGAACTTGATCCTACACGAGCCTACCCAAACATTGACACCTTCATAGAAAAAGAACTTGAGCTTCCTGCCGACCAGCGGATTGAAGCAGTTGTGGTGGTAACACCTAACTTCTTGCACTACTCGATGGCAAAACAGTTGATTCAAGCAGGTTTCCATGTGATTTGTGAGAAACCAGTGACTAACACCGCTGCAGAAGCTGTTGAGTTAGAAGAATTGGTTAAGAAACATCAAGTTGTCTTTATGCTCACCCACACTTATACGGGTTATCCAATGGTAAGGCAAATGAAATCAATGATTGCGGATGGTGTAATCGGAGATATTCAGAAAGTTGATGCTCAGTATTATCAAGGCTGGATTAATCCAGTGATTCACGATAAAGAGAAGAGAAAATCTGTTTGGCGATTGGATCCAGCGAAAGCTGGACAAAGTTGCTGTATGGGCGACATAGGAGTTCACGCTTTCAATATGGTGGAGTATACTACTGGATTGAAGACCGTAAAGGTGCTAGCGGATTTGAATACGCTCTATGAGGACAATCCACTCGATATTGACGGAACCAGTTTGCTTCGCTTTGAAAATAACGTGCGTGGGTTGGTAAGGGCAAGTCAGATTGCTACGGCCGAAGAAAACAGTCTTCGCATCTCAGTTTATGGTACAAAAGGATCGCTCAAATGGGAGCAAGAAGACTCCAATTACCTTTATCATTTGCAAGAAGACCAACCCGTTCATGTGCTCAAACCAGGACATGTCTATGCCAGTGAGTTGGCAGCAGAAAGCACCAACATGGCTCCTGGGCACCCCGAAGGTATCTTTGAATCCATGGCAAATCTATACTCTGGTGCTGCTAAGGCAATAAGAGGTGAGGACTACATTGAGGGGGCCTTCCCAACAATCAGAGATGGTGTAAGAGGAATGAAATTTATAGAAGCCGTCTTAGCATCTGACAAAAACGGTAATACTTGGACAGAAATTGAAGACTAAAGAGGAATGAAAACAATAAAAGGACCTGCGATCTTTCTAGCACAATTTGCTGACGATCAAGCACCATTCAATTCACTAGATAGCATAGGCAAATGGGCCAGTGACTTAGGGTACAAGGCTGTTCAAATTCCAACTTGGGACAGTCGTCTAATCGACCTTGACAAAGCTGCCGAAAGCAAAACCTATTGTGACGAGCTAAAAGGTACACTTGCGAACTACGGACTTGAAGTGAGCGAACTATCTACTCACCTACAAGGTCAACTGGTTGCTGTACATCCTGCGTATGAGGAGCTCTTCAAAGGTTTCGCACCAAAGGGACTTAATAAAAAGCAGCGTAACGCTTGGGCGATTGATCAAGTCAAAAAAGCTGCTGTTGCTTCAAAGAATTTGGATATCAAAGTACATGCTACTTTCTCTGGTGCTCTGGTTTGGCCTTACTTCTACAATTGGCCACAACGTCCTTCCGGCTTAATCGAAAAAGGTTTTGCAGAACTTGCTAAAAGATGGACTCCAATCCTCAACCACTTTGACGAAAATGGAGTGGACCTTTGCTACGAGGTACATGCAGGTGAAGATCTCCATGACGGAACATCATTTGAGATGTTCTATGAAGCAACAGGTAAGCATAATAGGGTAAAACTACTCTACGATCCATCCCATTTTGTTTTACAACAGCTAGACTATCTAGCCTATATCGATCATTACCATGAGTTCTTTGGCATGTTCCATGTCAAAGATGCTGAATACAATCCAAATGGAAAATCAGGCGTTTATGGCGGTTATCAAGATTGGGCAAATAGGCCCGGTCGATTCAGGTCTATAGGTGATGGTCAAGTAGATTTTCAAGCAATCTTCTCTAAACTGACCCAATATGGCTATGATGGCTGGGCCGTGTTAGAGTGGGAATGCTGTATTAAATCACCTGAACAAGGTGCTCGTGAGGGCGCTCAGTATATCGATCAATTTATCATTGAAGCCACAGAAAAAAGCTTTGATGATTTTGCAGATACTGGTATAAACGATGAAGAATTTAAAAACATTTTAGGAATAGAATAACATGAAAAAGCTCTCCATAATTATCATCATACTCTTTAGCGGAATCGCAGCCTTCGGTCAAATCACTGACCCTAAAGCCACTGAGGTATGGGACCCGGTTCCACGTAAAGTAACCCCTGCTCGAAATGGCGCTGCTCCATCAGATGCCATTGCCCTCTTTGACGGCAAAAACCTCAATGAGTGGAAATCTAGAAAAGATGGTAGCGCTGCCCAGTGGAAAGTTGAAAATGGCTATCTGGAAGTTGCTGCAGGAAAAGGCGATATCATGACCAACAGAAAGTTCGGTGATATGCAATTGCACATTGAATGGAGCGCTCCTATGGAAATTGTTGGTGAAGGACAAGGCAGAGGTAACTCAGGTGTTTTTCTCCAAGAGCGCTACGAAGTACAAGTATTAGATAGTTATGTAAGCAGGACTTATTCAAATGGACAAGCTGGTTCCCTCTACAAGCAAAGCATACCTTTGGTCAATGCTACTGTTGCTGCAGGAGAGTGGAATGTCTATGATATCATTTTCCATGCCCCTAGCTTCAACGAAGATGGTATTAAAGTCGCTGATGGACATGTAACCGTCATACACAATGGTATTGTCGTTCAAAACCATCAAAGACTCTTAGGCACTACGGAATATATTGGTTTCCCCAAAAACCCTGCACATGGTGATGGCTCGATAATCCTTCAAGACCATGGTAACCCAGTTAGGTTCAAAAATATTTGGATTAGAGAACTCTAATTAATGCTAAGAGACATTGACAATTGGTTCCTTAACAAAGAAGAACCGAACAGAAGCTGTCTTCAAGCACTTAGGACTTGGGTACTAAGATTCGATGAGCATATTACAGAGGCATGGAAGTATCGCATGCCTTTTTTCTGCTATAAAGGGAAAATGTTTTGCTACCTATGGTTAGACAAAAAATCTAAACTTCCTTATATGGGGATTGTAGAAGGTGGAAGAATTGATCACCCATTACTAGTGAAAGAGAAAAGGGTAAGAATGAAGGTCCTTTATTTCGATCCGCTAAAGGATTTACCCGAATCTGACATGCGGAGCATCTTAAATAGTTCCTCCGAATTCTACTAAAATAAAAAGCCCCGCTCAACGCGGGGCTTTTTCGTTCGATTTATGATGATCACACACTGGACCAAGACTTCTGTCCAGGCTCAAGTGGAATACATCCATTGTAGTTAACAGGAATAGGATCATAAGCCATTACGGTCTCTCCTACTAGCTCTGAAGTATAATAACTGTTAAACGTTGCGTCTACCACTGTGGTCACAAAATGTGCCTCCACAAACTCATCACTCTTCTCGCCAGCATCGCTATATGTGTCGCGATAGTTTTTCAGTATGCTAGGGTCATCATTATAGCGATTAAAATAGCCATTGATAACATCTGTTATCTGTCGAGTTGTTGCTTTGTTAAAAGAAGCTTCCTGACTTTCGTCAAAATTCTTTACAAATACAGCCAGCCCTTTCTTGAAAAACTCAGACTCCAAATCCGTATTAAATACAGAAAATGCCTGATCTAAATGATTTGGTACTCCAGCCTCAATTGCTCCTGGAGTAGTCGTTTTCGGTGCAATACCTTCACAAACCTTTTCCATTTGAGCCGCCTCTTCAGGTGTAAAGAAAACTGGAACCCAGTTAACCGTAGGTTTCGCTGAACAGCCTTGCATGGCTCCAAATAGCATGCTCGATCCGAACAACGCAGCTGAACCAAAACCAATATTCTTTAGTGCTTTTCTTCTTTCCATGGCTTACAGGTTTCCTTTTTTAATTTGATCAACCGCATAGTTTGCCGCCCTTGCGCTAAATGCCATATAACCTAAAGACGGGTTATGACATGCAGATGAAGTCATAAATGCTCCGTCTGTGACGAATACATTCTTGCAAGCATGTACTTGATTCCATTTGTTCAGAACAGAAGTCTTAGGATCACGTCCCATTCTAGCAGTTCCCATCTCATGGATGCCTAGTCCCATATGTGGCCCATTGTCATAAGTACCTACGTCTTTAAAGCCTGCAGCTTCAAGCATCTCTGCTCCTGCCGCTGCCATATCCTTACGCATTTCGTACTCGTTCTCATGGAAGTTACCAGCATCAAATCTTACTTGAGGTAATCCCCATTGATCCAAGTTATCATAGTCCATCTTCATATAGTTTTTGTGTTGTGGTAACACCTCACCAAAACCACCAAATCCCATCGTCCAGCCTCCTGGTTCCATTAACATATCCTTGATGTCTCCACCTACTCGAGTGTTTCTCATCTCCGCTATATTACGTCCCCAGCCATCTCGACCTGCACCACCTTGATAACCATAACCACGAATGAAATTCTTCATATTCGAGCTACCGCCCAAGTTTCTAAATCTTGGAATATAAATACCATTGGCTCTTCGGCCTTTGAAATATTTATCCTCATACCCCTCTACTTTGGAGTAAGCACCTACACCTAAATGGTGATCCATAATGTTGTGACCAAGCTCTCCACTGTCATTACCCAACCCGTTTGGGAAACGAGCACTCTTAGATTGCAAGAGAATTCCAGCAGAAGCGATAGCAGAAGCACAAAGAAAAACCACTTTGGCATAATACTCCGTTGACTCTTTTGTATTCTGGTCAATAGCTCTGACACCGGTAGCCTTACCAGTACTTTCATCATACATCACTTCATGAACAATCGCATCTGTCTGAATGGTAAGGTTACCACTCTCAACACCCGCAGGGAGTGTAGACGACAAACTTGAAAAGTATCCACCATATGGGCAGCCTCTCATGCACCTGTTTCTCATCAGACATTGGCTTCTTCCACCTGGGTTTTTGTGATCTGGCTGTTGAACTGCGAGAGGTTCTGTCAAGTGTGCGGTTCTACCGATAGTCACCCATCTGTTGTTCCATTTACTCTCAACGGCTTTTCTAAAATCCTTTTCCACACAATTCATTTCCATCGGAGGAAGTAATTTACCGTCAGGCAATTGCTTGAAACCCCTATTCTCACCGCTTACTCCGATATAACGTTCAACGTAATCGTACCAGGGCTTAATGTCTTTGTATCGAACTGGCCAGTCTACGCCAAATCCGTCTTTTTGATTTGCAGTGAAGTCGATATCACTTAGTCTGTAACTCTGGCGACCCCAAGTAATGGATCTACCGCCTAGGTGATAACCCCTCATCCAGTCGAACCGAGTATCTTCCTGATAAGGATGCTCGCTGTCTTTTACAAAGAACTTACGATGAGCTTCGGCTGTTGTATAGCCAGTCCTGTTTTGTTTGGGGTAATCTTTTTCGATGACTTCCTTAGGTGTTCTACCTCTATTGGGTAAGTCCCAAGTATCCATGGTGGCAGTTTGGTAATCCTTAATGTGCTCGACTTTCCGACCACGTTCTAGTACCAATGTTTTAAGGCCTTTTTCACTAAGTTCTTTAGCTGCCCAACCTCCACTGATACCCGACCCAACCACAATAGCATCATAGGTTCTGTCCTGTTTTGCTTTTAGGTTTAAATTCATTGAGATTATTATTGAGTAAAAGTTTATACAATCTTATCCAGCGCGTATTATTAGGATAGTTTAGAAATATAAACAGTATGTGTCAAAAATGACAGCATGTTTTGACCGAAGGCTGGGTCAGAAAGGCCTATAATAAAAAAGCCTCGACTAGTCGAGGCTTTTTTTAGTATTCATCTTCGTTAAAGAAGAAATCATCTTTTGTCGGATAGTCCGGCCAAATCTCCTCTATGCTTTCATATGGTTGCCCATCATCTTCAAGTTCTTGAAGGTTTTCAACAACCTCTAGCGGGGAACCAGAACGAATTGAAAAATCAATCAATTCATCCTTAGTCGCAGGCCAAGGGGCGTCTTCCAAATATGAAGCAAGTTCTAATGTCCAGTACATATCTCTTCTCGTTTATGGCGTGCAAAAGAATGGAATAAATTCCTAATATTCAAATGGTTAAATGCAATTATTTTAAATACCCTCACCAAGCCTTTTTAAGTTCAGTCAAAATATCCTTTTTGATCTCGACTTTTAGTTTCTGCTGGGCAAGTTTTCTATCAAGCAGATTGTCTAACCCGCTCGCCATGTTGAACTTACCCATATTCTCTTCGAAAGTCTTGAGTTCGCTATAATCCCTATCAAGAAGGCCTCTGACTAGGCGAATTCGCAACTTATTCAAATCATCATCTGAAGCCCCCTTCTTGGACTTCTTCTCAACTAGGGTGTTTAAGAACTTCTTTTCTGAGATTATTCCACTCAGTCTTAAGTACTTTTCTGACAATTCTTCCGAAAACTTCTTCCCTACTGGGCCAATCGCTTTCCATTTTCGGTTGATTGCATTTAGATCAACTTTTGGGAGAATAGACTCATTAGCCTTTTCTAATTCCCCTATAATTGCCTCTTTACTGTTCCGGTTTGCTTCAGGGCTTATCTTACTCTTTACCTTCTCAATCTTCTTAGCTTGATTTAGCGCAGCCTTGATAATGGTCTGAAACTGCTCCCAAAACTCGCTATGCTTAGCAGGCTTAATCTTTCCTAAAGCATGCCATTGCTCTTTGTAAGTACTAATCACTTTGTGCAACTCGGCAATGTCCTTGATGGATTTTAGTGCTTCGGCTTTCTCTAAAAACTCCTCAAAGGCAGACTCTTTCTCTTCTGCCATTTTCGAAAGGTCTGCATAGAAAGCTGATCTTCTTTCATAGAATCGTTGAGTTACGTCCTTAAAAGCATCTTCGATTTCCGCTCTCTTCTCCTTAGCAACAGCTCCCGTTTTAAGCCATTTACCCTGTATCTCTTTCACTAAAGCTGATGATGCTTTCCAGTCATGGCTCTCCGCCACTTCTTTAAGCTCGACTAGCAAAGCTGTTTTGATATCTAAATTCTTTTGACGGTTCGCTTCGATGTATTCATCTAATTCGGTATGCAACGCATTCAGCGTAGCATAAAGTCCCTCGAAATCACCTATAGCATCAAACTCATGCATAGTGTCTTTCAAATGAATCACCTTCATCAAGAAGGACCCTTTGTTTGTGTTAGACTCGATCTTACTTTTTACTGCTTCAACTTGACCCACGGCAAGGTCAAATCGTTCTTTATAGTAGGTCAAGGTTTGCTCTTCAGTTTCTTTGAGCTCACCAATGATTAAGTCTGGAAAATCCATAAAGGCCTTCCTATAAATTTTACCATCAAGAACGTATCCGTATTCCTTATTTTCCAATTGTATTTTTTCTATTCTGGGTCGAAAATAGTTAATTCAATTTATTGCGCTGAATAGAAGCATATTTTTTACCATATTTGATCCAAAATCAGCCAAATGAGTGACAACAAGATCATTTTTTCAATGGCGGGTGTCAACAAAGTCTACCCACCGCAAAAACAAGTCTTAAAAAACATATATCTATCCTTCTTCTACGGAGCTAAAATTGGGGTTCTTGGATTAAACGGTTCAGGAAAATCTTCTTTGCTTCGTATCATTGCTGGAATGGATAAAGAGTATCAAGGGGAGGTTGTATTCTCTCCAGGGTTTTCCGTGGGAATGCTAGAGCAAGAGCCTGACCTAGATCCTGAAAAAACCGTTAAGCAAGTGGTTGAAGAAGGTGCGAAAGAGACAGTTGACTTATTGAAGGAATTTGAGGAAATCAATCTCAAATTTGCAGACCCAGGAATATTGGCTGATCCGGATGCCATGAATCAATTAATTGAAGACCAAGGCAAGGTTCAAGAGAAGTTAGATCAAGTAAATGCTTGGGAACTAGACTCACGACTTGAACGATCAATGGACGCCTTAAGGACTCCTCCTGCAGACGCAATTATCAAAAACCTTTCGGGTGGGGAAAAAAGACGTGTAGCGCTTTGTCGATTACTGATTCAAGAGCCAGACGTCCTACTATTAGATGAACCTACCAACCACTTAGATGCTGAATCTGTACACTGGTTGGAGCAACACCTTAGACAATACAAGGGTACTGTAATTGCCGTTACGCACGATAGGTACTTCCTAGATAATGTCGCTGGCTGGATCCTAGAACTAGATAGAGGTGAAGGAATTCCTTGGGAAGGAAATTACTCTTCTTGGCTAGAACAAAAAGAAAGAAGATTAGCAAAAGAAGAAAAAACAGAGTCGAAAAGACAAAAGACACTTCAGCGCGAGTTGGAATGGGTACGCATGTCACCAAAAGGTCGTCAAGCGAAGTCTAAAGCTCGTTTGGGTGCCTACGACAGACTAGTCGGACAAGAATCTGCTGAGAAAGAACAAAAACTGGAGCTTTATATACCTGCGGGTCCTCGTTTAGGGTCTAAGGTTATTGAAGCCAAAGGAGTTTCTAAAGCATTTGGCGATAAGTTACTCTATGAAAACTTAGAATTCTCGCTACCACAAGGTGGTATAGTGGGTATTATTGGTCCAAACGGAGCAGGTAAAACTACGCTCTTCAACATGATCACTGGCCGTGAAAAGCCAGACAGTGGAGATTTTGAAGTAGGTACCACAGTTGACATCGCTTATGTCGATCAGGAACACACAAAATTGGACCCTAATAAGTCCGTTTGGGAAGTAATCTCTGAGGGCAACGAACTCATCAACCTTGGTGGAAAAGAAATTAACTCACGTGCTTATGTCAGTCGCTTTAATTTCAATGGAACGGATCAGAACAAAAAAGTAAGTGAATTGTCAGGTGGAATGAGAAATAGAGTGCACTTAGCACTTGCGCTAAAACAAGGTGCTAACCTACTCTTATTAGATGAGCCAACTAACGACTTGGATATAAACACGCTCAGGGCACTAGAGGAAGGACTGGACAACTTCGGTGGTTGCGCAGTAATTATTTCTCACGATAGATGGTTCTTGGACCGTGTTTGCACTCATATACTAGCCTTCGAGGGGGATTCACAGGTAAATTGGTTTGAAGGATCTTATTCTGAATATGAGGAAAATCGTAAGAAACGACTGGGAGATGTTGACCCAACAAGAATCAGATATAAGAAACTAGGGTAATGCTATGTTGCTTTTGCTCCGCAGCACGTTCTTTAAGTGTAATATTGTTTAAATTGAAATTATGAGAATAATTTGTCTTTTACTTTTAAGTTTTTTGTCTTTTGAAATCAGCGCTCAAAGCTTCGGCATGAGTGGCACTTCTGAAGTTGCATTTAACTTAAGAGATGGCTCCAGTAACAACAGGAGTAATATTCGTAGTAGAATCCCTCTTGGAAAAAAGGTAGATTTCGAGCGTTACATGAATGAAACACCTCGAAAAACCACAATAGTGCTAATAAAAGGTGACACCATTTATGGCGACTACATGTATAACATGGAGAACGAAACTCTAGAATCTGCTGATGGAGACTCGCTGATCGCTTGGAATTTTATTGCCACTTTTTCGTTTAAAGCGACAGCAGATGAGCCAGCTCAGAAATTCTCAAACATGAAATTGGTTTGGCCGGATAGTGAGTATGGAGGTTTTATAAGAGATGTATACACTTCAGAATATGTAAAGGTGAAATACTACCTTGAATACATACCTGCTACTTGGGACCCATCTACGCAAATGGGTGATCGCAATGACAAAGTGGTTGCCAAGTCTGATTTCTATCTAAAAACAGGTAACGATTGGAAAGAAATTCCTAGTGGAAAAACAGCTTTCTTCGACTTCTTTGGAGCCTATTCTGAACCTTTGCGCAAGTATGCTCGAAAAAACAGACTCAAGCACAGAGAACCTGAGGATATTGGAAAAATGGTAACTTGGATTACTAAAAATGGAAATTAATTTCCTGTCTTAAATCTGGGTGAAGGCTGAGGGCTACAGGACAATTTCGGCCCACATCTTTTAACCATTCACGCTTCTCTTCATTTAATGGACAATTATCCCAAAAGAACTCAACTTTCAAAGCGGCAATCTTCCTTGGCAAAGTAGCAGACATCACCTTAGTCGTTTCTAAATGCATTCCAGTTAAATCGATTCCCTCTTTTTCACCAGCAATAGCCATGACTGTCATCATACAACTACCTAAAGCAGCAGCAACCGTATCTGTTGGCGAAAACGTTTCTCCTTTACCATTGTTGTCTAGCGGAGCATCCGTAAGAAACTGGTTGCCCGATTTCACATGGGTTGCAGAGGTTCTTAAACCTCCATTATATTCAGATTTGATCGTGGTCATAAACTATGCAGCTTTATTTTTCGTTAATTTATATACCTTATTTCTACCTACAAAATTGTATGCACTCATTCGTTAAAAGTATCTTCTTTTCGCTACTGCTCATCATTGGAGTTAGTGCTATGGCACAACGAAATGATGTCCCCCCGGGCGAAGACTATTCTATAGAAAATGTATTTGGCGTTAGCAAAGCATCCCATGGTGGATTGATCAGCGGATTTTACTATCGACATTCAAAGCTCTTGAGTGAAGGCAATTTGATGAACTATGGTATCGAGATAGTCAACATTAAAGACCAACGTGAAGGGAAAGAAACCACATTAACAGGTAGCACCTTCGTTTTTGGTAAATCAAACTACCTTTTGGCCATTAGGCCAACTTATGGTAGAGAGAAAATATTCTTCAAAAAAGCCCCCCAACAGGGTGCACGAATCACAGGTCTATTATCGGCTGGACCATCGATCGGCATGGAAATACCTTATTTCGTGGAGTTAATTGGCAACGAAAGAGAGCAATATGACCCAGAGGATAGTCGACACAACCTCAACAGAATTATCGGTAATGCTGGCCCTTTTAGAGGTTTAACGCAATCAAAGTTTGTATTGGGTGCACATGCAAAAGCTTCACTGACTTTCGAAACTAACTCAACCAAACAACGAGTTTTTGGTGTAGAGGTTGGCTTCACTTTAGACGTCTACACTAGAGCAATAAATATCATCCCAGTGGCCGATAACAACAGTGTCTTTACTTCAGCATTTCTAGCGATCTACTTCGGTCGTAGAAGATAGCCGTTCAGTACTTTTTTTTGGAACCTTTGGCTTACATTTGTGTTTTAATTGACAGAGGAGAAATTTATGATAGAACTACCTGTCGTTTCGAAGGAAACCGTAGAGAGAAAAAGAAAACCGAATTGGCTTCGCGTAAAACTTCCTATTGGCCCTGAGTATGCCAAAGTAAGGAAGCTAGTCGATAGCCATAAACTTCACACCATTTGCGAAAGTGGCAATTGCCCGAATATGGGAGAATGCTGGGGTGCTGGTACCGCTACCTTTATGATTTTAGGTAATGTATGTACTAGGTCTTGTTCATTCTGTGCAGTGGCTACAGGTAGACCGCCTGAGTATGACACAGAGGAGCCTAAACGTGTTGCTGAAGCCATCAAATTGATGGAGGTAAAGCATGCTGTTATTACTTCTGTGAACAGAGATGAACTGAAAGATCGCGGGGCAGAGATATGGTATCAAACTGTTGTTCAAATTAAGGCGCTCAGCCCACAGACTACTATTGAAACTTTAATCCCTGATGTAAAAGGAAACTGGGAAGCATTGTACAGAATGATCGATGCGGGTCAGGAAGTGGTCTCTCACAACATGGAGACCGTTCAAGAATTGTACAGGAGAGTTCGACCACAAGCAAAATACGATAGAAGCTTAGAAGAGCTGAAACGTATTAAAGAATATGGTAAACGCTCTAAATCAGGCGCCATGCTTGGACTGGGTGAGACTGACGATCAGATTTTTAAACTCATGGATGATCTAGCGGAAGTGAAACTTGATATTTTAACCCTTGGTCAATATCTGCAACCGACTAAAATGCACCATGAAGTGATCGACTATGTGCATCCTGACAAGTTCGAATTCTTTAAAGAAGAAGGGCTGAAAAGAGGCATTAAATATGTAGAGTCAGGCCCACTGGTAAGGTCATCTTATCATGCCGAAAGACATGTAAATGTTTAAGGGAATAACTCGTATCTACTAAAACCAAAAGAACAAAAAAAAGACCTCGATAAATCGAGGTCTTTTTTTTGTTCTTTATTCGCTTACTAAGCCATCGCTTCGTCCTCAGTATACTCCTCAACTGGAATACAGCTACACATTAGGTTTCTGTCTCCATAGGCAGAGTCAATTCTACCCACCGTTGGCCAGAACTTATTACCTCTAACATATGGAGCCGGATAAGCTGCTTTCTCTCTGCTATATGGCATACTCCAATCACTAGACAATACAGACTCATTTGTATGAGGTGCATTTGTCAACACGTTGTTATCGACTTCAGCTTTACCATCAGCAATCTCTTGAATCTCTGCTCGAATACTTAGCATCGCATCGCAAAAACGATCTAACTCTGCTTTAGATTCTGATTCTGTTGGCTCAATCATAACCGTACCTGCAACTGGGAAAGAAACTGTAGGTGCGTGGAAGCCATAGTCCATCAATCGCTTAGCGATATCTTCTACTTCAATATGCTGGGCTTTGAAACCACGACAATCAACGATCATCTCATGTGCAGCTCTACCTTTTGTACCCGTGTAAAGGATAGGGAAACTCTCTTCCAGTCTTGCCTTGATGTAGTTCGCGTTCAAGATGGCAATCTTAGTTGCGTTGGTCAAGCCATCAGGGCCCATCATCGCAATATATGCGTATGATATGGTCAATATACTTGCACTACCATAAGGTGACCCTGAAATGGCCGTGATGGCCTGATCACCACCTGTCTTGACATTAGGATTACTTGGTAAGAATGGAGCGAGGTGAGCCTTCACGCCAATTGGTCCCATACCTGGTCCTCCTCCTCCATGAGGAATACAGAATGTCTTGTGAAGATTAAGGTGACAAACGTCAGCACCAATTAGGCCTGGGCTAGTCAATCCAACCTGAGCATTCATATTAGCACCATCCATATAAACCTGACCACCATGTTGGTGAATCAAATCACAAATCTCCTTGATACTTTCTTCAAACACTCCGTGAGTGGAAGGGTAAGTAACCATCAATGAAGCTAAATTTTCACTGTGCTGCTCAGCTTTCTCAGTTAGATCTGCTAAGTCAATATTTCCTTTTTCATCACATTTAACAAGCACCACTTTCATTCCTGCCATGACAGCAGAAGCAGGGTTAGTGCCATGTGCTGAGGTTGGAATAATCGCTACATTTCTATGGTGATCTCCTCTACTTTGATGATACGCTCTGATCACCATTAGACCAGCGTACTCTCCCTGTGCACCTGAATTCGGTTGTAAGGAAACATCGTCAAAACCAGTGATCTCGGCTAACCAAGCCACCAAATCGGTAAACATTTCTTGATATCCCTTCGTTTGATCGATCGGAGCAAATGGATGGATATTACCAAATTCTGGCCATGTAACTGGAACCATCTCGGCAGTGGCATTCAATTTCATTGTACATGAGCCCAAAGAGATCATGGAATGCACTAAGGATAAATCTTTATTCTCTAATCGCTTGATATAACGAAGCATCTCGTGCTCAGACTGGTATTGATTAAATACCGGATGAGTCAAGAAGTCACTTGTTCTGTTCAAGGCCTCAGGGAAGCTGATCTCAACATCTGCAGACATGCCACTTACGTCTAAGTCCATTGACTTACCAGCCGCTTGGGTAAAGACGTTTAACACATCCTCCAAGTCTGCAATGCTCGTAGTTTCATCTACAGCAACTCCGATATTTCCGTTAGCGAAGTATCTGAAGTTAATTTCTTTTGCTTCTGCAATTGGTCTAAGACTAGCTGCAAAATCAGCATCCGACTCAACTTGGAGCGTGTCAAAGAAAACATCATTGAGTTGCGTAAATCCTAGCTGACCAAAACCATTGCTCAGCAACTTAGCTTTGCCATGAATGTTACGCGCGATACCTTTCAGTCCTTCAGGTCCGTGATAAACACCGTACATTCCAGCCATTACACCAAGTAATACTTGGGCAGTACAGATGTTGGAAGTAGCCTTCTCTCTTCTGATATGCTGCTCACGGGTTTGCAGTGCCATTCTATAGGCCTTGTTACCGTGGCTATCTAAGGACACTCCAATAATTCTACCTGGTATCTGTCGCTTAAACTCTTCTTTTGTCGCAAAGTAGGCAGCGTGAGGACCACCAAAGCCCATTGGCACACCAAATCGTTGTGTTGTACCGATCACAGCATCAGCACCCATCTCTCCCGGAGGAGTTAATAGTACCAATGACATAAGGTCTGCTGCGGCTACTACAAATACGTTCTGCTCTTTGGCAGTCTCAGTAAATGCACTAAAGTCTCTTACTTTACCATCTCCACCTGGGTATTGATAAAGTACTCCATATAAATTGGGATCAGTCAGGTCTACTTGATCGATATCTCCAATCTCTAATTCGATACCAACAGGAATTGCTCGAGTTCTAAGAACATCAAGGGTTTGAGGAAAAGTGTTTTCGTCTACGAAGAACTTATTGGCTGTTTTCTTCTCTTTCTTTCTCTGCCCAGCAAACATGGTCATCGCCTCAGAAGCAGCGGTTGCCTCGTCAAGTAAAGACGCATTGGCAATTTGCATTCCGGTTAGGTCGATCACCAAAGTCTGGAAGTTGATAAGTGCTTCAAGTCGACCTTGAGCAATTTCAGCTTGATAAGGAGTATAAGCTGTATACCATCCTGGATTCTCGAGAATATTCCTTTGAATCACACCGGGCACTATTGTCCCATAGTAGCCCATACCGATGTAAGATTTGAAAATCTTATTCTGAGAAGCCATTACTTTCAAATCATTTAAGAATTGAAATTCAGACTTGGCAGCAGGCAGGTTCATTGCCCTTCTCAATCTGATACTTTCTGGTACAGTTTCGTCAATAAGCGTATCAACACTATCAGTGCCAATCACTTCAAGCATCCCCTTGATTTCAGAAGCATCGGGGCTGTTATGTCTGTCCTCAAATTTTGGGACTTGGTTCAAATCAATTTTCATCATTTTCGAATTCCAATAAGTTCTAATTTCCTCTCTTCCAAAAGATGCACAAATGTAATTGACAACGGATTGATTTCCTTGTATATCAGATCAAAAAACCCTGCCGTTGGAATAAGAAAATGGATACTGTTTTAACAATTATGTTTAGTTTTAGCTTGCTAAAAAATTGTAGTAACAAATTGTTTATAATATGAGAAAATTAAAGGCATCCATTTTAGGATTGTTAGTCTTAGGTTTTGCAGCCACAGCACAAGATGCTTCTGTAAAATACGCTAAGACCATCACACCAGAGGACATGAGGAGTAAGCTGACCATACTTGCTTCTGATGAATTTGAAGGTAGAGAGACTGGTACTGAAGGCCAGAAGAAGGCTTCGGCATTTTTAGAAGAATTCTATCAAAAAATCGGACTACAAGGACCTGTAAACGGAACTTATCGTCAGAAATTCAGCATGTACCAATCAGACTGGTCTGAAGTCTATGTAAAGGTAAAAGGGAAGAAGAAAATGAATGGAGTAGATTTCATTTTCTCTGGTAGTGCCAACATGGACAAAGAAATGAAACTTTCTACCGTATTCATCGGTAATGGCGATGGCCTAGCTGACATGGATGTCAAAGACAAAGGCGTTATGGTTACTGCTTTCTCGAGAGAGCTTTTAACAAAAATAAATGAAGCTGGCGCAAAGGCAATCTTTAGAATGAGTGCCAATGATGAGCAGTTTATGCAAACTATGCCTCGTCAAGCAAGAAGATCTATGAAAAGTAGATTGAGGTTTGACAAAGAGTTAGGGGCAAATCAAAGCATGATTTTCAATATCACTAAGGAAATGGGTGCTCACCTATTGAATTCATCTGTTGAGAAGATTGATGCTGCGGCAGATAACCCTGCTAGCATTAAGCCAAGTACTATTCGTCTGATGGTTCAAGAAAAGCTAGTAGAGCTTGGTACTGAGAACATGATGGCTTTCTTAGAAGGTACTGATTTGAAAGATGAAGTATTAGTTATTTCTTCTCACTACGATCACATTGGTCAGAATGAGGATGGATCTGTAATTAACAACGGAGCTGATGATGATGGCTCTGGTACTACAGGTGTAATGGAAATTGCAGAAGCTTTTGCTCAAGCAGCGAAAGAAGGAAACGGACCTAGAAGAAGTATTCTATTCCTAAATGTGACAGGCGAAGAAAAAGGACTGTTAGGTTCAGCCTATTATGCTGACAACCCAATCTTCCCTCTAGAGAATACTGTTAATAATCTTAACATTGATATGATTGGCCGTGTAGATCCTGATCATGAGAATGACAGAGACTATGTTTATGCTATTGGCTCAGAGAAACTTTCAAGCCACTTGAAAATCATTTCTGAGTATGCAAACATTACATACATGGGAATGAACTTGGACTATCGATATGATGATCCTGCAGATAAAAATAGATTCTACTACCGTTCTGATCACTATAACTTTGCAAAGAAAGGTATTCCTATCATTTTCTACTTCAACGGAACTCACGCTGATTATCACCGTCCATCTGATACGGTTGATAAGATTGAATTTGACGTAATGGCAAGAAGAGCACAGCTTGTTTTTCATACTGCTTGGATTTTAGCAAACAGAAATGATAGAACTCCTGTCGACAGAACTGACGATATGGATTACAATCGTTAAGAACGTTTGAATCAAAAACTATAAAGGCTACTTTCGAGTAGCCTTTTTTTATGTCAAATACCTTACATATACTCAACGGAGACAGCACACTTAACCGATTCAAAGCATCGGGAATTGAAGGAGAAACTTTCGTTTGGAGAGAGGTCCTTTCCGATGGACCTGTACCTATCGAGTTTGGAAGCGATGCCTTTTGGAGTGTTCGGGATTCATTTATGACCCCTGAATTTAACTTTGAGAGCGGCCAATACTTGAAAGATATTATTCCTTTCAAAGCGCTCGAAGAGAGACTTGCCCAGTATCAAGAAATAGTCTTATGGTTTGAGTATGACTTGTTCTGCCAAATCAATATGATTGCCTTAATCCAATGGATCGGTAAGCAGAACCTAGACAGTACCATCTCCCTAGTCTGTGTTGGTAAAATAGACGACTCTGATCAACTTTTTGGATTAGGTGAAATTGAGGCCATGCGCTACACTGAACTTTTAGAAAGCCGACTAAAATTAGGCGCTCGTGAATTTGATTTCTGCAGCGATGTTTATGAAGGTTATTGTTCTACCGACCCCAATGATCTTTACAACTACATATTGATGAGTTTCTCAGGATTTCCTTACCTGCCTGACGCCCTAGAAGTTCATTTAAAAAGATTCCCAAATAAGGAAACTGGATTAACAGAAATTGAGGAAAAATTAGTTTCCTTCATTAAGGCTGGAGAAACTGACAAGATAAAGCTAGTCACAAAAATGCTCAGTTGGCAGCGATATCATGGCTTTGGTGATCAACAATACATCAACGTCCTAAATAGATTAAAGCCACTCTTCGAAGACTTTGAAACACTAGTGTTAAAGTCAAAACAAAATAAAGAGGAAATTGAAAAATTGGTTAACCGGGACAATAGACTAGGTGGTGCTAAACTCAGTGATTGGTATTGGGACGACCAAGAAAAAACGCTGATCCCACGGGAACCAGCGTCATAATATTCTTCTAAAGCTTTTCTTAAGACTATCGCTTATTCTTGCGTCCTTTACCTCTCTTGGAAGCGGATGGCTTGTCTTTGAACTTATGTTTCTTCTCATGAAACGCTCCTTTAAACTCAGGGTCTGCCCTCCTTCTCATGTTGTCAATGACACGATCCATATCCTGTTGTTCTGCGAAAGGAGTTTTTTCTATGACGACCCCAGATGGGATTTCTTTCTTAGTAATCACTTCTTTGATGAGCGCTTCAATCCTCGGAATATGCAGCATCTCTAAATGATTAGCAAAAGAGATCGCCATTCCTTCGTTTTCTGCTCTACCGGTTCTACCAATACGATGCACATAATCTTCATAGATTAAAGGTGTATCAAAATTAATCACGTGACTGACCATGGACACATCCATTCCTCTAGCTGTGACATCGGTAGATACTAAAACTCTTATATGGCCTTCCTTGAACTCATCCATGGCATTAATCCGTGAATTCTGCCCTTTATTGGCATGAATAACTCTTACAGGCCCCATAGACTTCCTTTCCAAGTAATGAGCAATATTATCAGCAATGGTTTTTGTCTTTACAAACACGATCACCCTTTCGAAAGACTCATCCTGCAAAAAGTGACTTAATAGATTAAGCTTAGTTCTAAAGTTTGGCACTTCGTACAAGACTTGGTCAATAGTAGCAGCCACAGTTGCCTGAGGAGACACCTCTATCCTTTCAGGGAACTCTAAAAACTCCTCTGTAAGTGTGACTACCTTGTCGTGCATTGTAGCTGAAAACAGCATGTTCTGGCGCTTGACAGGAATGAGCTCCAAAATATTTCTAATTTGCGGCATAAACCCCATATCCATCATTTTATCGGCTTCATCAAGTATCAGCGTTTTTATGCCTCTCGGATAAATTGCTCCCTTTTTATACAAGTCCAGAAAGCGTCCTGGCGTACTAATGATGATGTCAACACCCTTATCCAACTCTTCTAATTGAGTTTTGGGACCTAGGCCCCCGTAGAGTGTAACCACTCTCAAGTCAGTGTATTTGGAAAGTGCTGAAAAATGTGCTGAAATCTGAATGACCAGTTCCCTAGTAGGTGCCAAAATTAATGCCCTTGGATGTTCTCCTTGAGCATACTTTACCTTCATAATCAAGGGAGTGGCAAACGCTAACGTCTTTCCAGTTCCAGTCTGAGCTATCCCTAAAAGGTCGTGTCCAGCCAAAGCAATGGGAATGGCCTTTCTTTGAATTTCAGTCGGATTAGTAAAACCTAGCTCCTCAATGGCATTCAAAATCTGCTTATTTAGCTTCAAATCTTGAAAATTCTGAATTTCTTTTGCCATTTTGAGTTGATTCGTATTTGCTTTGCATCGCAAGTACGTGAAACACTCGACAAAATAAAATCATAATGGCATCCATCCTCATATTGAACGGCACCTTAGTCAACGAAAACCAAATATTCGAAGCTGATATCTTCATAAAAGATGATCTCATTGAAGAAATCGGAAAAGATCTTCAACACAAAGAGGCGGACAGAGTCATTGATGCTACTGGTAAAATGATCCTCCCCGGCTTGATCGATGATCAAGTTCACTTTAGAGAGCCGGGGCTTACCCACAAGGGCGAAATCTATATGGAATCTAGAGCAGCAGTTGCTGGAGGAATTACCTCATTCATGGAAATGCCGAACACTGTACCCAATGCACTTACCCAAGAACTACTCCAGGACAAATACGATATCGCAGCGCAAAACAGTCTTGCCAACTATAGTTTCTACATGGGAGCCTCTAATGACAACCTAGATGAGGTATTAAAGACGGATCCTAAAAATGTCTGTGGCACTAAAATATTCATGGGGTCGTCCACCGGTAATATGCTAGTTGACAACCAGAAAACATTGGAAGGAATTTTCGCAAATTCTCCGACCCTAATCGCAACGCACTGCGAATCAGAAGAAGTCATACAAAGAAACACGAGGGCTGCCAAAGAAAAATATGGAGAAGACGTGCCTATGGCGATGCACCCGATCATTAGAGATGAAGAAGCTTGTTATGAGTCATCTTCTTTCGCGGTAGCCTTAGCTAAAAAGTCTGGCGCAAGACTGCATATTTTACATATTTCTACTGCTAAGGAATTGGAGCTTTTTGACAACACTATTCCTCTTAAAGACAAGAAAATAACCGCAGAAGCCTGCATACATCACATATGGTTCTCAGATGCAGATTACGCAGAAAAGGGCTCTTTAATTAAATGGAATCCAGCGGTTAAGACTGCTGCTGACAGAGACGCCATACTTCAAGGAGTGATTGATAATAAGATTGACGTCTTTGCCACTGACCATGCGCCACATACTTTAGAGGAAAAGCAGAACAGTTACTTCTCAGCACCATCAGGAGGGCCTTTAGTACAGCACTGCCTTCCAGCACTCTTAGATCTTTACCATCAAGGAAAAATATCTTTAGAGAAGATTGTTGAGAAGTCATCTCATGCGGTAGCAGATCTTTTTGATGTAGAAAGAAGAGGCTACATTAGAGAGGGATATTATGCCGACCTAGTACTCGTTGATTTAGCGCAATCTAATGAAGTAACCAAAAGCAGCCTCCTCTATAAGTGCCAATGGTCTCCTTTTGAAGGCTATACTTTCAATTCCTCTGTAACCCACACCATTATTAATGGTAAGGTCTCATATGAGGAAGGTAAGTTGATAGAAGTAGGCCCTGGTATGAGGTTAAAATTTACCCGATAAAAATACCAAATAGCTTTTTGCATATTCGGTTTGATAATTTACTTTTGCACACCCTAACACAAAATGTGTTAGTACACGGTGGTTGTAGCTCAGTTGGTTAGAGTATCGGTTTGTGGTACCGAGGGTCGTGGGTTCGAGCCCCATCTTCCACCCTTTCAAAGGGAGCTTTTAAAAGCTCCCTTTTTTTATGCCTTCTTTCTCAAAAAAGTATTTCCCATTACTTTCCTTACTCCATCAAACAAATTATCTTATTTCAACTGGCAGCTCATAAAGTACGCTCTAAAGGACAGGGCCAAGTTAATATAGTACCATAAAATGCACTGACGGCCTGTTTTTTAGATGTAATCCACAAACCATTAGCGCCTCATTCAAAATGATCTGAAATAAAGAAATCCTAAACGCGAGATCTTCACTCCTTCAAATCCATGGTGTGTTTTGCTGGTCTACAGGATAAGCCTCCTCATCGGTAGCAAGAAATAAGTACCGATAAAACAGAAATAGCACCTACTCAATTATAAATAATTGACTTTCTGACGATTATACCTTTCCTTGTCAATAGTGCAAATTTAGAATTGAGATTCAACTCTCTAAAACTAGGGCCCAAGCTATCTATGAATTCTACTACCGACTTGACACTCACATTTGATTATCCGCTTGAAAAATCAACTCTTTTAGAGGAGATAGACGTGTGGATGGACTCAAATACATTCGATATTGATCAATCTTATGTCTGGGAAGTGGGCGTTTGTACTGAATCAATACTGAAAAGCATACAGTCTAGGGTTTTGAGAGATATTGAATGTAAGCACTTCAGGTGTTGGGAGGGTCATTCATTCAAGAGAGTAATCGGTATTTTAAGCCACCTCAATAAGCGCAG
>DLQN01000083.1:0-181 GCA_002477595.1 Roseivirga sp. UBA7431
TTTACGGGATTCTTTTTAGTATCTGACATTAAGAATCAAATCTACAATTCTTACAGAAAGTAAAGCAAGCACTGCCTAAGCTTATAAGAAAAGAAAAAGGGAGGCTTTAGCCTCCCTTTAATAATTCAGTTTAAATTTTCTATTGCCCAACCATGAAGATGGCATTGGCAACGAACATTTT
>DLQN01000083.1:267-12454 GCA_002477595.1 Roseivirga sp. UBA7431
TGCTCTTTCACCTTGCTACCAGCAACGCCCGCAACGTGTGAAGCCTCACTCTCAATGATTCCTACATTCCATCCATTAGGTAAGTAAGCAAGTCTTGCGCTATTATTCTTAATGGTGAAGTACTGCTCGCTATAACCGAATCCCATTGGGTGAGTATTATCGACTTTTAATCTGAAAATAGCACCTGGAAGTCTTGAATCTTCAAATTTACTGCTTCTATCTGCGTATGCGGTAAGGGCGTCTTTTTCCTTTTCTTCATCAGTTTTCTTTTCAGGTTTCTCGTCTTCAGCAGTTCTTTTTAGCTGGAACCCTTCTTTACCAACAAAGCTGTTAATAGCACTTTCAAGGGCTAAAACCTTTCCGCCAGCGCGAACCCAAGATTTAAGGGCTTTCATTCCGCTGTCATTCAACATTCGGCCATAAGAACCTGATGGCATCACAACTACGTTGTAATTGTCAAGATCAATTGATCCGAAAGCATCAGTATCCACCATGGTGATTGGGTAATTCAACTCTTGCTCCATAAAGTACCAGAACTCTCCAAAACCAAGAGATCTAACACCATCTCCGCGGAGCACCAAAACCTTAGGCTTCTCAATAAAAGGAACATTGTTTGATCCAAAATCTTTACCAGTATCCACGAATGTCGTTGGTGCAGAATATAGGCTTCTACCGAATTTCGTGGCTGAGGACTTGACGATTTCATCGAAACGCCCTTTCATGTTTTGGTTTCCTTTTCGAGTGATGATAAGCGTGCCAGGGTTATATTCCCTTCCTGCTACGCTAAAAGACTCAGTCGCGTAGCGGAGTTTAATGTCATGCTTCAATAGCTCGGCTAAAAACTTAGCGTCCTCTAGCGTTTCCCATTTTGCAAGGTATGCCGGAGGAGTAGATTCATTGAGGATTACTTCGGCACCCTGAATAGACATTTCAGCAGCACTTACATCTACTTTTACTTCTGTAGCAAAAGCATTTAAGCCCAACATATATGGAGTGGCCCAAGCGGTGATGTCATACGTATTAGAAGTACTGGCAAATGTATTAGGCTCGAAGAATGCTTGTACTAATACGGCTTTCGGCTGATAGGCGGAAATCACAATGTCACCATTTTGAATGGGCATATTTTTGGTTTCACCAGACATGAAGTCAAAACCAGAGACGGCTTTTTTCGTGCTCCCAGTTCCGTATTGTATGTTATGTCTTTTAAGGAATGCTTCTAGTTGCACCAACTTGTCTGGGTGGTTGGTACCACGAATTACATAAGTCTTGTACTTAGATTTCGGGTTGTTTACCGCTGTACTGAAGTAAGCAGCAAACTCATCCACCATCTTTTCAGAATTTTTGGAAGCAGTCTCCACCGTAGACATTCCAGTAGTGTAGTGATGCTCGATGGCATCTTTTAGCGTAAGCGTATCTCCTTCGTCAGTGAGTATGGCCAGGTCACTACTGCCTTGCTCATACGTCATGCCGATGGCACCATTATACATTGGGTAAGAATCACCATAGCTAGGGTACAGAATATCGAAGCTCTCTTTTGTGAAGAATAACCAGCCTTGTTCGTCAAAGTATTTGGCGTGGTTTCTGCCGATAATTTCTTGAAAATCTCTTTGCCATTGCGTCACTTGCTCGTGAATAGGTTCTGCTGCTGGCGCAAAGTAATAAGGGCTGTTGCTGCCTTGCTCATGGAAGTCGACATGAATATGTGGCATGATGGTATTGTAGAGTTTCATGCGTTGTTGTGACTCAACTTGCTTTTGCCATGCCCAATCGCGGTTCAGATCGAATAGGTAGTGGTTGGCTCTTCCTCCTGGCCATGGCTCTCTGTGCTCAATGGCATCACGGCTAGGGTTAGGCGTAGTGCCTGCGACTTGATTGATCCAGTTAGCGTAACGATCTCGGCCATCAGGGTTGATACAAGGGTCCATAATGACAACTGTATTTTTCAACCAGTTTTGAGCCTTGATATTACCAGGTCTAGTTAATTCATAGAGCGTTTTCATCGCTGTTTCAGTAGAATTAGCTTCGTTGCCGTGAACGTTATAGCTCAACCAAACGATGCCTATTTTTTCACCAACGGGCTCACCTTCCATCATGCCAATGCGCTTCAGGTTGTCGGTGCGAATTTGCTCCCAATTGTCCATGTTTTCTTGAGAAGAAAGCACATTGGTAATAAGAGGTCTCAGTTCATTCGTCTGTCCATATTGACTTGTCTCAACATTACTCATTTCACCAGCGACATACTGGTAGTAGTCCACTACTTTATAGTGAGGTGTAAATCTTGTTCCTAACTCATAGCCGAGGAATTCGTCTGGGCTTTTAAGTTGTTGGGCTAGCGACACAAAAGCCGTGAGCATTAAAACAATACAGAGTGTTAAGAGTCTTTTCATCATGAATCAATTTTAGAAAGCGGAATTTACACGAATTCGCTTCTGAAAACAACATGATGTTATGTCAACAAGCGTTGCATTAATAAACATTGGCCGAACCTAAATGCTTGAAAAAATGAGGAATATGTTTTTCATCACTGCTTTTTGTCTGATCAGTACCTTTGCGGTGAACGGACATTCAATAAATGACGATTCGTTCGAGTCGAGTATTCATGAAGAAGGACAACTTCTTGGCTTTACTATTTTAGGTCAAAAACGACATGGAGCTTCGACCAGATACATACAAGACGAAAGGCTTTTCGGCCCCTACTTGACCGATGCGTATGTGAAAATGCAATTCACGAATTCCGAGGGAATTCAGGTAATTGGAAAGTCAATGAGGTATAACGTGGAGAGCAATGCTTTTGAAATACTTGTCGGTGATCAAGTGACGTACCTCTCTGGAAATACAGTTAACCAATTCGAGTTTCTTAATGCGACAGGTAAAAAGAGGTTGTTTGTTAATGCAAAAAACTTTTCAAGCAAAGACGAGCGTATAAATGGTTTTTTTGAGGTTTTGGAAATAGGGCGAATTGGCCTTCTGGCACATGACAGAATAGTTAATAAGAAGGTTTATTCTGATAATGGAGAGGGTTTACAAAGCGCAAGTAAACAAGTGGTTGAAACAGATTATTTTTTGTCAAAGAACATAGACCTCATCCCCATTTCATCATTCAATAAAAGAGCTATGGAGGTATTTGGAAAGTACTCGGAAGACTTGAGACAGTTTATTAAGGAGAAAAAGCTGAAGTTTAAGCGAGAGTCTGATTTAATCACCGTGGCAAGATTTTATGCTGATTTGATACTATAGACTTGCGCCATTTTATTGCTAGATTCGGTCGTGAAGCCTGCTGAGTCTCGTTATTTTCTAGCTATAATTCCTCCCGACCCGATTCAATCGGAGGCGCAAAAAATCAAAGTGCAATTTCGGGATGACTTCAATAGCAAAGGTGCTTTACGGTCTCCTGCGCACATTACGCTCCATATGCCTTTCCAGTGGAAAGAGAAAAAAGAAGATAAGTTATTCAGTTTACTTGTTCAAGCAACTAATGAGGAAAAATTTCATTTGAGCTTTGATGGTTTTGGTGCTTTTCCTCCGAGAACCATTTTTATCAAGAATAAAATGAGTCAGGATTTGATGTATTTTCAAGAAAGACTGGCTAGGTATGCGAAGAGAAACATGAACTTGTTCAATGCCACCCATAACCGAGGTTATCATCCTCATATGACCGTAGCTTTCAGAGATTTGAAGAAGGATAAATTCTTTGAGGCCTGGGCAGAATTTGAGGACAAACCCTTTGATCACGAATTCGAGGTCAACTCTTTCTGGCTGCTTAAGCATGACGGCAAACGCTGGAATGCTTATCGGGAATTTCAGTTTTCGGAGTAAGGAACTTTGATATTGATATTAACTAAATCACCTAGAATCAGGTGGTTCTTACCTACGTCATAGTCTCTCCTATCTAGTTCGACAGCACCATTAAAATACTTCATACCATCGATCACGTCAATACTAAAAGGAATTTCAATGGGAAGGGTTGTCTCTTTTATGGTGAGTTTACCTAACAGTTTAAAGCCTTCGGCAGTATGGACTACGCTTGTCGAGGTGTAAGACAGGGTAGGGTAATTTTCAACGTCAAAGTACTTCGATTTACGAAGGTGTTTATCTCTTGCATTGATGCCAGTATTAATCGTAGAAGTGGGAATCGTTAATTTGAAATATGATGATCCTAAATCATTTGGCTTGAAATTAAAGGAGACCGAGGTTTGTTCGAAAAATCCATCAACCCCAATGCCAGCAATTTTTATAGTGAAAGTGATTTCACTAGCTCCGGTTTGAGCAGCACCAAGGCTTGATATAAAAAGACAAGTGAGTAAGAGACTAATTCTTAAGACCATTGAGGATACCTTTCGCATCTACGAGATTAACATAATCGGTTAGTTTCAATTCTAACTCCGTTGGGCCAACTGCGTAAGGCGCAATTTCAAATTGATTAAAATAGAAAATCAAGCTTTTGTTGATGATTGCGAAGTTATCGTTCAGCGTAAACTTATCACCTTCAAAGAAATATCCTTTCACCTTTAATGCCTGAGATGGTGGGATTTCTTTCAGCATCCTGAACTCTATCTCTGCCATTTCATTCAGTTGGTCTTCAAAACCTGGAATTAAAATGTCACTCAAGGTAATGGGTTCTCCAGTTTGCAAATCGTAACTTCTGTACACCTGATAAGCGTTAGGATGCGCACCTCCGGTGTATGAAAAGATGGTAGACGCTACACTAATATAGCTAGAGTCTTGATAGATGATGTCAGAGTTAACTTCCATAGACCAAGAAGCCTTATAATCTGGAAATTCATTTAATATTTTTGTGTACTCAGAAGAGATTTCTTTGATAAGAGATTGAAAGCTTTCTGGTTTATCGGAGACAAAAGCATAATCGAAAATTGCCGATTTAATATTTTCGTTGATTTTCTGAGTTGCCGATGGGCTGAGCATGCCGGTAATAATAGGATACTCCACGAAGAAGGAGGCACATTGGTTGGATAGACTATCTGTTTGGCAAGGGCCAGACTGCTCATTAATAGATTCGACTTTGTAATTCACAAATTTTGGAATGGCCTCAGGGCTTTCTTCAAGTTTAACGGCAGGTTTTTTTTCTCCAAATTCACATGAGCAAATGAGCACTGTTAATAATATTAATGAGAAGGTTTTTTTCACTAGTCGAATTTAAACTTGATGAACTTGGTGTCTTTGTCAAGTTTATAACTCTTCAAGGTACCTTTTGATTTAAAATGAATGATGTTTTGTTGATCATCGAAGGCGTCCATCAAGGCAACATTGGTTACTTCTGCCTCATTTACTTCTTCTACTCCCTCTATTTCGTAATAGCACCACCGGGCATCGCCCTCAAGCTCCGAACCTAGGTAATTGAATTCCATGGATTTCCCGTTAATAACAAAAAGCACCTTTTTTTTGAGGTATGAGCTGATTAGACTGTCGAGCCGTTCTTGACTTTCAGGCTCGTAAGTATCCAGTTTTTCAATTTTGTGGTACTTTTTCAGCCCTATTTCTAAGTCATCAAGAAAAATTCTGTGACTAACTTGGATAGATTTTGATTCGGCATCATGTTCAATATCAGTCACGCTGACATGAAATGGGTGCCAATACAGAACAGCACTGATTAAAACCGACCAAATAAGCTTTTGCAGCATGTTTTTAAGTTTTATAGGGGTATTCAAAATTAAACTTTATTATTGCATTCCTTACAATATCCGGGCCCGAAATAATACCCCTTTATGAGCCAGTTTGCCATATATTTTGAATTAGGTAGAGAGCATATCCTTGATCTCTATGGATATGACCACATCCTTTTTGTAGTCGCCCTCTGCGCTATCTACGTCATACAAGATTGGAAGAAGGTGTTGATTCTGATTACGGCCTTTACAATTGGTCATTCGATTACCCTGGCCTTAAGTACATTAGAGATTGTGAGTTTCAGGAGTGATATCATTGAATTTTTAATTCCCTGCACCATTTTCATAACGGCATTCGTGAACTTGCTTAGAAAACAAAGTGCTATTACCCCTGCAAAGTTTAATACGAATTACTTCTTTGCATTATTTTTTGGCCTGATTCATGGTTTAGGGTTCTCAAATTATTTGAAAAGTATTTTAGGAAGGGAAGACAGCATTGTCACTCCCCTACTATCTTTTAATCTTGGCCTTGAGCTAGGTCAGATTATAATCGTGGCGTTCTTTATGGTAATCTCTTTTGTCTTCGTCAACATATTTAATGTGGCGCGAAGAGATTGGAATCTGATTATTTCGTCCGCTGTGGCGGGAATAGCCATTACAATGATGTTAGAAACGAAATTTTGGTAAAATAAACGATAGAATGATGAGAAGACTTTGGCTTATGGCAATGGTAGTGACCTTTTTGGGGTCAAGTGCTTTTGCCCAAGTAGTTAATAGTAATCACGGTAAGCGCTTTGAGCAGCTTGAGCGTATGTTGAGAGATCCAAGTGTATATAGAACGGCTTCGGGTGCTCCTGGATCACAATACTGGCAGCAGAAGGCTGATTTTAAAATTGAGGCGACTCTTGATGATGAAAATCAGCGTTTGACGGGTGCAGAAACCATCACTTACTACAACAACTCTCCGGATGCCCTCAGTTATTTATGGCTCGCTTTGGATGAAAACGTAAGACAACCAGATAATGATTCTTACAAATTTGAGCCAAGCAGCATTCGTCCAAGAATGTCTTATAGCCAAATTGACGGCCTTGATGGGCATGACAACGACTGGGGTTTTCATATTATGGAAGTGAAAGATGCTAAGGGTGGTGATATGACCTATACCATCAATCAGACGATGATGCGTATTGATTTAGCCACGCCATTAAAGGCAGGTCAAAAGATCGTATTTAGCATTAAGTGGTGGTATAATACTACACCGAGAGCTCTTTCTGGAGCACGCGGAGGGCACGAATTCTTTCCAGAAGATGGAAACTACATTTATACAATCACGGGTTGGTTCCCAAGAATGGCGGTCTATTCAGATTTCCAAGGATGGAATAATAAGCAGTTCACAGGAAGAGGCGAGTTTGCTTTGACTTTTGGTGACTACGATGTAAAAATGACTGTTCCTGCTGATCACGTAGTTGGATCTACAGGCGTTTTAGAAAATGCAAAATCAATCCTAACGGCAGCGCAACAAAAGAGATGGAGTCAGGCACAAAATGAATTTGTTGAGCCTGTTAAAATCGTTACGCTAGAAGAAGCTAAGGCCAATGAGAATTCTAAAGCGTCAGGAACAAAAACATGGCATTATAAAGCGGAGGATGTACGTGATTTTGCATGGACTTCTTCTAGAAAATTTGTCTGGGATGCCATGGCGGTCGACATTGAAGGTAGAGAAGACCACCCAATGGCGATGTCTTATTATGCAAAGGAAGCGTATGGTATTTACGAGCGATACTCTACTAAAGCAGTAGCCCATACTTTGAAAACGTATTCAAACTTTACTATTCCTTATCCTTATCCAGTAGCTATTTCAGTAGAAGCATCAAATGGTATGGAGTACCCAATGATCTGCTTTAACTATGGAAGAACGTTGGAAGATGGCACTTACGCGGAGTCTACAAAGTACGGTGCAATTGGCGTGATCATCCACGAGGTAGGTCACAACTTCTTCCCAATGATTGTTAACTCTGATGAGCGTCAATGGACTTGGATGGATGAGGGTTTAAATACTTTCGTTCAGTACTTAACGGAGCAAGAGTTTGATCCGAACTACCCTCATAGAAGAGGGCCGGCACACAAAATCGCTCCTTACATGGCTTTGCCAAAAGATCAGTTGGAGCCTATCATGACCAATTCAGAAAACATTGTTGGTTTCGGAAATAACGCTTATGCGAAAGCAGCTACAGGCTTGAATATCCTTCGTGAAACCATCATGGGTCGCGAATTATTTGACTTCGCTTTCAAAGAGTATGCGAAAAGATGGGCATTTAAACACCCAACGCCAGATGATCTATTTAGAACCTTAGAAGATGCTTCTGCAGTAGATATCGACTGGTTTATCCGTGGATGGTACTTCACCATCGACAATGTTGATATAGCCATTGACGATGTAAAATGGTACCAGCTTGATACTAAAAATCCTGAAGTTGAATTCCCTATTCTTAGAGAAGAAGCCGAGGGGGCTCAAAGTGATCTTGCTGCTAAAAGAAACCGAGCAGAGGGTAGAAAGATGTATGTTGAAGAAGACAAGAGGTTACAAGACTTCTACTATTCTTACGATCAGTTCGAAGTAACTGACGAAGCGAAAACTGCTTACCAAAGATTTGATACAACGCTTTCCGATGAGGAGCGCGCCATTCTTGGTGACAAAGCAAACTTCTATGAGATTGACTTTTCAAATGTTGGTGGACTGGTAATGCCATTGATTATTGAGTGGACATTCGCTGACGGAACGAAAGAGGTGGATAGGATTCCAGCATACATCTGGAGAAAGAATGAAGATAAAGTCACTAAAGCCTTTATGAAAACTAAGCAGGTGGTGCAGATCAGACTCGATCCAGACAGAGAAACTGCTGATACTAATGAAGACAACAACTACTTCCCGGCGAACAACAAGCCTAACCGCTTCGAGCTGTTCAAAGGACGTGGTGGAGCTGCTAGAGGACAAGCTTCAGGTTCTAACCCAATGCAAAAAGCAGGCGGAGGAAAATAAGGCGACAAGAATTATTGTTGTGGAAGCCCGAGACAGATGTCTTGGGCTTTTTTATGCGCTTAACTTTCCTGAGGCAGGAGGCAGCCGATAGGCGTAATAACTCATGACAACTTCCATTGCCTCTTTAAGGGCCTGATTAATTGGCATTAGTTTGGTGCCTAGGTCGGGGTCAATGCTTCTAATTTGAAAATAATAGTCGTTCATCATGGGAACGCTCTTGCCTTCAGCAATAGAGGCATTGATCGAAGCGACCTGGTCAGGGGACTGTGTTTTTAAAGGAAGGCAAGTCACAAAAGTTGTTTTACCATACTTGTCCCTGATAGCGGAGTAAGCGAATAGCCTACAAATTAATCCTCGGAATTTATATTCTGAGCAACTGCCCTTGACGAGAGAATCCTTAGTGGGTGAAAAAATAGCGCAGGTAGAAGTATTTCTTGTTAAAAGAAGATCGTATTGTTCTTCTATGCGATTAGTCAGGAACAAATGGAAAGCGTAGGGAAGAAATTCTAGCGGGCTGGCCTCAATATCCGGCTTGAAACAGCACTTACCGCAACCAGCAATACAGTGGAGTCCGCTTGTGGTTTGAAGGGAGGCGATTTCATTGTCGAGGGAAGCAAAAATCTGTTCGACCGCCTTCACTTTGTTGATTATTGACATCTGTCGGTCACAAGGTAGGTGACTTAACGGCTAATCAACTAAGGCAAGTGATAATTTTGGGTCAGCGTACTTTCTTTGAAAGTGTCAATTCGCTTTTTGTTGGCGTTATTACTCCGTCTGTCACAGGGTAAAAAATTCCTTTAATTTTGCCTCCTCTTGTTTTGAACAAGTAAATGGTTCCAAGTTCTTGACCATCTCCCATTTCTGAAGTAGCGGGGAAGTCGTATTCGATTGCAGCTAACTTGCCTAAACTATAAGTAAAGTATATTTGACTATTTAAACTTTTTCCGCTCGCCACTTGATAACTGCTGTCAGTGGTAAAAGAGATTTTTAAATCCTTTAATAGGCTGTTTTCTGAACGTATCTCCCATGATTCTTCAAGAAGAGTTGGTGTGGAAAACTTTTTTTCTTCAAAGGGAGAAAAATTGTAATATGTTGGTCTGTCGTCTAATGTAGACCTGAGTATAAGGCCGCCCTTGTTATAGTCACCGAACAGGGTATCCCTTTGGCCATAGAGGTAAAGCGTTTCTTTATCAAGTTTTACGGTCCATCCTTCTTCTCCATCCCAGGAATGGCTTATGGCTGCATTAGTTTTCTGAAATTCAATGGTCATTAACCCGGAATTATAAAGAAAGGATGAGTCTTGAGGCTCATCACCAGCGAGTTCAAATGCTCCATCTATTTCGACCATGGTGTACACTGGCTGTAGGGCCTTAACGTGAGTAAGTATCCACAGTCCTGAGGGTTGCTGTGCACAAATGCTAGCAGTTGAGCACATAAGAACTAATATGATAAGTCTTTTCAGCATGCTCAAATATAAGTGAAAAGGTTGCTTTGGCTAAGGTTGGGTCAGTTTTGCGAACTGAGTGCGCCAAGTCTTTTTGCATTTAATAAAAAACAGTGCGCCTATTAACGTTATAAGTGCTGTTGCAATAACACTTGACGTGCTGATGATGAGAATTGCGATAATGAGTTTTAACCGTTGCATTACTTTGAGTATTTGATGACTCAAATGTGCAATGAGTAGGACACTCCTATAAATTATACTTGCCGAATCGTAGAATCAAGTGGATGAACCGTAGGGAAGCCTTGCTTAATACTTCAACACCTCCTTTAACTTGCTATGTCCGCTGCGGCTCACTGGTAATTTGATACCTGTTTTGAGAGAGAGCAGGTAAGAGTCCTTTTCGTAAAGCTCTAGCTTTTCGATTTGCTTTACGTTGACGATGTGCGATCGGTGTATCCGAACAAACTCCCCAAGAGGAAGTCTATTTTCTAAGTACTTCATGCGAAGCAGTTTTAAGAACTTGCCCACTTCTGAATGAATGGCTACATAGTCGTCTTGTGCCTCGAAGTGTGAGATCGATTCAAGTGGAAGGATCTGGATTTTATTCCCCGTTTTCACCACTATACGGTCCAGGGATTCGTCACTTTCAGCTCTCGTTTCTTGAAGAGTTTCGAGTTCGGCTTTGGCCACTCCTTTGGTTCCTATTTTTGTTTTGGCTTTTTCAACCGCCTCACTAAAGCGAGATTCGGCATAAGGTTTCAACAGGTAATCCGTAGCATTTAGCTCAAATGCTTTGATGGCATATTGATCGAAGGCGGTGCTAAAAATGACTACAGGAGGCTCTTCCAATAGCTCGAGCATTTCGAAACCAGTGATCTTAGGCATCTGCACGTCTAAGAAAATCATATCTGGCTTATGCTCTTGAATTGCCTTTAGGCCCTGAAATCCATCACTACATTCGGCAATCACTTCAATGTCATCAAACTTCTTTAAGTAGGCCTTGATGAGGTCTCTTGCTAAACTTTCGTCATCAATAATAATGGCTCGTATCATAAGTCGGTTGCGATTTGAGGGATATCCAATCTAACGGTGAATAAGTTATCAGTCTTCTCAGTAAATACCAATTGAGGTACGCCATAAACCAACCTTAGACGTTCTCCTACATTTTTCAACCCTATCCCTTTTCCTTTCTTGCCAGTCGCTTGCGGATCAAATTGATTTGTAATTTCTACCCTAAGAATGTTTTGATCTTGCCAAGTCTTTAAGCTTACCGTTACTTTTTCCAGGCTCTCATAGATTCCATGCTTGATGGCATTCTCGAAAAGCGGCTGAAGAATCAGGTTAGGAAGTTTAAGGTGAAGCGATTCTTTGCTGATATCGGTTTTAACGGATAGGCGATCGCCAAAACGTACTTTTTCAATGTCTAAGTAAAGGATGATATTGTTCAGCTCATCTTCCATGGTATTCATTTGATCGTTATCTTTTTCAAGGGAATACCTGAGAAATTCAGAGAGCTTGATGACCATTTCCCTTGCCTTTTCTGGAGAGATGATGGTCAATGAAGCAATTGAATTAAGGCTATTGAAAATAAAGTGAGGGTTGATTTGAGACTTCAACATCTCCAACTCAGAACTTTTGAGCATGGTTTCTAGCTGTGACCTTTCGTTCGTCTTTTGGTTTAGGTCGTCATAATAGAGAATAAGATAATAGACCAGTATGATGATGGAATAATACATAAGACCTAGCGCTGCTCGCCAAGGAATGGACTCGATGAGAAAATTTATGTATTCTTCGTCAGCCAAAACGCTTGTAAGAATGCTTTTGGATAAGAAAATGGCGAGTGAAACGGATAGTACTAAGGCTGCCAAATGGCTCACAACTAGATTGAGCAGTTGAGATTTTTCAAAGGAGTTGTAGCGTACATTAAACCAATAAGCCAAACCTAAGCCGAAGAAGATGCCGTTGAACACGAGGCTATCTAAAGCGGCAGTCTTTGCTTCAAAGTCGTAGAAATAGAAAAGCGCAAAGGCGAATAGGGCACAGATCACTAGCCAGGTGATGGAATAAATGATTATGCTCTTA
>DLQN01000087.1:0-28493 GCA_002477595.1 Roseivirga sp. UBA7431
TCCTTCGAAGTCAATTCTGCACTTTTATCTCGCTCACAGGTATATACTTTGAAAGCGCTATCAAAAGAAGATTTGGAGCGATTGGTCGCACTTGCATTGGAAAAAGACGAGATCCTCAACAAGAAAAAGGTAACGTTGAAAGAAACACAAGCCCTGTTCAGCATATCAGGAGGTGATGCCCGTAAACTACTTAACCTACTCGATCTAGTAGTTGAAAACCTAGGTGGGGAAAGTGTGACCATTACGGATGACAAGGTCATTGAGATTGCACAACAGCGTGTTGCCATCTATGACAAGTCAGGAGATCAGCATTATGACATCATTTCTGCTTTCATTAAGTCGATTAGAGGGAGCGATCCGAATGCTGCCGTTTACTATTTGGCTCGAATGATTGAAGGCGGAGAAGATGTTAAATTCATAGCCCGAAGGCTGGTCATTTTGGCGTCTGAAGACATCGGCAATGCCAATCCCACGGCCTTGGTCATTGCCACTAGTGCTTTTCAAGCCGTAAATATGATTGGCTATCCCGAAGGAAGAATAATTCTTTCTCAAGCCGTGACTTACCTTGCTTCTTCAGCTAAGAGTAACGCAGCCTATATGGCGATTAATCATGCGCAAAACTTAGTTCAAAAGACGGGTGACCTTCCTGTGCCATTGCCCATAAGAAATGCACCTACTAAATTGATGAAAGAAGAAGGGTATGGCAAGGGATACAAATATTCTCATGATTTCCCGGGGAACTTCTACAATCAAGAGTTTATGCCTGATGAGGTAAAGGGAACTACACTTTACGATCCTGGGAAGAATGCTCGTGAAGACGAGATGCGCAAGCGCCTTAAGGCCATGTGGAAGGACAAGTATGGGTATTAGGATAGAATTATTCGCCTTTTTTGAAATATACTTTCATGGTTTCTGTATCACCTTTTTGAATCCAGATCATTTGGTTATCTATAAATTCTAGCGCCCATTTGACTGTTGATTTTCCTTCATTGGAGATGATACTCAGTTCCGCGGAGTGAGCCCCAATTTGCCAAATACCAGTTTCACTTCTTTCGTTATTCTCATCGAATTTTCGGTATTCTCTATCCCATCTGAAAATGTAAGCTTCTGGCCTCATGGCGTACTCGGATACTACGGCTCCCGTTTCTGGGTTCAATCCCTCGGCTTTTTCTATAGTCCATCTTCCGACTAGTAAATCCCAAGGCCCTAGGGGTTTCTTGCTAGCCCGAGTCAGTGATATCTTAACGGGTTGGCCTTCTTCAGTTCTTTGCCAGGTCATCGATTTATCAACAATCTTGATTTGGAAAGCACCGTATTCGTCTACCACGCCTTGGCTGGCTTGAAGTAATTCCTGAGTGTCTTCATCGTAGTTAAAGCTGCCTAAATAGTTTTGTAGCCACCCATTGCCAGAAGAAAGTGTTCCATCAGTTAGAAACTCGAACCATTTGGCTTTCGGAGTCATTGTGTCAATGCCCACAGTCACCTGCGTTACTTCCCATAAACCAACGATTGATGAAGGTGCTAAACTGATGCTGCCTGTCTTTTGATTCGCAATATCAGAGTAGCTCTGTGCCGTAACTGAACCAAAAGACAGCGTCAACAAAAGACTCAAGACAAGAATGGGGTACTTCATGACATAAAACTATGGGCCTTGATCAAATATCTAAGCTAGTGGCCAAAATTTATTTATCTTCGATTCCTTTAAAGAATAGTGTTATGAAGAACATCGTTTTAAGTCTGTTAGTAGCCATTTTAGTTATCGGCTGCCAATCCAAAGAGACAGTTGAAATTCCGGAAGTAATCATCGATACCCTAACGATAGATCGGCATATGGCTGTTCTCGCCTCTGATGAGTTTATGGGTAGAAAGCCTTTTACCGAAGGTGAAGAGAAGACGATTTACTATTTGGAGTCTGAATTGAAAGCTATGGGCGTAATGCCTGGGAATGGTGATAGCTACTTCCAAGATGTGCCTTTAGTCGAAATTACTGGAACACAGTCACCAACTATGAAGATAAGGGGGAAGGGAAAGAGTTTTGATTTTGAAACAGGAAGATCTGTTGTGGTTTATACCGAACGTGTGGAAGAGGAGGTGTCGATTAAGGATTCTGAATTGGTCTATGCTGGTTTTGGAATCGTTGCGCCAGAATATGGTTGGAATGATTATGACGGTTTAGATGTAAAAGGAAAGACTGTCGTGGTGTTAGTGAATGATCCAGGTTTTGGATCTGGGGATAGTACGTTGTTTAAAGGGGATCAAATGACCTATTATGGCCGATGGACTTATAAATACGAAGAAGCGGCACGACAAGGTGCTGCAGGTGTGCTTATTGTGCATGAGACTGTGCCAGCAGGTTATCCTTGGATGGTCGTTGAGAGTTCATGGACTGGCGCTAAGTTGAACTTAGACGATGCGAATCCTCCTTATAAGTGTGCTATCCAAGGATGGATCACTCGAAATACAGCAGTTGCTCTCTTTAGAGAGGCTGGCATTAAAGATTATTCTGATCTAGCGAAAAGTAAAGATTTCAAACCCGTTTCCATAGGCTTAACGGCAAGCGTAAGTGTTACGAATGTCATCAAGAGAGACATGTCTAGAAATGTAATAGGCATGGTAAAAGGGACTAAGCGACCTGATGAGTATATAATTTACTCAGCGCACTGGGATCATCTAGGTGTTGGTGCACCAATCGATGGGGATTCTATCTACAATGGTGCGCATGATAATGCGACTGGTATTACGGGTATGTTGACAATCGCGGAAGCTTTTGGCAAGTTGGATACTAAACCAGAGCGATCAGTTGTCTTCCTATTCGTGACTGCGGAAGAGCAAGGACTTTTGGGTTCGGCATACTATGGTCAAAACCCAGTATTTCCTCCTAACCAAACTGTGGCGAATATTAATATGGATGGACTTCCTGCTTATGGCGAGATGAAGGATTTAACGATTACGGGCTATGGTCAGTCAGAATTAGATAAGTATGCTGCTGCTGAAGCTGAAAAGCAAGGGAGATACGTGATTCCAGATCCAGATCCAGGGAAAGGTTACTTCTTTAGATCAGACCACTTTAATTTTGCCAAAGCGGGTATACCGGCACTGTACGCTAGTGGATCATTTGAATCTAAAGAAAAGGGTAAGGAGTTTATAGAAGGTAAAACCCAAGAGTATTTAGCGGTTAGGTATCACCAACCTCAGGACAATTACATTCCTGAGGATTGGGACTTAAAGGGGATCGCTCAAGATGCGAAGCTACTTTTCAATGTAGGGTATCGTATTGCCAACGAGACTTATTTCCCTCAGTGGAATGAAGGCTCAGAGTTCAAAGCAAAGCGAGATGCTGATATGAGTTTAAGAAAGAAGTAAGCTTTTTCATCGGCAAGTGGCGTCATCCTGAATTTATTTCAGGATCTAATTGGCGACCAAAGCGGGTTGAAAGATTCTAAAACCAGTTCAGAATGATTGAGGAGTTTTAAACCTCAAAGACTACCTCTTCGTTTGGAATTCGAAAGCGCTCTGAATAGATGCCTTCTTCAGCACCTGGCCCACAACCGATTACCATATTGATTTCGGCTTTTCTCGGTAAGCCCAGAAAATTTTTGATGCGCTTTGCATCCATTCCTTCCATGGGGCAAGTATCATAACCTTCGGCCTTCATGCTCATCATAAAGTTTTGTGCGGCTAAGGCAGCACTTTTATGGACTGAGATTCTGATATCAGCGCGATTGCCATGTCTCACCATCGGCCTTCTAAGACCTACAAAGAAGTAGATCATCTTTTTGATGATTCCCCAGATGTCTAACGGGTCACTGAAGTAGTATTTCGGGATAAGGCTTTTGTAGTAACCGATCGCTCTTTTCCCTCCTTTACCTTCCTTGTCTTTGTAAACTTTTTCAATTTCTTTGAGCAATACTTGCTGTCGTTTTCTCCAAAGGTCTCGCCTAGTTACCACCACCAATAATTCTCGAGCAGTTTTAGCCGCCTTTTGGTTCATGCACATCCAAGCGACTTTCTTTAGTGCTTCTGGGGATTTAATACGATAGAACTCCCAGAGCTGCATGTTGCTGCTGTTAGGCGCAAGAATGGCGCGTTCAATACTTCTGCGAACTGCGTCATGATCAAACTCTGCTTCTGCATCATAGACCCTCACTGACCGCCTTTCGTTTACAATTTGATCGAAAACTTGTGCTGATTCTTTCATGTTAATAGATGGCTGGGATCAATGTTTGAGACAGGATAACGAGTAAGATAATGGCAATAAGGTTCAATAAGATTCCTGCGCGCATCATGTCTTTGATACGAACCATTCCACTGGAAAACACAATGGCATTAGGTGGCGTGGATATCGGCATCATAAAGGCGTAACTCGCAGCTAGGGTAACAGGCATTGTCAGATACATAGGATTGATGTTCAGACTGACAGAGATACCAATTACCACAGGCACAAAAATTACGGTTAGGGCTACATTACTCATTAGTTCAGTCATAAAGAGCATAAAGGCAGTTAGGCCTGCAATTAATAGAATAGGAGATATTGATCCGTTTCCGGCTATGGTTTCCCCAACAATCTGCACAATATCTGATTTCTCCATTGCTTTGGCGAGCGTGAGTCCCCCTCCAAATAGTAGCAGTATTCCCCAAGGAAGTCGAGAGGTGTATTCCCATTCCAAAAGGAATCTCGTTTTCTTAATTTCAAGTGGCGTAATAAACATTAGTATTCCTCCAGTCATCGCAATGATCGAGTCATTCAACAGGTTGGTGTCAAACCAATTGTTGAGGCTGCCTCGCAATATCCAAGCAATGGCAGTCGAGACAAAGATGACAGCAACCCGTTTTTCAGCTTTAGTTATTTTTCCTAAGGCCAAGAGCTGGTCGTCAATTATCTGTGCTGAATCAGAAAGTTGAGCGATACCACTCGGATATAGGACTCTTGTAATGAGCAAATAAGTAATGGTCAGCATGATCAGAGAGATCGGTATGCCAACAGTTAAATACTTTGCGAAAGTAACCTCAGTACCCAGCATATCACTCATAAAGCCTACCCAAGCTACATTAGGTGGTGTTCCTATAATAGTAGCAGTTCCTCCAATATTTGCTCCGTATGCAATGGCTAGCATCAGGGAGAGGGCGAATCGTTTCTTGCCTTTTTCAGACGCTTCATCAATGCCAAGTAAATTGATAATAGACAAACCAATGGGTAGCATCATCACAGTAGTAGCCGTATTGCTGATCCACATAGAGATAAATGCTGTCGTCAGCATAAAACCTAAGATGATTCCATTTGGATTAGTACCGGTTAGTTTTATCAAGTTGAGCGCGATACGCTTATGCAGGTTGTGCCTTTCCATTGCCAGGCCAAGCATAAAACCACCCATGAAAAGGAAGATGATCTTATTTGCATAAGGTGCTGTTGCTTCATCAATTGTAAAAATTCCAGTGAGTGGGAACAGAACAATGGGTAATAGTGCAGTGACTGCAATCGGAGCGGCTTCGGTAATCCACCAAACCACCATCCATGCAGCTACTGCGATCACTTTCCAAGCCTCTGGGCTAAGACTTGATGAGGGATTCCAAAGTGTGAGTATGGCGAAGAGTACCGGTCCGGCAATTAAACCAAATATTTTCGCGCCATGGAAGTCAGGTTGTTTCAAAGGGACTGATTTTTACCAGTTATCATGATCATTAAAGTGAGGTGTTCGACTAAATAGGTCGTAACTCTGGGTCAAAAGATAAAGGAATGATAAGAATATTCATATGCCTCTTTGTTCAAATGGCGGTAGGACTGTTTTTAGGTCAGCGAGGAGAGCGAAGGTCACAAAAATTACTGCTGCTAACAAATAGAAAAAGCCCCTATATAGGGGCTTTTTCATCTTCAACCTTAAAATACTAAAAACTAACTATTATCTAAAACGAATATTCATAGAACATAATTCTTATCTAGCTTCACTTATCTCCTTCTTCTAGAATTACCTTCTGTCTATTAGACGGCTAGTTGTTCTAATTGGTTTCAAAAAGCCGATCCTTTTTTAGTTAAAAAGCGTTAAAAGGATTGCTGAAGATTTTATGGGCATTGGTTCCTTGTCAATGGAGGCTTCTTGGTAGATATTCTCTTTGCTCAACCCATATTATATTCTATTTTTGCGTCAAAATTAAACCCACTGCGATGAGCGTTTTAGTGAATAAAGATTCCAAAGTGATTGTGCAAGGATTTACCGGTTCTGAAGGTACATTTCATGCAGGTCAAATGATCGAATATGGCACCAATGTAGTAGGTGGCGTTACTCCTGGTAAAGGGGGACAGTCCCACCTAGACAAGCCTGTTTTCAATACTGTTGAAGATGCAGTGAACGAAGTTGGTGCTAATGTGTCAATTATTTTTGTGCCGCCAGCATTTGCTGCTGATGCAATCATGGAAGCTGCAGATGCAGGTATCAAAGTCATCATCGCGATTACGGAAGGAATTCCTGTGAAGGACATGGTACAGGCCAAAGAATACATCAAAGGAAAAGGTGTTACGCTAATAGGGCCTAACTGCCCAGGTGTTATCACTCCAGGAGAGGCAAAAGTGGGTATCATGCCTGGGTTTGTTTTCAAAAAAGGAAGAATAGGTCTTGTGTCTAAGTCAGGAACTTTGACTTATGAAGCAGCTGATCAATTGGCTAAGGCCGGTTTAGGAATATCTACAGCTATCGGTATCGGTGGTGACCCAATTATTGGTACACCTACGAAAGATGCGGTTGAGTTACTCATGGAAGATCCTGAAACAGATGCTATCGTAATGATTGGTGAAATTGGAGGTAACTACGAAGCGCTAGCTGCTGAGTACATTAAAAGCACAGGGAATAAAAAGCCGGTGGTTGGATTTATTGCTGGTCAAACAGCACCTCCAGGTAGAAGAATGGGTCATGCCGGTGCTATCATAGGTGGCGCGGAAGATACTGCGGAAGCTAAGATGAGAATTATGGCGGAGTGTGGTATTCATGTGGCTCAATCGCCTGCTGATATTGGCGAAACAATGGCTAAAGTATTGAATGGATAAGTTGACACTTGCCATAATAAAAAAGCCCTCGACTTGTCGAAGGCTTTTTTTATGCACTCAATATCAGGAAGAGAACTAAGATGAGAAGCAAGAATTCAAATTGACGAGAGACTCTTTGCGCAGCTTTCAAAAATATATTCATGATGCTTCTGTTTTGGTTTACAACTAATCAATAAAATGTGTGTGTTTATTGGTCGATGCTTAGTTTAAGAGGGGCCACCTTTCGTAGCTCCGAATCCAAGAGACTCAACTAAATCAGAATATTGAATCCTTACTGACATTGTCAAAGTTGAAGTTTATAGTTGCGCAATACAATACCTAGTTTTGGGTATTTTTGACTGCCCTTTTTAAGGACATAAAAAAATCGAACACCACAATTGGTATTCGACTTTAGAATCTTTTATAAAGCAGTAGGCCTACTTAGCGTAGTTCACAGCCCTCATTTCGCGAATGACCGTTACTTTGATTTGCCCTGGGTATTGCATCTCTTTTTCAATCTTCTGAGAAATATCAAATGAGAGTTGTCCAGCCGTAGCATCGCTGACCGATTCAGCATCTACCATGACACGTAATTCACGACCAGCTTGAATGGCATAGCATTTATTTACCCCCTCAAAGTCTAAGGCAAGGGCCTCAAGGTCTTTTAATCGTTTGATATATGATTCCATCACCTCACGTCTTGCTCCAGGTCTTGCTCCTGATATAGCATCACAGGCTTGAACGAGAGGAGAGATCATAGAAGTCATTTCTACTTCATCATGGTGGGCTCCTATGGCATTGCAGACTTCTGGGTGCTCTTTATACTTTTGAGCCAGCTCCATCCCCAATACTGCATGAGGGAGTTCTGGCTCTTCATGCCATACTTTGCCAATATCATGTAGTAGGCCTGCTCGTTTCGCTCGTTTTGTATTTAGCCCCAATTCTGAGGCCATGGTGGCACAAAGGTTGGCAACCTCACGCGAATGTTGCAGTAGGTTTTGACCGTAGGATGATCTGAAGCGCATACGTCCGACCATCTTAATTAGCTCTGGATGAAGGCCATGAATACCAAGGTCAATGACTGTTCTTTCGCCAATTTCGGAGATCTCGTCATCTATATTTTTTATGGTCTTGGCTACAATTTCTTCAATACGGGCAGGGTGAATCCTTCCGTCTGTTACGAGTCGATGCAAGGAAAGTCTCGCAACCTCTCGTCTTACTGGGTCGAAGCCAGATATAATAATTGCTTCTGGCGTATCATCGACAATAATCTCTACACCTGTTGCGGCTTCTAAGGCACGAATATTTCGTCCTTCACGTCCGATAATTTTACCTTTGATATCATCACTCTCTATGTTGAAAATAGAGACACAGTTCTCAATGGCATGCTCAGTCGCTGTCCTTTGAATGGATTCGATGACAATTTTCTTGGCCTGTTTGGCACCTGAAAGCTTGGCCTCATCTATGATGTCTTTTATGAGCGCTGAAGCTTTTGAGTCAGTCTCATCTTTGAGTGTTTGGATGAGTTGTGCACGTGCCTCGTCAGCTGAAAGGTTAGCCACTTTCTCAAGTGCCTTTACTTTTTCGGCAACTTTACTTTCTAATTCCTCTTTTCGTTTTTTGATGATTCCCAGCTGCGCCTCAACGTTCTCTTTCATGCTATCGAGTTCGACTTCTTTGCGACTAATGCTTTCCTGAAGGCTAGAGACTTTGGATTCTCTTTGCTTCAGTTTATTCTCGTTAGCGATGATTTGATTTTTCTTGCGATTGGCTTCTTCTTCAAAGTCGGCCTTGAGTTTAAGGTATTTCTCGCGTGCTTCAAGAATCTTATCTTTCTTGATGCTTTCAGCAGTAAGTTCAGCTTCTTTGATCAGTAGCTTACCTTTTTCCTCTATTTCTGAAACGGCTTTTTTATTGACTTTTTCCAAAGCCACGCGTCCCAAGTAAAGTCCTATAGCCAATGCTCCCGCAGCTACTAGTACTAGTGTTAGTGTTTCTCCCATAGGTATTTATCATCTAAACAGGAGAAGAAATATGGAGTTGAAATTGAGCCTAAGAGATGGCGTCTTTGATCATTTGATTAAGTGATTGAATTTTGTCTTCAGTGGTGCTATCAATTGCACCTGAAGACTCTTCCCCTTTCAATTTGGAAACCATGCAGTCAAAAGCGACCATGGCTAACAAATCTTCTTTATCGTCAATACCGAACTTTTCTCGATATGATTTTAATTGATCATTGATGTATTTACCAGCAGTACGTACCCGTTCTTCTTCGTCCGGTTTCACCTTCATTGGGTACTCACGGTCTCCTATTTTTAATCTTACTGATAGAAGATCCATCTATTTATGTGGCTTAGCTCAGATGCGAAATGCACCTGTCTATCTCTTTAATGTATTCGTTTAACTTATTTTTCAACTCAGCAGATTCTTCCTTCTCTACTGTAGTGCTCGATACAATTTTAGCGATTTTATGCTGATTTTGAAAATCAACTAATTGTGCCTTCAAACCATCAACTTCTGATTGGAGCTGATCACTTTTCTGTTGCAGCTGATCTTTTGCTTCTCTTTCTTTTTGTTGTGATAGAATGAGTGACTTAAGATTAGTCTCAAGATCTTGAAGCTTTTGATCAATTGTTTCAGCGGCCATTATTTTCTAATTATTGCACCTAGTTCTTTTTCAAAACCTTGAATCAGTCTGTTCATCGTTTTGTCGATGACTTTGTCGTTCAAGGTTTTTTCTTGGTCCTGTAAGAAGAAGCTGATGGCGTATGCTTTTTGGTTTTCGCCTATCTTATCTCCCTCATAAACATCGAAGACACTTGTTCTTGTGATCAATTGTCTTTCTAGTTTCATAGACAGTCGTCTAATCTGGTCAAAATTTATGGCTTTGTCAACTACTAATGACAAGTCTCTCTTTACTTCTGGAAATTTTGAGATGGGTTTGAAATCAACTTCTAGTGGGTAGAGTGATTTGAGAAAGTCCCAATCAATGTCTGCCATAAAGACCTCTTGCTTAACGTCACATAGCTTGGCGAGTTTGGAACTCACCTTTCCCATGGTAAGAAGAGGCTTCTTACGGGTAGAGACGGTAAGGCCATAAGCAAAGAGATCGCTTTCAGCTTCAGATGTCTCATAGATATGGACTCCAAATTTATTCAACAATTGACTTACAGTTTTTTTCAGATCGAAGTAGTGAGTTGCTCTCTTCTTTTCTAACCAGTTTTCGTCAACATTCTCGCCAGTCACAAAAATGACAAGTCTTTCTTTCTCTTTATATTTTTCGTTGACCTTGTGGTAGGTCTTGCCAAACTCAAACAGGCTAAGGTTAGTCTGTCTACGCTTCACATTTTTTTCGATTACTTCTAGGCCATTGAAGAGCAGGCTTTGGCGCATTACATTGAGCTCTTCACTTAAGAAGTTTAGTATCTGTACGTTTTCGTTGTCGTCAAGGCTTTCGGTAGCTTCGGCATAAGTATGCTTAGTCAGCGAGTTTGTCACGATTTCATTGTAACCAGCCCCAGATAGTATTCTAGATACTTCTAACTCAATGGCATCGGCATCCCTTTTCGGGAATTCACTAAGGAAAGTACTGCTTAGGGTGTCTTTTAATTCGATGTTGTTATATCCGTAAATTCTCAAAACCTCTTCAACGATATCCGCCTCTCTTTGGACATCAACTCGATATGGAGGAACGATAGCTGTGAATCCTTCTTTGGTTTCATCGGTTATGACTATGTCTAGGCTGATAAGTATCTCCTTGATTTCGTCATTGGAAAGCGTCTTTCCGATGAGCCTATTGATACCTCTGAAGGTAACCGGTACCTCAAAGTTTTTAATCTCACTTGGATAAAGATCAGTGATTTCAGAGCTCACCTGACCGCCAGCTACTTCTTGAATAAGTAGAGCTGCATACTTAAGTGCATATACCGTAATGTTCGGGTCAGTACCTCTTTCATACCTAAAGCTCGCGTCCGTCTTCAGTTGATGGGTTTGCGCAGTTTTTCTAATATAGTCGGGTGAGAAATATGCGCTCTCCAGGAAAATATCGGTTGTCTTTTCAGTTACTCCAGATTTCATTCCTCCAAAGACGCCTGCTATACACATGCCTCCCTCAGCATTACAGATCATAAGGTCCCTTTCAGCAAGGACTCTTTCTTTCTCATCCAGTGTAGTGAATTTTGTTCCTGCAGGCATAGTCTTGATAACTACGCGATCGCCTGTTATGGAAGCGGCATCAAAGGCATGCATCGGTTGGCCAAGACCATGTAAGACATAATTCGTTACATCAACCACATTGTTGGTGGGGTTAATGCCAATGGCGTTAAGTTTAGATTTAAGCCAGTCTGGTGATTCCTTGACAGTAATTCCAGATATCGTAAGTCCAGAATATCTTGGGCATGCGTCAGCGTTTTCAACGGTTACCGCTATCATACGGTCGGTGTTGTTTACCTTGAAGGCATCCACTGAAGGCATCTGGATGTTTCTTTTGAAGAGCGCTTTTAAGTCACGGGCTGTACCTAAGTGAGATGCTGCGTCAGCACGGTTGGGTGTAAGGCCAATTTCGTAGACATATTCTGATGTTAGATCGAAATAGTCAGCGGCAGGAGTTCCATTGGGCAGATCCGTGTCAAGCACGAGAATACCATCATGACCTGCTCCAAGGCCGATTTCATCTTCGGCACAAATCATTCCTTCTGATACTTCGCCTCTAATCTTAGCTTTTTTGATATTGAATGGTTCACCAGTTGAGGGGGAAAGCATGGCATTAACTGTGGCGACTATTACTTTTTGTCCGATAGCCACATTAGGTGCGCCACAGACAATTGGAGATGGCTCTTCCTGCCCAATGTCAACGGTTGTTACATTGAGGTTATCCGCATTTGGGTGTTTGGTGCAAGTCAGGACTTCACCTACCACTAGCCCTTTAAGGCCTCCTTTAACACGCTCTACCTCTTCGAGCCCTTCGACCTCAAGTCCAGAGTGAGTCAACAGGTCACCAATTTCCTTTGGGGACTCTGGTAAGTCAATGAATTGTTGTAGCCAATTGAGAGAAATCTTCATGGATATTGAATTGCTCGGATTAAAAGAAAGCCAAAATTAAGGATTTAGCTTTTTGATTTAGTGCTTTAGTCAACTTTATAAAGCTTTTCCCCAGCTTCAATGGCTAAGGTTAGCATGTTCTCTCGCGGAGGAATCGGACAGCTATACTCTACATTGAAGTGGCAATAGGGGTTATAGGCGTTGTTAAAGTCTATAGTGACTGCATTTGTATTTCGAAATTGCACATCTACATAGCGGCCACCACCATATGTTTCTCTTGCACTCGTGTCATCCGCAAACATTAATGAAAGTTTGTTTGGGTCCTTTTCTTCCCAATCTTGGTAAAGAATCACACGTTGTTCACTATTGTCGAGTTCGAAGTCAGCATAGGCGAAAGGAATATACTTTAGCTGCTCACCTGTCGTAGATTCAACGAATATCGGTTGCTTCTTATCGATCATGGTCAGCTTGGCGGTTACTTTGAACGATTCGTTTATAGGATAGTAGTTGAGCCCGCTAAAAGCTACTTTGTCTTCTTCAGTCAAAGGTGAACTAGACGAAAGCATGAAGCTGTTTTTGTCTTTGCGATCTATCTCAAGTCTTTCAATGTAGTCTTCGGAGCTTTCTCCTACGGTGAGGAAGTTGAGAATCGTAATGGCGATGATTGCCACTACAAGTAATCCGAAAATTGTATTTCGCTTCATTACTGATTTATTCAATGGGTACGATAATGCCTTGCGAATTTAGACCTGAACGCATTGAAAACGAAATATTAATGGGCGTATCTCATTGTGAATTTAAAATGAGTCTAGAGCATGCTTTGGTCGGCAAAGCTAAGGTATCCGTCATTTGCAAAGATGAGGTGGTCAAGTATGGGGATTTCTAGTAACTGACCTGCTTGTTTTATTTTTTCTGTTAGTCTTATGTCTGCTTGGCTTGCTTTTAGGTTGCCGCTAGGGTGGTTGTGAACCAAGATGACACCACTCGCTAGGTCTTCAATGGCGATTTTAAAGATCAGTTTTGGGTCGACAACGGTTCCTGAAACTCCTCCAAGACTTATGGCTCTTTTGCTAATTACTTTATTGCTACGGTTCAGCATGATCACCCAGAATTGTTCGGTAGGTTGATCCATCAAATCAGGAATCATTAATTGATAAGCATCTTGCGAACTCCGAATCTGTGGCCTGGATTGTGTCAGGGTATCTTTGCGTCTTCTGCCTAGTTCCAATGCGCTGATAATTGAAATGGCCTTTGCCTCACCAATTCCTTTGAACTTGGTCAGGTCTTTAAAATTTAGTTTTGCGAGTATGTTGAGGTCGTTGTTTACATGAGAAAGGATATGTTTGGCCAAGTCAACCGCGCTTAGGGCTTGAGAGCCTGAGCCAATAAGTATGGCAATAAGCTCAGCATCTGAAAGTACTGCTTTGCCTTTTAATTGAAGTTTTTCTCGGGGGCGATCTTCTTCTGCCCAGCTTAGAATGTTTAGGCCTTTATCCATGACTTAATTATGTTATGAATAAATATAAACAAATAAGTAAATTAATTATAATCAGGCATAAAAAAACCGAATCACATGGTGACTCGGTTCCTTTGAAAAGTCTTTAATTAAAGGCTATTAACCATTTTAGTCAGTTTTGACTTATTGTTAGATGCCTTATTTTTATGGATGATGTTCTTTTTAGCAAGTCTATCCAACATGCTGATCACCTTCTTTAGAAGATCTTGAGCTTCGCTCTTGTCAGCAGTCTCTCTTAACCTTTTGATAAAGGTACGAGTAGTCTTGTTCTGATATCTGTTTCTCAAACGCTTTGCTTCGTTTGATCTGATCCTTTTTAATGCAGACTTGTGATTTGCCATTTATTCTACGCTTTCTAAATTGGGATGCAAATATAGGTGTATTTCAAATATTTGCAAAGCGTAGCAAATTATTTTCAGAGATAATTTAAGCTATCAGGAAATGACCTATTCCATCACTCGGAACAAAGCCATTCAATTTCTGGATCATTTTCGCTAATTTGTAGTATAAATCATATGTTATGAAGACATTATCTACACTGCTAATTGTCGTAATAAGCCTAATTTTAGGCCTAAATGATAGAAAGGCACCACTTTTGAATGCCCTTGAAGGTGCATGGGAAATTGAAACATTAAATGGTGAAGCACTAGGCCATCGGGGAGTATTTTTAATCCAAGAGCCCTATGCGTTCTACACGGAATTCAATGTTGAAAAGAAGACATTCGTTGGAAGTCGAGGAGGTATGATCGAAATAATCGGTAATAAAATATCCTTTAAGGCTGAGTTCGATACTTGGGCTGAGGCCCAAATTGGAGTTACTTACCAGATCACCGCAACTTTGAAGGGTGCCCAAGTGAGTTTAGATTTTAAAGCGGACGACCAAGCATTTAATATGACCTTGAATAGATTAGATAATGGTAGTGGAGATTTAGCTGGGGCGTGGCGTATAACTGATAGAATGCGCAATGGAGAGATGTCTGCGATGACTCTTGGCGCTAGAAAAACGATTAAAATGATCTCGGGTACACGTTTTCAATGGGCAGCTTTTAATTCAGAAACTAAACAGTTCTCTGGTACAGGAGGGGGGACGGTCATCCTTGAAAACGGAAAGTATAATGAGCATATTGAATTCTTCTCCAGAAATCCTGACCGCGTAGGAGCCGACTTGTCATTTGACTTTAAAGTAGATGGCAATAAATGGGATCACAGTGGCAAGAGCTCAACGGGTAGTCCCATTCGAGAAATCTGGACGAAGCAGTAAATTATTAGCCTACCGTATTATGAAATTTAAGAGCGCTTTTAGGCACTCTTTTTTTGTGCCTTACAACTTTTGGCACGGTAATGGAATAACCATGTGCAATGCATTAATAATTAGTCCGGACCTTGAAATGAATGTTGAACTTAAATGTCAAGGTTATGAAAAAAGCTTTACTAACAATAGCGATACTATTATTCACTGGTTTGTCAGTTGATGTACTGGCGCAGCGCAAGAGATCTGAAGATCAAAAGCCAAGAAAGGAAGCAATCTTGAATAATAAGAATAGGGTTGCGAATGCGAATAGGAACAACTCTAATAACAGAAATTCCAAAGTCAATAGCAGGGATAGAGGAGGTAATAAGAACTACTCTAATGTTAACAATAGGAATGGACAGAGGGACTACTCCAACAATAAGAAGTCTAAGGGCAATAGGGTCGTTCGAGTAGTAGATCGAAGAGTTTATAATGATCGTGGATGGAGAAATACTGGTTCATCCTTTACTGTAAATCATAGCGTCAATAGATTCTATGATTACGATGCTCGAAGGGGAATAAGAATCCTAGTGAACAGAGGCTATAGGCCAGGCAACAGACACATCTGGTTGGCGGGTCACTGGAGATATAGTCCAAGATTCAGAAGAGACGTTTGGGTTGATGGACAATGGTCTATCAGAAGGGCCAACCACAGTTGGATCCCAGGTAGATATCAAAGACTCAACGGAGTCAGAATTTGGGTTGACGGTTGTTGGTCGGTTGTATATTAAAAACAGAAGCTCCTTGAGAAATCAGGGAGCTTTTTTATTGTATTTCTCTCTTCATTGCATCGAACGAAACTTGCATGTGCGATGCGCTATAGATAGCCTTGCCATCCTTGATGAGGATCACTTGAGGCGATTCATGGTAAACCTGGAAGGTCTGAGCTACGGCATTAGACAACTCCCGAAATGAAATCAAATCTAAGATGTAAGGCTTGATTGGGTTGTCTTCGCTCGTCCAACTGCGTTCTAAGCGCTCCATCACCATGCTCGAAATGCTACACCTAGTACTGTGCTTATAGATCAAAACAGGTTGGTCTTTACTTTCTTCAATCAGGACTTGAAGTTGATTTTCACTGGACAATTGATTCCAGTTGACGCCTTCGACAGGCTGACTTTTCTTCCAGAACATAAATCTAATATGTGGCTAATGCTTTCAATTTTTCTATAAGCCTCTTTTGAGGTAAAAAGTTCTCCTCTAAAGGTTTACTAAATGGAACTGGAGTATCCAAACTCGCTTCACGCATTACTGGTGCATCCAAATGTTCAAAGCAGTTTTCACTAATCCAAGCGGATATTTCAGCACCGACACCACCAATCATAGTGTCTTCATGTAGCACTAAGACCTTATTCGTCTTTTTCACAGAGGCTTCAACACATTCTTTGTCCCAAGGCAAAAGCGTTCTCAAATCCACAATATCTGCCGAAATACCTTCTAAAGTATTAATGGCATCTAAAGCCCAATGAACTCCCATACCGTAAGTGACTATCGTAATGTCGTCTCCAGTACTTGCGAGTACTGCTTTACCAATTGGGGTAGTATAATAATCAACAGGGATCTCTTGGCTGTGTGACCTATAGAGTGCTTTGTGCTCGAAAAATAAATAGGGATTAGGGTCTTCAATAGCAGCATTTAGCATGCCTTTAGCATCATGTGCATTGGACGGGTATATGACTTTAAGCCCAGGTGTGTGAAAAAACCATGCTTCGTTTGATTGAGAGTGAAACGGTCCGCCACCAAAACCAGCTCCCGTTGGCATACGCACTACTACATCGGCATTTTGCCCCCAGCGGTAATGAATCTTAGCCAAGTTGTTGACGATCTGGTTAAAACCGCAAGTAACAAAGTCTGCAAACTGCATTTCAACTACCGCTTTGTAGCCGTTAATACACAGCCCGAGACCCGTCCCGATAATTGCAGACTCACAAAGGGGTGTGTTTCTTACGCGCTCTTTTCCGAATTGCTTGACGAAACCATCGGTGATTTTGAATACACCGCCATAGTCTCCAATATCTTGCCCCATGATCACTAGGTTAGGATATTTTTCCATGCTCTGCCTTAAGCTATCAGAGATGGCATCAACTAATCTTCTTTCTGATTTTTCTTCTGTAGCTGGTGCAATGATTTCCTGTTCGAAGGGACTGAACAGATCTGCTATTTCTTGCGCTTGATCGACTGTTGGCAATGGTTCGGCATAAGCCGTTTCTAAACCTTCTTCAATATCTGACTTAATCTTTTTTCTTAATTCAGCGATTGAGTCTTCAGTAAGAAGTCCCTGCTTAATCAGGTATTGCTCATAGTTTACTACTGGGTCTTTCTTTGCCCAATGATCCATGAGCTCCTTTGGAACATACTTGGTGCCACTGGCTTCTTCATGACCCCTCATTCTAAAAGTCATTGCTTCTAAAATGATTGGCTTAGGATCTTTTCTTATTTCTTCAGCTAATTCTTTAATGGTTCGATGAACCTCAAGAATATTATTTCCATCTACCTGAACAGCCTTGATACCGTAACCAGGGCCTTTGTCTACAAAGTGTTTGAATCGGTATTGCTCTTCGCTTGGTGTTGAAAGACCATAGCCATTATTTTCAATCACAAAGATGACAGGTAGATCCCAGACTGCGGCTACATTGAGCGCTTCGTGAAAATCTCCTTCTGAACTTGCGCCATCACCAGTAAATACGAGTGTTGCTTTCTTTGCATCTTTTAGTTTATCGGCTAGCGCAATACCATCGGCTAGCGCCATTTGTGGTCCGAGATGCGAGATCATTCCCACAATGTGATGCTCCTTCGTTCCAAAATGGAAAGAACGATCTCTGCCTTTTGTGAAGCCACTCATTTTTCCCTGGAATTGAGAGAATAAACGACTGTAAGGAATATTTCTACCAGTGAAAACCCCAAGGTTACGGTGCATCGGTAAGATGTATTCATCTTGTTCGATCGCATTGACGGCTCCAACAGACACAGCTTCTTGGCCAATACCAGAAAACCATTTACTGATTTTTCCTTGTCGCAAAAGAATGAGCATTTTTTCCTCAATCATTCGTGGTCTTAAGATCTGCTCGTAGAGGTGGAGAAGCTCTTGGTCACTATAACCGGTTTTTTTGAATCTCATATTTCAGGATGTAGGTCGCAAAATTAAAGTAATGCTGCTATTGCTAAAATTAAAGATCATATTTTTAATTTCGCTCACCTTCCAGCAATGATAGCATTCGAAAGTTTTGTATTAGACAATGGATTGAAAGTAGTGGTTCATGAAGACCACTCTTCTCCGATAGCAGTTGTAAACCTGCTTTATAAAGTTGGCGCTCGTGATGAGCAGTCAGAAAAGACGGGTTTTGCCCATTTATTTGAGCACTTGATGTTCGGGGGGTCAAAGCATGTACCTTCTTTTGATGAGCCGCTCCAATATGTCGGAGGAGATAATAACGCCTTTACCTCCAATGATATTACCAATTATTACATCACTGTACCCTCAGTAAATTTAGAGACAGCTTTTTGGCTAGAATCAGACCGAATGCTTAGTCTTTCTTTCGACCCAAAAGTGTTGGAAGTACAGCGCTCTGTCGTGATAGAAGAATTTAAACAACGCTATCTCAACCAGCCCTATGGTGATGCGTGGCTTAAGCTAAGACCACTTGCCTATAAAGAGCATCCTTACAAATGGAATACGATTGGGGAGAAGATTGAGCATATCGAGGAGGCTACCATGGAGGATGTCAAGGCGTTCTTTCATCAATATTATGTACCCAATAACGCTGTTCTAGTGGTGGGTGGAGATGTTACCTTAGAACAGATAAAGGCACTTTCAGAAAAGTGGTTCGCTCCAATTCCCAAAGGGGCTGATATTGAAAGAAATATACCGATTGAATCTGCTCAGGAAGAATATCGCTTATTAGAAGTCGAAGAAGACGTACCCGTTGATGCACTGTATATGGCCTTTCATATGGCGGGGCGAAATGATGATACGTATCACTCCGAAGACCTCCTAAGTGATATACTCGGCCGCGGAAAGTCAAGTCGCCTTTATCAGGTACTTGTGGAAGAAAAGAAGATTTTCAATGGTTTAAGTGCCTACGTAATGGGTGCGTTGGACCCTGGGCTTTTTGTGATACAAGGAAAGCTCAACGATAAGTTTGATCTTGAAACGGCTGAGGAGGCCGTCTGGGAATTACTTGAGGAATTCAAGTCAAGCAAGCTAGAAAAGCAGGAATTAGAAAAGGTTAAAAACAAGGCCGAGTCAACCATGGTTTTTTCAGATATGGAACTGCTGAATAGGGCAATGAATTTGGCCTATGCTGACATGCTTGGGGACTTAAATTTGGTTAACCAAGAAGTAGAGAAAGTGAGAGCGGTGACGGTGGATTCGGTAATGAGTGCTGCCAATCGCGTACTTTCACGATCGAACGCTTCGGTATTAAGGTATAAAGCAAAGCAATAAGAGATGAAGATTAGAACAGGATTTGGTTACGATGTGCATAAGCTAGAAGCGGGTAAAGACTTTTGGTTAGGCGGAATCAAAGTGCCTCATACGCATGGAGCAGTGGGTCATTCAGATGCGGATGTTCTGATTCACGTGATTTGTGACGCATTATTAGGTGCTGCCAACATGAGAGATATCGGTTTTCACTTTTCTGACCAAGACCCAAAGTTCAAAGGGATCGATAGTAAGATTTTACTCAAAGACGTAATGGACCTGATTCGAAATGCTGGTTTTGAAATTGGTAATATTGATTCTACGATCTGCCTTCAACAACCAAAGGTGAATCCACACATTCCGGCTATGAAAGAAAGCCTTTGTCAAGTAATGGAAATTGATTTAGAGGACCTATCTATCAAAGCCACTACTACAGAGAAATTAGGCTTTGTGGGTAAAGAGGAAGGTGTCGCAGCCTTTGCCACCGTACTAATCACCAAAGCATGACCAGCCCGATAAGGATTATAGCAACCGAAGATGGTTCTCAATCTTTATACAACGAGGCGTTGAACGAAACCTATCACTCCACCCATGGAGCACTAACAGAGTCTCAATATGTGTTTATCAAACAAGGGCTAGACCTCTTAGTAGAAAGGGGAGAAACCAAGATTGATATTTTTGAGGTTGGTTTTGGAACAGGTTTAAATGCCCTATTGGTTCAGGAGTATGCCAAAAGAAACCCTCAGCTTACCATTAGTTTCACCACTTTAGAGCCCTTTCCATTATCAACATCACTCATATCGGAATTAACATACGATCAGTTGATAGCAGGTGTTTCTAGAGAAGATTTCGAAGCACTTCATGACTGCGCTTGGGAAGAACAAGTGAATCTATCACCTAACTTCTCACTGATTAAGCACCGAATTCCCTTGAAAGACTTTGCGTCTAACTTAGGTTTTGATTTAGTCTTTTTTGACGCTTTCGCTCCAAGTAAACAGCCAGAAATGTGGGAGATAGCGTTGCTTTCAAAAGTTTCTGCGTTGATGAATACTGGTGCAGTATTTGTTACCTACTGTGCGCGTGGTCAACTGAAAAGAGACTTAGCGGATTTGGGCTTGCGCGTAGAAACGCTTCCAGGCCCTCCAGGTAAAAAGGAGATGGTCAGGGGTGTGAAAACCGCAAATGAGAAGCCCTAAACGTTTGGTCAAACCAACTTTTCAATAAGGGGAATGATTGATAAAATGTATATTTTGCATCAAAGAATTATGCTTACGGCAGACAATAAAACAAAGTTCACGCTTGTCACTTTTCTATTTCTATCCTTAAGTATTGGGGTCTCCAGTTGTAAAAGTGCTGATGCCACCCAAAAGTCAGTTGATTTATCCTACAAAGGACAAGTATCAATAATGAAGTCTCAGACAATACCCCGAAAGGCGCTTAGGATAAAAGCTTCGTAACACCCGATTTAGTATCTAAAAGCAATTCGTACTTTCCACCATCAACTTTAGATGATGTGATAATTCCATTAGCTGAGTAATATTTATGAGATTGAGAATAACCACTTTTGACAATGAAAACAAAACATAAAAGCAGGAAAAGAGAATAACGTTTTTTCATAGATAAATTATTAAAAGCACCAATCGCTAAGAGACCAATTGTAGTCTCACTATCGTGACTACCCGAATATAATATAAATCTATCTGTTATAAATGATGTTCTCTAACAGCCCATTTTTTATAGAATGCAGTTTGGATAGCTTTTTAAATTTTACCCATCCATTATCCGAATTTCAAAACCATATCGAAAAAGTCTTTCTCCTAAGAGGGGCAGCCCCCGCCCCCAATTGAATCCTATGTGCTATTGAAGAATGTAAGAAGGACTGGTTCTCTACTAAATAACAAAGACATTTTGAAATGGCATTTTGCTATCTAGCAATATCTGCTAAAGAGATTTATATTTTTTTGTCATAGATAAATTATTTCGGTACTCTGTAATTTGATCACCACGCAAATAGCACCTTTTGATTTAGTCGACACGTGATAGACAATTTGAATTAAAAACGATTACTCTGAATTTTTGATAAATGAAATTTAAGAGAATACTTACAATTCTAGGTTTAACTATTTTGGTTGCTAGTTGTGTGTCACTTAAGCCAGCTACATTTACTAAAAATGGTGAGATACGTGATTACAAATACATTCATATTTCTCAAACGAACAGTCTGACTTCAGGACAGGTGGGGTCAATAGATGGGGGAGTGCATTTGACCACCAATAACCTTGCACCGCCAGCTTCAAATACGACTGAACCTGTTACATGAGTCGACTTAAATAATGGATATATCACCCCACAATTTTATCAATTAGCCATACAGCAATATGATAGGTTAGACAATCAGATTGCTGGAGGTATGCAGGATAATGCATCTTATTTCAAATTTTCAGGTGAAACCGATGAAGAATGGACTTTTCTTTTAGATGGCGACACCTTTACTACGAGCGTATCTGGGTCGTATCAAGCAAGAATTACTTTGCAAGGTGGTACGACTGCATTATCTAACACCATTGATTATGTGACAGACGAAATAACATCTATTGATGATAATCTCTTGCAGCAAGCAGAGCAGATTGTTGTGGATGCGAATCCTTCAACATGGGTTTTCAATTTAGCCTTCCTCACGGAATTTGTGGGTGATTTTGACTTGTCAGTCGTTGGTGCTGATGGTCAACAAAAAGTAAGAAGCCTAATACAGGGCTATGTTGTTGGAGAACAAGTACCCCTTGATTTGACAAACCTTACTGATGGATTATACCTCGTCAATGTTGCTAATACATCCGCACGAGCTTCGATAAAGCTTTTGAAACGATCTAATTGATTTATAGCCAAAAAAAGAGATTAGATATGGTTATAACGACATTCAACAAATGGTCATTTATCCCTTGGTTAAATGACTATTTGTGTATCCTATCTCTCACTAGCATCAGTTTATCCCCATCCTTAACTTTTTTTGGTAGTAATTGTCGCCATGATTTCCTTCATTCTTTTCATATAAATTGTATATTTCCACCCGAATAATTTGAGAATGAAAAATAACCAGCTCCTATCCCTTTCTATCCTCCTAGTCTTTTTGATCACTTGTTGTAGTACAACAAAAAAAACAAAACAATTTGAAGTGAAATCTGGTAAGGAATACAGCATAAATCCTGATGGAGTTATGGAGATACAAACAGAGCAAATGAATAAGGATGCTATCAGAGTGAAAGGTCAAATTATGACCAAGGCAAAGAAAATTGCTGATAGATATCAATATGAATTTAAGGTGATGGAGGTCTTGAAGATTGGTGCAACCTTTTCAGATGCTGAGCCTCAGCCAGGCCAAGTTGTGCTATTATTTACTCCGGGCCTCAAATTTGACAAAGAGGCTCAAGTAATGTTTGATGCATTCTCTACGCCCAAAAGATCTGATGAAAGGCTAACGCTCAACATGATCGTTGAATAGACTACTAAATATGAAGAAACGACTACTAACAATATCAGTGCTGGCTGTTGTGCTATTAACAATAGCTTACTTTTCAAACGATAGAGGTCCAAAATACCTCGTTGCAGAAAGGCAGTTAAGTATAGACACCTCACTTAATCAAAAGTTTGAAAATAATGAGACGGAAGAATCAGAAAACCCGATTGAAAGGTTAGAATTTGAAATGGGTCAATTGGTTAATCCAGAGACTGGAAAGTTACCTGATTTTATACGACAAAGAGAACTTAACTATGCTAAGAAGAACTTAAGCCTTACCGATCAGGTGCGAAGTAGTGCTGCTGGGAGTATACCTAGTTCTGCCACAAGCACATCCACTCAAACCGTTCCGTTTGCTAGCGCTGGTCCTTACAATGTCGGAGGGAGAACTAGAGCAGTTGCTCTTGATGTCAATGATGAAAGTATTATTCTAGCAGGCGCAGTATCTGGTGGGATGTGGAGGAGCATCGATTCCGGGGCTACCTGGTCTAGGACTACAGCCATGGAGCAGCACCCTGCTGTAAGCTCGTTAGTACAAGATAAAAGAAGTGAAAAAACAAATGAGTGGTACTACTCTACAGGAGAAAGAAGAGGTAATTCTGCTACGATCAATGGAGACAGCTATGTTGGTAATGGTATTTACAAGTCTGTTGATAATGGTGCTTCTTGGAGCTTGATAAGCGCTACAGCTGTTGCGGGTACAAGTGGAACTAGTGTAATCCTGAACGACCGTGCAGAATTTGCCTTGATTGATGAATTAGCCATTGACTATTCCAATACAGAAGGTACTGAAATATATGCCGCTGGGACTAGTGAGATTCTACGATCAGCAGATGGTTTTGAAACTTTTGATATAGTTCTAGGTACTGATAATACCGGTAGAAATTCTACGGATATTGCCATTACTACTTCAGGTAAAGTATATGCTACGATTGGCAATGCAGCCTTTAATGGAGCTGATGGAGCAGATGGTTTTTTTAAGTCTGAGGATGGAATTACGTGGACAGATATTGAATTTCCAGAAAATTTCCCTTCTACTTTCACGAGATTAGAGTTGGGTATTGATCCATCAGATGAAGATAAGGTTTATGTATTAGCGCCATCCAACTTATTCCTCTATAATGATGCTAGCGGTTCATGGACCGATTTAACATCCCGACTTGACGTTATTGATGATGGTGGTATCAACGGCCATAACGCTCAAGGTGGCTATAACTTATATGTAGCAGTCCACCCAGATGATAGTGAGGTAGTCTTTGCCGCAGGAATAAATCTATTGAGATCGCTTGATGCTTTTACAACCGATGCTAAACGTAAGCAAGTCGGAGGTTATAGACCAGGTAACTGCTGTACGCTGTATCCGAACCAACACCCCGATAATCATGACTACTATTTCTTCCCATCAGATGGGGATAAAATGATTACGGCTACTGACGGGGGAGTGCATAGAACTGCCGACAACCTTGCAGCTACTAATACAATTACGCCCATTACATGGGAATCTTTGAATAACGGGTATTTAACCACTCAATTCTATCATCTTGATATCCATAATTATGACTTTGGTGATCAGCAGATCGTTGGAGGACTTCAAGATAACAGCACGTTTGCCAAGTTCGATCTAGATCCGACAGCCGATTGGCAAGATGTTTTTGGTGGTGACGGAGCCTACTCATCAATCACTTACAACGGACTTTACGTCTCCTCTCAGAATGGTAACCTCGCTCGGTATGAGGCCAATGACAATGGTGTCTATCAGTTTCAAGGTAATATCTCACCTACTTTTGAGGATAATGATTATTTGTTTATTAACCCTTATACCTATAATCCAGTGCATCAAGATCAATTGGTTGTAGGCGCTAGGGGAAAAGTCTTTATCACGAATGACATTAGGACAAACCCAAGTGGTGATGATCCAAGTCAAAACGGTTGGATGGAAATAGGAGGGCCTAGGTCTTTGACGAATCAGCCCGTTTCTGCATTGGCCATGTCCACTCAACCAGAAGGTATCTTGTACTTTGGGACCAGAGTAGGAAGAATTTATAAAGTTGAAAATACAAGAGACATAGAAGAAAGCGTTGAGGCTACGGAATTGAATCGAGATGGACTTCCTGTCGGGAATATCTCAAGCATCTTTGTAGATCCAAAAGATGGAAATAAAGTTTTTCTGACCTTTTCAAACTATGAAGTGTTAAGCGTTTGGTCTTCTGAAGATGGAGGTGATACTTGGGTTTCTATTTCAGGTAACCTCGAGGAAAATGCCAGTGGTTCTGGGGCAGGACCTTCAGTAAGAAACATCGCTGTTATGCCTGATGGAAATGGTGGTAACTACTATTTCGTGGGCACTTCTGTGGGCTTGTTTATGACACAAGCTTTGGATGGAGATAATACCGTCTGGACGCAACAAGGAGCTGATGTGATTGGAAACGTTGTTGTTTCTTGGGTTGCTGTAAGGCCAATAGAAGGAGCTGTAATGGCCAGTACTCATGGTAATGGTGTGTTTCAAGGGGCTTATCAGGTTGGTGTCACACCAAATATCAATTATTCTATTCAAACAGATGAAGTGAATACAGCCGTTCTGAGAGGAAATATTTCTTACACTTCAGGAAAGGGCATGAGTTACCAGTGGTTGAAAGATGGTGTTGCTATTGAGGGTGAGAATGCGAGTCAATTAACCGTGACGGATGCTGGTGAATACCAATTGAGACTTGGTTTACAAGACGTAGAAGGAACTGCGCTTTCAAATACTGTTTCATTCAATTTTGATGGTACTAGTCCTGACGTGACCTCTATCACTAGACTTAATCCTGCAGATGAAAATACCAGTGAAACTACGGTGCAATTTCAGGTCACATTCTCTGAAGAGGTTGTTAATGTAGGCGTTACTGATTTTGAAACCTCAGGTGATGCTTCAGGAACCGTTAGTGTAGTCACTGAGAACACAGAGGGTGCAGCAGGGACTGTATTTGATGTGACAGTAAATAATATTGGAGGTAACGGAACGCTCAGTTTGGATATATCAGCATTTACTGATATCACTGATGTTATTGGTAATGTATTTAGCGGAACCGTTACTACAGAAGAAAATTATACGATACAGGATGGGACTACTCCTACTGCTGCCATTACGCGTTTAAATCCAATTACTGAAATAACGGATGAAAACAGTGTGACATTTATGCTGACGTTCACTGAGGGGGTTCAAAACGTAGATGTAAGCGACTTTGGTTTCTCCGAAGGTTCTCCGACTGCTACATTGAGTACAGTGACTGAGCTAGGCACAGGAGTCTATTCAGTTGAGATCATCGATATTGTGGAGAACGGTGCTTTAGGCCTCGTCTTTACGGCCAGTCAAGACATTCAAGATAATGCCGGTAATGCGTTTGATGGAACTGTAACGACTAACGAAAGCTATACTATAGAGAATGTGATCGCTTCTATTGATGATCCCTTGCTCGTTAATGTGCAGAAGATAATAGTCGATGCAAATCCTTCTACAGGAATATTCAACTTAGCCTTTCCTAACGCTTTCATAGGCAACTTTGAAATACAGATTGTAAATGCGCAGGGAAGCGTTACCATGATTAAGGAAGTGAACGGCTATGCAAGTGGCAATCAGGTGGAGGTAGACCTAAGGAATTCACCTGATGGTCTGTATATACTAAAGGCTTCTAACGGGTTACGTACAGGTTCTATTAAACTGTTGAAGAAAAGGAATTAGGACTTATCAAAAGTATCACTTCCTAAATGAGAGATGAAGTAGTCTAAGGGTACATCGTGCTCATCAGTGCAATCTAAATGGTCTAGGGTGGGAGTGATTCCTATCCCTACTTTTAGGCAGTTAGGGCTTACTTCATTTAAAAATCGATCATATAAACCTGCTCCGTATCCAATTCTATTGCCCATTTTATCACAAGAAATAAGTGGAACGAAAACTACATCTAGCACCTGAGGCTCAACTGCCGTCCCGTTTACAGGTTCTGGTATGCCGAACTTAGTTGTTTCAAATAGACTGTCGTTTTCAATTCTAAAATGAGTCAGTCTCTTCTGTATGAAAAGTGTTTTTGATACATAGACTTCATGCGCCTTGCTGTTCCTCAGTTGATCGAATAAGGGCCACGTATTAGGCTCCTTGAATTTTTTGATAGAAAGGAATAGGTGGCAATGAACGAGTTGTGGGTTAGCCGCAAGAAAGTCTAGGCAGTTTTTGAGGAGCAGTTTATTTCTACGATCAAACTCCTGTCCTGTTAAGGTTTTGCGCTTCTCTAGAAATAGCGATCTAAGAACTTCTTTATTCATGGACTTCAAGCATATGGAAACGATAATCGAACGGGTCGAAAGCTTCCATACATGAATCTATGAATTTTGGATTGTTAATGTAAAAATTCAGGAAGTTGTCTTTCCTTTCTTGCGGACTCCCTCCTGGAAACAGTGTTTCTTTTAGGGCATATATCCTATTCACTAACACTTCTTGGTTTTTCCGCTCAGCCTTTAAAATCTTATACTCGATCTTCTCAAGACTCTTTTCGGCTTTCTTTAGCTCGGCTAAAACGAGTTTTTCTAAAGTCGAATCTACCTGAGTCGCCTGATCCTTAATTTCGGAATAGATTTTTCTCAAATGAACTTTCTGTTCATCTAAGTCCATTTTGAAAGTGGTATTGGCGATCACTTTTTCCTTAACGAGTTCATTCTCCTCTTTGAAGATATCCTCATAACTTAAACCAGCTTTTTCGAGCTTTTTCACTTGCCCATTGGTCATTATACCCGCAAAGTTACGCGGCATAAGTAGCGGAAAAGTAACTTGAAAATGATCGAATATGCCCTTCAGCTGTAGCCAGTAAACAAGCTCTGAAGGTCCGCCTACGTATGCTAGGTTTGGCAAGAGGAATTCTTGATAAAGTGGTCTTAAAACTACGTTTGGACTGAATCTTTCAGGGTGATCCGTCAGTTCTTGCCTGATTCCGTCTACAGAAAAGGTGAGGTCAGTATCAAGTACTTCATAGCCATCTCCGTTCTTTACTATTCTCGACCTTATATTGCCTTCCAAATAGAAGAAGTTGATTTCTCTTGGGAAGACTTGAGTTTTGTATCCTGAATCTTCAATTTCTTTCGTGATGCGACTTGCTTCAGCCTCTGGCGTGTGATCGAAAAGGTCAGATTCAATTACTGGAGTGAAGAGTCGTTTGAGGTCTTTTTGGTCAGCATCAATGATAACTAAGCCATGTTCACCAAAAAGGTGATTCATATAATGCCTGACTGCTGAGGCTAGGTCTTTCTCTTTTAAGTAGGCATCTCTAAAGAAACCTGGGATTCCGATAATTTCGTCAAATATTGGACTGATAGATTTTGTATTAAATCTCCCTACAGCGCCAACCTGATCTGTTTCCCAAGAGAATTTTTTCCCATTAAAACGAAAGTGATCAATCTCGTCAAAGTCGTGATCTTCACTGGCCATCCAATAGACAGGTACAAAATTACAATCAGGCCTTAATTTCTTAAGTTCTTCACAAGCACGGATTACAGACACTATCTTATAAATGACGTAAAGAGGTCCGGTGAATATATTTAACTGATGACCAGTAGTAATGGTGTATGTGTTCTCAGACTTGAGGTCTTCAATGTTCTTCGAAGTGCTTGGAGATACTTCGAAGTGCTCATATTGTGATGTTAGAACTGAAGATAGGATTTCCCTAGTGC
>DLQN01000087.1:28632-30058 GCA_002477595.1 Roseivirga sp. UBA7431
AAACAGTCTGTTTTTTCCAATGTGTCCATAAACTTATTGAGGGGCTAAAATGGATTTACCATTAGGTGACAATTTTACTAGACAACTGGTTCCCCATAGAGATCAAATTCGGTAGCATCGGTAATTTTAATGTTGGCAAAATCACCAATTCTCAAGTAATGCTTTTTTGCATCTATATGTACCTCATTGTCTACTTCTGGAGAGTCATGTTCTGTTCTTCCAATAAAGTTGCCACTTTCTTTTCTATCGATGAGCACCTTCATGGTCTGACCGATCTTTTCTTGGTTAAGCTCTAATGAGATTTCTTCTTGTATCTGCATTATGCGGTTAGCTCGCTCTTGCTTCACTTCTTCAGGAATATTGTCATCCATACTATAAGCATGCGTGTCTTCTTCGTGAGAATAAGTGAATATGCCTAAGCGGTCAAAACGTGATTCTTTTACGAAATTTACCATTTCTTCGAACTCTTCTTCGGTTTCACCAGGGTGACCAGCAATCAATGTGGTTCTAATGGCAATTCCAGGAACTCGCTTTCTCATCTCAGCAAGAAGTTTTTCAGTCTTTTCGCGAGTCGTACCTCTACGCATCAATTTCAAGACATTATTTGATCCGTGTTGAAGCGGAATATCTAAGTAGTTACAGATGTTATCTCTTTCGGCCATTACGTCCAGCACATCCATAGGGAAGCCGGTAGGGAAGGCGTAGTGAAGTCGAATCCACTCTATGCCTTCTACATCTGAAAGGTTTCTAAGCAGCTCTGCCAAGTTTCTCTTTTTGTAGATATCTAGGCCGTAATACGTGGAATCCTGTGCGATCAACAAGAGTTCTTTCGTACCGTTTCTAGCCAAGTTCTTGGCCTCTTTAACCAGTTCTTCGATGGGTCTAGAGCGATGCTTTCCTCTCATTAAAGGAATAGCACAGAAGGAGCAAGGCCTGTCGCAACCCTCTGATATTTTTAAATAAGCGTAGTGATTAGAGGTAGTAGTGATTCTTTCACCAACTAGCTCATGCTTATAATCTGCGTTGAATTTCTTTAGGAGGGCAGGCAGTTCCATCGTGCCGAAAAAGGCATCTACCTGAGGGATTTCTACTTCCAAGTCGTCCTTGTAGCGCTGAGATAAACAACCAGTGACATAAACTTTGTCTACAAGACCTTCTTCTTTAGCATCAACATACCTGAGGATCGTATCTATTGATTCCTGCTTAGCATTGTCAATAAAGCCACACGTATTGATGACTACAATGTTTGCATCGTCATTGGAAGCTTCATGGGTTGTGTCTACACCATTGCCCTTGAGTTGGGTTAATATCTCTTCAGAGTCAACCAGGTTTTTTGAGCAACCTAGTGTTACTATATTAACCTTATCTTTTTTCAGTCCCTTCGCCTTCATACCAAATTTTAGTGTGGCAAATTTAAGAAATAAAT
>DLQN01000087.1:30152-30826 GCA_002477595.1 Roseivirga sp. UBA7431
AGGATTTGTCTAATGCAATCTACTCTGTCATCGCTAGGATTGTCGCAATCTGCCCAGTGGAAAACTTCCACGCGGTAGTTGTAAGACATTTTCTTACCGTTAACTCTTACTTCGACTTCGATTTCTTGCTCTCCGCTGATCTGAGGGATTTGAATGGCAATAGCGCTCATAGGTGTGTTCGTTAATGTACAAATGTTTTCTATCCATGCAAGTACATTACAATATGAGTGCCATACTTTTAAGTAGTTGATATTTAGTTGTTTATAATTAGTTAGTACTTACAAATGATCGCATAAGTGCAGTGGAATGTACGCGATCGTTCATGATTGTAAGGGAGTAATCTGCTTATAAAACGAGGTGATTGGGTTGTTAATCCTTATTTTTTGAAAAGCGAATCTACAAACTCCGCCTTGTTGAATACCTGAAGGTCGTTGACTTGCTCACCTACACCAATGTATTTGACAGGTATTTTAAATTGGTCAGAGATACCAATGACCACACCACCTTTAGCCGTACCATCAAGTTTGGTGATGGCTAAGCCCGTAACCTCGGTCACTTTTGTGAATTCTTGCGCTTGAATAAATGCGTTTTGGCCTGTTGATCCATCGAGTACCAATATGATTTCATGTGGCGCTTCAGGAATGAATTTCTGCATGACCCTCTTAATCTTTGAG
>DLQN01000055.1 GCA_002477595.1 Roseivirga sp. UBA7431
CCTCCTGCCAAGAAGCCATCGAACATGCTACAGCCAGCGGTGAAGCCCAGCAATAACACAATCATAAGACCCAATACAGACTTTCTCATCATAGTCAGTTTTTATAGTTTCCCGGCCATTTATCTCCATTAAATAAGGCCAGTAGTCGCACATAAAGCGCGAAAATTAATATTTTATTGTTAGTAATCCGCTGAGACATAGAAAAAATCACGTTTTTCATTCTCTGCAGAACTTATGCTTAGTAACGGTATCTTGGAGTTCTTATGATATTTCTTCCAAGATTTCTTGCTCTATTTTTCGACTTAAACGTGTAAATGAGCATTACTTCTTGCGAAGTAGGCTCTTTACTCAACCTATCTGTCAATACAATATCGACCGAATATGCCAACGCCAAACTACGATCCTTGAGTACATTATAGCCAATCATTGCCGAAGCTGATTCTGATTGTCTGTAAGAAACTCCTCCCCATAATTGATCTCTAAAACGAGCAATAACACTTAAATCCCAGTTATAGGCATCAAAACCTATTGATCTAACTAATAAAGTTGGGGTAATTGTGAGCTCAGGAGTTAGCACATAGTCATATCCTGCTGTCAAATAATAGTGTCGAAGTAATTGATTGGCTATTTGATCTTGACCGAAGTCAAATCCGGGTTGAATTAAGTGATTTGTACTGAAACCACCAAAAAAATTCCCATTTCTATAGAGAATTCCTACCCCAAGGTCTGGCCTTAATTGAGACTCTTTCCCTGTCAAACTACCCACACCATCCCTTGGATCAACCACAACTATCTCATCAAAGTCTATGCTACTAGAGAACATACCCGCTTTTAAGCCAATACTCAGTGAGGCGCCATTTGGTAATTCTAGAAAATAAGAACCAGAGACTTGAAGCTCTAAATTAGAGGAAGGACCAAGGTTATCATTGACTACGTGAAAACCCAAGCCACCATTCCAGAAGCTCGAACTAGTGTTATAGCTAATCATTTGAGTGCTAGGCGCACCACCACTATTAATGGTGCCATCATAGCCAAACCATTGTGACCTGTGGATTGCAGTTACTGTATTACCATTGGAAAGACCAGCGAACGCTGGATTATAATACAATTGATTGAACATATAATGGGTAAACTGCGCGTCTTGTTGCGCTCGTAAACCCAGATGACAACACAAGCATATAATGGTTAGCAGAAAGGCTCTTGTCATAATGTGGTAACGCGAAATCTATTCCATTTATTTAATCCGCACGAATATATTACAACAAAACTAGCAAGTGCCCTTATAGGTTTCGCCAATCTTATAGTTTGTTCGCCTTCTTAATATACAATTCCAAAGCTCCTGTCATTGAAGGAGCATTCGGCTGAGGCGCTTCAATATCCAAAACGAGGTTTGCATCCGTGGCTGCCTTAGCAGTTGTTGGACCGAAAACAGCCATGCGTGTATCATTTTGCTTATAGTCAGGGAAATTCACAAATAGTGAATTAATCCCACTAGGGCTATAAAAAGCAATTATATCATAAAAGACATTATCTAAGTCCGACAAGTCACTCGCGACCGTCTCATAGATAACGGCCTCAGAATACTCATAGCCGTTGTCCTGCAAAAAGTTTGGAATATCTTCTTTGCGAATGCTAGAGCAAGGAAATAGATACTTTTCGTTCTTGTGCTTCTTTAATATCTCTATTAAATCTTCCGCAGTTCTAGAACCAGTGAAGATTTTTCTCTTTCTCACGACAATGTACTTCTGAAGATAATTCGCAGTCTGCTCTGAGATACAGAAGTATTTCATGTCCGCAGGAATATCAACCTTCAAATCATTACAGATGGCAAAGAAATGATCTACGGCATTACGGCTAGTAAAAATAATAGCCGTGTGCTTTAAGATATCTATTTTTTGCTTCCTAAACTCCTTTGCAGGGATAGGATCTACCTGAATAAAAGGCCTAAAATCGACCTTGATTCCGTATTTCTCTGCAAGTTGATAGTATGGTGATTTCGGATCTGACGGTTTTGGCTGTGATACGAGTAAACTCTTAACTTCTTTCAGCCTCCCCTCAATGATGCTATTAGACATATGCTTCCCTACTTATTTCCCGAATTGGCGTGTTATAACAGTAATTTGATCCCGACAATAGCAGGGACGATTTCTGTGCTGCAAAGGTAAGAAAATATATATAACTTACTATATAGCTTTAGTTGCTCAAGCTTGACGTAAATGTTTAACAACCTGTAAAGCAAATAGATGACAGTGCCCACTAGAATTGTGTTGATCAATAACACAGGAAAACTGTAGTTGCTGTAAACGACCAGAGCACAGAGAACAGTCATGGCCATGACGTAACAATTGTTGAGACTTTGTATTTCTTGAAAATGACGGCTTATTGAAGGGGAAAGGTTAAACAAAGACCCTATCAGCCAAATGAAAAGGTATTTAATCAAAAAGAAAAGTTGAAAAGTAGCGGTCATCACCAGCCAAATTAAGATGCCCATACCAAAGCTCTCTGGAATCAGCCAAGGGACTAACACGAATCCTTCAACCTGATGTAAACCAAAGAATAAAACTATAACGACAAAACTCGTAGAAGCAGATAATATGATGCTGAAGTAGAGACTCTCGGTACTTAAAAGCCTAATATTAGACCCAAACTCGTCCTTTAATTTAAAATTAAGAAGTTTAGAGAAGTCATATACAGTGGCGAACATCTTCGGAAATGCCATCCGTGACACAGCATAAGCTGCCAGCAACAGCGCAGAAATGGCTATGGCAATGTCACGAAATAAAACTGGTGAAGATTCAATAAGCACGCTCATATTAGAATCGAGTAGTAAACCCGAAATGTATTTTCGATTGATTAAAGTTCAGGCCGCCTGTATTTTCAGATGTGCCTAAGGCGTAAACAAAGTTAAAGATACCATTGCTAGTGGAAAAGTTGATGCCGGCACCCAAGCCTAATGCAAATTCATTCTTCTCTCCGATCCGATCTACAAAGTCGCTTCTTATGAATCCAATATCTGAAAAGACACTGAGATAAGAAGATTCATCAAAAAACACCCTTGACTCTATTGTTGAATAAGCATAACCCGTGGCAAAGAAAAAGTTCTCACTAAACCCACGGAGGGTATTTAGTCCCCCTAAACGATAAGCATCATTTTGAAAAAGCTGATCATTGGAAAGTAAGCCTGCATTAATTCCAGTATATAAAACCAGCTTTGGACTAAATGACCAGTAGTTATCCACACTAACGTCATATTGATACTGAAGGGTCTTTAAGTCTACGTCTAGATAAAGTTCAGTAGGTAAGCCTATATTCTGTTCAATGGTTTTATTACCAACAGAAGCAGAGAGCCTAAGGCTCAAACCACGCCTAGGTAAAAAAGCATCATCCAAATGATCTAAATACAAGCTCAGACCATAACGCGTTACCGCAAAATCAATGATATCAGGAAGCCTCGTAGCGTTGGCGAATTGAGAAGTCGCGAGAAGGTCTGTGTTTCTAAAGCCCGTGAAAAAACCAAGCGTACTATTGGTCGCTAGGTTAAAGGAGAAGTCCACCCGAAAATCTCTCCGCGTAAAAGTGGTGTCCTGCTTTAGAAACTCAAAGTCGGTGTCTACAGATAGTGGACTCCTAAAGATGTTAGGATGAAAGTACTCCATTCGAATTGACTGCGTTTCCTCGCTTAGCCTCCTCCAATGGAGACCGATTTTCTTACCCGTTGCAAAAGGGTTATACAGCTCCAGATCAAATTGCCCAGTAATAAGTAGTCCATCATCACGGCTCGTGTTTGGCAGAAAGCCAATGATACCATCGATGGTGTTAATCGGTCTTTTGGCAAGCTCCAAAGAGACTATTGCCTCACTATTTTGAAACGAAAGCCGTGGGCTCTTGACCAAACGTAAATAAGGCAACCTTCTTAGCTTGCTCACTACACCATCAACAACAACTTGATTATAGGGATCTCCCATATCAACTCCCAAGTATGCCGTGGCAAATCGAGATTTCAGAATTTGATTGCCAACGATATGTACTGAATCGAACCGTATCAGTGGCCCAACATCTAAGTTCAGCGTGGCATTGAGTTGATTACTCTCAATCCTAAGAGAATCATATCTAAGTGCGGCAAAGGGAAAACCGTTTCTTTCGGCATAGCGCAACATGCTAGTTTCAATCTTCCCAATTGCTTTAAGGTCAAATCTTTCGCCATTAAAGCGACTGGTTTTATAGCCCGATTTGCGCAGAATACTCCGTTCCACATTTCCCGCGCCCAGCGAAAGCCACTCAAAAGGAGCCCCAGGGTCTATTGAAGCTTCTATTTGACCCGGGAGAGAGGTGATGCTGTCTATTTGGGCCAGGAGATAACCATCCAAATGCAGTTGATTAATTAAAGACTGGATTGTCTGAATTGCACTTAAAGAATCTATGGGGTTTTGATTATACTTATACTTGCGAATCAATTGCTCGTTTTCAGCAGTAGCCCTTATCCTTAACTCCAGCTTGTCCTGTGCGAAGGCGGAACTGAGGATTAAGAAATTTAAGCCGAAAACGACCAATATGACACCGCGAAAGCCTGACATTTATTAGGTTTGAATTTAAAATAACGAAACTTTGGCCGGATTATACATCCATATTCCATTCTGCAAAAAAGCATGCCACTATTGTGACTTTCACTTTTCCCAATCCTTAGGTCAAATCGATGAGATGGTTGACGCTATTGGGGAGGAGCTCATCATGCAAAGTGACTTTTTGGGTCGAGATACTATTTACACCATCTATTTTGGAGGTGGTACACCTTCACTACTCGAAGGCCCTCATTTAAAGAAACTGATGGGCATCATTCAGAGTGAATATGTCTTGTCTAGCAACCCAGAGGTCACCATGGAAGCCAACCCGGATGACTTGACTGAAGAGAAGCTCACGACCTTCTTCAATCTTGGAGTAAACAGGCTAAGCATTGGGGTTCAATCGTTCAATGACAAGCACCTGAAATGGATGAATCGCCAACATACCAGTAAAGAAGCCATTGATACATTTCACTTGGCGCGTAAAGTTGGTTTCGAAAACATCAGTCTTGATTTGATCTATGCCTTACCAGGCGAAAATCATGAAAACTGGCTTAATGACCTTGAAATGATGGTAGGCTTGAGGCCAGAGCATATTTCTTCTTACTGCCTCACCATAGAGCCGCAAACGGCTTTTGGCAATTGGCTTAAAAAAGGAAAGATCAAAGCCATTGATGAAGACTTCGCTGCTGATCAGTTCGAAATCCTCTTGGATACCATGGCCAAATATGGTTACGACCAATATGAGATTTCAAATTTCGCCCAACCCGGATACGAGTCTCAGCACAACAGTGCCTATTGGAAGGATGAGAAATACCTAGGCATTGGCCCATCAGCACATTCCTATAGTGGTAAGTTTCGTAAAGCGAACGTGGCGAACAACGCCAAATACTTAAAAGGAATCAAAGAAGGAGAGGTGCCTGCCGAAGTGATCACCCTTAGCCCAGAAGATCAGGTAAACGAATACATCCTTACCTCGCTGCGTACGAAATGGGGCTGCGACATGAGTCGTTTAAAAACCAAATACAATGTTGATTTACTCTCTGAGCAAGAGCATTACCTCAACAAGTTGGCAAGTCAAGATCTGATTTATGAAGACGAGGGTTGCTTGATATTAACGAACAAAGGAAAACTACTCGCAGATAAAATCGCTTCAGATTTATTTATTGAATAATTTCATTCCAACACCAAACGCTTACTGCCGAATTGGTACTTTAGATGCCCCAATCGGAAAACGATGAAAAACAGGTATTCACATAGGAGTAGAAAAAGCCAGCCCGAACCCTTGGGTGAAGCTATTAGTGAGATGCTTAAGGCTTTCCGTATCGAAGGTAAATTTTATGAAACAGACCTTGTCAACTCCTGGGAACGTGTAATGGGCAAGCCGATCGCCACTAGAACCTCTAAGATCTACATTAAGGACAAAAAGCTCTTTGTCCATATCTCTTCCGCTCCGCTGAAGCATGAGCTGAATATGTCTCGCGACAAAATTTTGGTGATGCTCACCAAAGAATTGGGTCAGCCAATCGTTAATGAGGTGATTATAAAATAAAAAAGGAGACCAAAGTCTCCTCTTTTATTCATAGTGTAAATCTTAATTCTTCTTAATCTCTTGATTCAAATCAGCCTTCTTATAGCTCTCAGGAAGTCTAGTAATGGTGATAATATTCTCTTTCGTGAGGTATTTGTTCGCTGCTGCTACAACCGCTTCTTTAGTAATAGCATCTGCACGCTCATTGCCTTTCAAGATATCTTCAAAGTCATCGCCATTTTTCAGGTAAGTCCCCATCGCATTTGACCAATAAGCATTTTGCTTAATAGACTCATCAAAGTTTTGCTTACGAGCAGTGATAATCTTTTGGAGATCTTCATCCGTAAACTCTCCGTTCTTTATCTTCTCAAGTTCTTTGAGAGCTGCCTGAGTGAGTGCCTCGACATTCTCGGGCTTACATGGAAAAGAGATAGAAAAAGTGAAAGTTGGGTCAGGGTAACCGGTCAATGAAGCATTTGCTCCAGCACCATATACGCCACCCATTTCTTCTCTCAGCGTCTCAATCATTTTATTCGTTAGTATGCCTGCTACTGCGCTCATCAGTCCGTTAGTGTTCATGTCATACTCATAATCGCCAGACAGGGTAATGCTCACCTGGCTCTTCTCATCTACACCAACATAAACGTTTTCTGTAATCTTTCCCGCCTTGATATTGAGGCTCAAGTTCTTATAAGACTCATTAGATGCTGTAGCGGGTAAACTCGCGATATACTTTTCTACCAGTGGTTTAAACGTATCCATGTCAATGTTACCAACAAACACGAACTTAAAGTTACTGGCGTCTGCAAAGCGCTCTTCATAAATCTTCAATATCCTATCTAAGTCAATCGTTTCAAAGGCTTCTGGCGTTGGGAAAGTTATCCACGGATTATCCTCACCCATCATTATCTTCTGCATTTCTATCTGAAACTGGAAGTCAGGGCTAGAAGTAACATTAGCATATAGGTTCTTTGTTCTGCCTAACCAGCTATTGAAAGCTGCCTCATCTTTTCTTACCGTAGTAAATTTTAGATGCAGCAACTGCATGAACGTCTCCAAGTCCTTAATGCTTGAAAAACCAGAAACCGACTCGTCATATAAACCAATTCCCGCATTGACAGAAGCTGTTTTTCCGGTCATAAACTTGTTAAGGTCAATCGCGTTGAATTCGCCAACACCCATTTGACTCATCACTTGACCGGCCATTTGAACTGACATGATATCTGAGGGGTCATACAAAGAGCCTCCACCAAAACTAAAGGCGTTCAACCTAATCTCATCATTCTTGAAGTCTGTCGGCTTTAAATAAAGCTTTGCTCCATTTGACAGCATCATTTCTGTAATGCCTGTTACTGCGTTTGTTGATTCAGAAACAATTGACCCTGCTTTTGGCAATTGACTCAGCAGCGTAGTTGCTAATGTTTCTTCTGCATAGGGCTGAATAGAATTGTCATCCTTGGCGTTATCTAAGATCGCAATCAGCTCATTCTCTGTTGGAATCATATCCGCATTCTCTTCTTTTGCGTTGATTTCAATCGTTCTATTGTCCTCAGTGATCCAACTTTTAATCAATTCATTAATCTCTTCTAGTTTAATGGTTGGAACTACCTTATTGAGGTTGTCTAATCGTTGTTGTGCATTCAAAAGAGACCCTCCATTGAGAAAGTGGTTGACATATGCCCCTACTACTCTACCTGATTGATCCTTATCTGCTTCTTTCACACCTCTTTCATAACTATTGCGGTAGAGGGCGATGGTTCTTTCCAATTCTCCTTGTGTAAATCCGTACCTACGAACCCGTTCGTTAGCCGAAACAGCTGCTTTTAGGCCTTCTTTAAACTGATCATCTTTCACATTTACATAAATAGTATATGCCGATTTGTCTTGGCCCAATGTCCTGCCATAACCACTGAAACCAAATTGAAAAGGAGGATTCTCAGCTTGTACCAGTTCATTGAATCGTTGGCTCATCATATTGCTGAAAAGCCCTCTCATCACAGTTGTTCTAAAGGCTGAAAGCGTATTCTCTGTTTTAGTTAAACCCTTTTTAATAAACTCAACGCTAATGGTGTTGCCAGTTGCTTCTTCATCGCTGGCTACAGCTATTCTAGTTCCTTCGAAGTCGGTTCTAGAGTAATAAATGCGCTCTTTAGGTTTTTTAGGTCCCTTTATCTTACCGAAAAGCTTCTTGATCTTCGCTTCCATTTCAGGAACGTCAAAATCACCGACAGCCACAAGTGCCATTAAGTCTGGTCGATACCAATCTTTGTAGAAGCGCTTGGCGGCCTCATACTTAAAGTTCTCAAGTACTTCAGGCTTACCAATAGGAAGTCTTTCAGCATACCTAGACCCCGCCAAAGTGATTGGCCAAACCTGCTGTCTCATCCGCTCATTTGCACCTAGTCTAAGGCGCCATTCTTCCATGACAACTCCTCTTTCCTTATCTATTTCCTCATCATCAAAAGTAGCTTGATGTGCCCAGTCGCTCAGCACCGTCAGGGCTTTGTCCAAATTTTCTGGATTGTCCGTAGGAATCGGAAGGATATATACCGTTTCATCGAAGCTCGTATAGGCATTCAAATCTCCTCCAAATTCTAAGCCCATCTTCTGTAAGAAGTCGATGAGTTCGTTTTTCTGAAAATTCTTTGTCCCGTTAAACAGCATGTGCTCTGTAAAGTGAGCCAGTCCTTGCTGA
>DLQN01000111.1 GCA_002477595.1 Roseivirga sp. UBA7431
CGTTAAGATAGATTTTATCTATGAAATCGTTGATTGAATACCCTTCCCTTAACGTCTTAAACTTAAAATGGAACGCTAAGAATTCGTCTAATGTGAACTCCTCTATTAACTCCAAATATGGAGTAATGATGTCGAGGGTTTTAAATATCTCATCCTCAGGGATTAAATTACCGTCTTTATAATACTGGACAGTTCCTTCGTTTGTAGGAATAAAACCAGCTAAGGATTGAATGAAAGTTGATTTCCCACTACCATTTGGTCCCGTGATGGCATAGGATTGAAAGTCGTCAAAAGTGAAATCAAGGTGTCTGAAAATCCATTCTTTGATGAATTTTTTACCCAGGTCCTTAACTTCAATCTTCATTCTATTTTGCAGTATAGCCTTTCATTACGCCTCGATCAGACCCTCTGAAGAAATTAAGGATTTCATCCCTCTCATCTGTTGGTGACATTTCTAGCTCAACTAGATCAAGTGCTTTTGAATTATTAAGGCCTTTGAGAAAAATGTATCTATAGATTTCTTGAATTTCAGTAATCTTTTCATTTGAGAATCCTCTTCTTCTCAAGCCTATGGAGTTGATACCAGCGTAACTCAAAGGTTCACGTCCAACTTTGGTGTAAGGCGGTACATCTTTTCTAACAAGAGAACCACCAGATACCATTGTATGCGCGCCAATATTGACAAACTGATGTACTGCTGCTGCCCCACCGATGATGGCCCATTCGGCTATTGTTACATGACCAGCCAGTTGTACTGCGTTAACAAGAATGCAATTATCACCCACTACACAATCATGTGCTACGTGGGTATAAGCCATGATAAGACAATCTTTACCGATTACAGTTTTGTTGGTTGCATAAGTACCTCTATTGAGGGTCACGCATTCACGAATTACAGTGTTATCACCAATTTCTAGTACCGTGTCTTCTCCACCAAACTTCAAGTCTTGAGGAATTGCAGAAACTACTGCTCCAGGAAAAATCTTTACGTTTTTACCGATGCGGGCACCTTCCATGATGGTTACATTGGATCCTATCCAAGTTCCTTCATCAATCACCACGTTTTTGCTGATCGAAGCGAAGGGTTCGATTACTACATTTCTAGCAATCTTGGCTTCAGGGTGTATATAGGCTAATGGTTGATTCATGGGTTTTTAACAATTCTTGCTGTCATCGATGCTTGGCATACTAAAGTGTTTCCTACGTAAGCATAGCCCGTCATTTGAGCAATACCATGCTTAATTGGAGCCGTCAATTCACATTTGAATTTAATGGTATCTCCTGGAATAACCATTCTTCTAAATTTACAACGATCTATTCCTAAGAAATATGGCGTGTAGTTTTCGGGGTCTGGCACCGTATTTAATACTAATATACCTCCAATTTGGGCCATAGCCTCAACTTGAAGTACGCCAGGCATTACCGGGTTGCCTGGAAAGTGCCCCTGAAAGAAAGGCTCGTTTATGGTTACATTTTTGATACCCGCCACCATGTTTTCGTCTAGATGGATGATTTTGTCAATCAACAAAAAGGGGTATCTATGTGGTAATATCTGAGTAATCTGTTTGATGTCCATGACAGGCTCCAGATTAGGATCGTAATAAGGCACATTGGACTTAGTCTCTTGCATGGCCTTCTTCAATTTCTTTGCGAAAGCTACATTCGCAGCATGTCCGGGGCGAGCAGCTAATATCTGCGCCTTGATAGGTCTGCCTACTAATGCTAAATCACCAACAACATCTAATAGTTTGTGTCGCGCTGGCTCGTTACGATGTCGAAGATCTACGTTATTTAAAATGCCTTCTTTTTTGACTTCAACCTTTGGTTTGTTAAAGAGTCCAGCCAAGTACTCGAGCTCTTCATCCTTTACCACGCGATCGACAACAACGATGGCATTATTAAGGTCACCACCTTTGATTAAGTTATTTTTGTAGAGCATTTCTAGCTCATGCAAAAAGCAAAACGTTCGGCTAGAGGCGATTTCGTTTTTAAATTCCGAAATACTATTTAAAGAAGCATGTTGACTGCCTAGCACTGGAGAATTGTAGTCCACCATTACCGTGACACGAAAATCATCCAAAGGTAAAGCAGCAATTTCTACATCACGCTCTGGGTCTTTGTAAATAATGCTCTCTGTAATCTCGAAGAAATTTCTTAACGCATTTTGTTCTTGAACACCAACCTTTTCAATCGCCTCAATGAACATCATCGAACTCCCATCTAATATTGGAGGCTCAGGCCCATCAATTTTAATCAGTACGTTGTCTATTTCTAGTCCGACTAAAGCAGCCAGCGTATGTTCGACAGTATTGATTCTGGCGCCATTGTGTTCAATGGTTGTACCCCTGGATAAATCTACCACATAATCGACATCAGCATCAACAATCGGCTCATTAGGCAAATCGATCCTTTGAAACTTAATACCGTGATCAGGCGGTGCGGGTGTAAAAGTCATATTGGCAGTTACACCAGTATGCAGGCCTACTCCAGATACTGTTACTGGTTCTTTAATTGTATGTTGCTTGGTCTTCATGTATTCTTTGAAAATTCCGCGAATTTAAAGCTTTTTTTCTAGTTCCTTAATCCGTTGGATGACATCGGGCAGGTTTCTCAGTGATATGCTCATTCTTAAGAAATCACGATGCTCCATGATTGGTGAACCAAACCATACTTTTCCTTCTTCCTTAATTGTCTTAGGGACACCCGCTTGTGGGCCAATGATTGTTCTATTCGCGAGCGTTAAATGTCCGGTAATACCTGCCTGACCACCGATTTGGCAGTTCTCACCGATTTTAGCACTTCCTGAAAGGCCAGCCTGAGAAGCGATTGCTGTATTCTTACCGACCTCCACATTATGAGCTATCTGAACAAGGTTGTCGATTTTCGCGCCAGATTTAATGATTGTTGACCCCATAGTGGCGCAATCAATCGTGGTGTTGGCTCCAATGTCGACATTATCTTCTATGATGACATTGCCCGTTTGAGGAATGGCTTTAAAAGTACCATCTTCTTGAGGGGCATATCCGAAACCATCGCTACCGATTACAGCACCAGAATGTAGGATGCAGTTAGCACCAATTTTACAATTGGCATACACCTTGACGCCAGCGTGAATAATAGTGTTTTCACCAACTTCTACGTTATCGCCAAGATATGAGTTGGGGTAGATTTTTACATTGTTACCCACTTTTACATTATCTCCTAAGTAGGAAAATGCGCCTAGGTAAATTTTTTCTCCGAGAGTGGCAGAATCACTTTGAAAGGAGGGCTGTTCGACACCTTCTTTGACAATGGCTGTCATTTGCTGGTAAGCCTCTAAAAGTTTGGCGAAGCTGGAATAGGGATCTTCAACTCTAATCAAGTGAGTTGTATATTCTTTTTCAGCTATGAAATCACTCTTTACGATGACGGCACTTGCCTTAGTAGAATAGAGGTAGGGCGTGTATTTTGGATTAGCAAGAAAAGCAATGCTTCCTTCAGTAGCTTCTTCAATTTTTTCTAAACGATTTACATTGATGTTTCCATTACCATCAACCTTACCGTCAATCAGTTGTGCAACCTGTTCTATTGATATTTCCATGTTTCGATTGTCGATTACAAAGATATGTCTTTTGGCCAGCAACGATAGTACTTGCGGACTATTTTGCTCATGGCTTTTATGTTAGGTAAATCAGCTGCATCAACAACGTCTCGGACTTCTCCAGACTTTGATAAAATCATGATCTTTTGATCACCAGAGATATATGCATTATTTGATAATTGTCCTGTAGAGTGGAAGTATTCGGCATCGCTAGCAGAAATGCCATAAACCTGCTGAATTTTTGTTGATATATGCTCCATCTCCTCTTCACTAGCGGGCTCAGTACTGATCTTTATTCTGAAAAGTTCACGCTTTAAAAGCTTTTGGCAAAGGCTAGATAGTACAGTGTCATGATAGTGGCTCCATATTTTAATTGCACCCCAGATATCGTAGTCATCTAGTTCTAAAAAAGTTTCGAGTACCTCTGGTTCCTCTTGGAAGTCTTCGGTCTTGAATTCTTGTTTTAAAAATAATTTAAGGGCTGGTGTTGCAAAAAGATCTTGACCTCTCTGCGTGAGGTTTTTAGCTCTTTTGATAATGCTGATCAACATTTTCTCAGAGCTGACACTGGTTTTATGCAAGTAGACTTGCCAATACATTAGCCTTCTCGCACTGAGGAAGTTTTCAATGCTGTAGATGCCCTTCTCTTCGACAACTAACTGATCGTCTTTAACATCAAGCATTTTGATGATCCTTTCGGCACCAATTGTCCCCTCAGAAACTCCAGTGAAATAACTATCTCTTTTTAGATAATCTAATCTGTCGATATCAAGTTGACTCGATACGAGCTGATTAAAGAATTGTCGTTTATAAGCGCCTAAGAATATTTCTATACTCATGGATAAACGACCATCAAACTGATTATTGAGTTTTACAATAGTCAAATGAGAAATAGACTCATGTGCCACCTCTTTTAACAAGGTAGACTCTAAGGCATGTGAGAAAGGGCCGTGGCCAATATCATGAAGCAATATGGCAATGAGTGTCGCTTCGTATTCTTCATCAGAAATTTCGACTCCTTTTGTCCTTAAATTTTCTAAGGTTTCAGTCATTAGGTGCATTGCCCCAATGGCATGGTGAAATCTAGTATGATGAGCACCAGGGTAGACAAGTTCTGTAAGGCCTAATTGCTTAATCCTCCTCAGTCGCTGAAAGTAGGGGTGATCGATAATGTCGAAGATGAGCCCACTGTGGATAGTAATAAATCCGTAGACTGGATCATTGATTATCTTTTTTTTGTTCAAACTTTGTGCTTTTAATACTTTAAATTCGAGCTTCTTGCTAAATTTTATCTATGCAAAGATATAACATTTTGTGGGCCGATGATGAGATAGACCTCCTGAAACCACACATCCTATTTCTCAATGATCGAGGTTATGACATCACTCCCGTAGCGAGTGGTGCCGATGCCATTGACGCGGTTGAAAAAGAGCATTTTGATGTGGTTTTTCTTGATGAAAATATGCCTGGCATGACAGGTCTCGAAACATTGAGTTATATCAAAAATAGAAGGCCTTCTTTGCCTGTAGTGATGATCACTAAAAACGAAGAAGAGCATATCATGGAAGAAGCCATCGGTTCTAAGATTGCCGATTACTTGATTAAACCGCTTAATCCAAACCAGATTCTAATTTCGGTCAAGCGTATTCTTGACAATAGACGTTTGGTGAGTGAGCGAACCAATATGCAATACCAGCAGGATTTCCGCACGATCAGTATGGAAATGAATGATCAAATGGATCATAAAGAGTGGGCTGAAATGTATAAGAAACTCGTCTTTTGGGAGCTAGAAATTGACAAGACAGAAAACAAGAGTATGCATGAGGTGCTCGAGATGCAAAAAGTAGAAGCCAATGCCAATTTTGCTCGTTTCATTGAGGACGAGTACGAAGATTGGTTGAATGACCCGAATGGAGATCGTCCGATTCTTTCGCATCAGCTCATGAAGAAAAAGGTCTTTCCACAATTAAATGATGAGCCCTTCTTTTTTATCGTTATTGATAATCTTCGGTTCGATCAATGGAAGGTTATCGAAGAGGATATTGCACCATACTTCAACATTGAGGAAGAAGATACTTATTACTCCATTTTACCTACAACCACGGCTTACGCTCGAAACTCACTTTTCTCAGGAGAATTACCACTGGAAATGTCAAAGAAACACCCAGATCTATGGGTAGGGGATGATGATAGTGAGGAAGGAAAGAATAACAATGAGGCTGAATTCATTAAAAGACAGCTCAAGAAGAATAATATTGATGCTCGTTTTAGCTATAACAAAATCATACATGCTAATCAGGGCAAGCAGCTAAACGACAACTTCAGTAACCTACTTCAGAATCAATTGAATGTAGTCGTCTACAACTTTGTCGACATGCTTTCTCATGCGAGAACAGATATCAGGATGATCAAAGAATTGGCTGCCGATGAGTCGGCATATAGGTCACTTACTAGGTCGTGGTTTCAGCATTCACCGCTGTTTGATTTACTAAGGATGATTAGTGATAAAGGACTAAAAGTAATAATTACCACCGATCATGGTACTTATAGGGTTAAGAAGCCATTCAAAATTGCTGGAGATCGAAATGTGAATACCAATCTGCGCTACAAGCAAGGAAAGAACCTGGGTTATAAAGGAAACAACGGTATTTTCGAGGTGCCTCACCCCGAAAAACTGCATTTACCAAAGCTCAATGTGTCTACTACTTACGTATTTGCCACAGACGATACGTTCTTCGCTTACCCGAATAACTATAATCACTACGTGAAGTATTATAGAGATACTTTTCAGCATGGTGGAGTGTCCATGGAAGAGGTAATTATTCCGATTATTTCGTTAAATTCGAAAAGGGCCTAAAAGTCATTTGAATGTTGATTAAAGCAGACGCGCTTAGCGATTTACCTAAAGTCGCAAGTAAGATTATTGACTTTGGCGGGGAAGATAAAATTTGGGTGCTCGTGGGAGAAATGGGAGCTGGAAAGACTACTTTGACGAAGGCTTTAGGTCAAGCGCTTGGCGTTTTGGATATTGTTCAGAGCCCGACATTTTCAATTGTCAATGAGTACTTGACGGATAAAGAAGAGACCATTTATCATTTTGATTTCTATCGATTGGAGCGCCCAGAAGAGGCAGTAGCAATCGGGATAGAAGAATATTTTTACTCTGGAAATTTGTGCATTTTAGAATGGCCACAGAGAATTGGAGGATTAATGCCTGATAAATTTTTAAAGATTGAGATCGAAGATCTTGGAGCAGAACAGAGACACTACAAATTGAGTAAACATGGATGATACGGCAAAATCAGGATTCGCAGCTTTGGCAAAAGAAGGAAGTCTTTATCCAGAAGAGAAGCTAATGAAAGTAAAGTCTGGCAGCAAATCATTGCAGATTTCTGTACCCAATGAGGTATCGCTTCAAGAAAATAGAGTGAGCTTAACTCCTGCAGCTGTCGGCATTTTAGTCGCCAACGGACATGAAGTTCAAGTAGAGCAGGGGGCAGGTAAAAGCGCATTCTTTCAAGACAGAGAATATTCAGAGAACGGTGCTCAAATAGTCTATTCTCGCAAGGAGGCTTTTGAAGCAGACTTGATTGTAAAAATAGAACCGCCAACCAAGGATGAAATTGGTTTAATGAAGCCGGGTTCTACTGTCTTTTCGGCCATTCAACCCGGAAATACTACTGCAGAGTATTTCGAACTGATTAATAAAAAGAAGATCACAGCATTAGGTTTCGAATTACTAGAAGATAAAGCCAACGGCTTGCCCATAGTAAATGCGATGAGCGAAGTGGCTGGTAGTTTGGTGATTCCTATTGCTGCTGAACTATTGAGCAGTATAGGAGGTGGGAAGGGGATAATTTTAGGTGGCATCACAGGTGTTCCACCTACGCGAGTCGTTATTCTTGGTGCCGGTACAGTAGCAGAGCATGCCTCTCGAGCTGCTTTAGGGCTGGGCGCTGAAGTGCGAATATTCGATAACGAGATATATAAATTGAGGCGTGTTAAACACAAACTCGGAAACCAGGCCTTTACCTCTGTGATCGACAGTGTTACCTTGAGTCAATCCCTATTGTCAGCTGACGTGGTGATTGGTGCATTGCGTGCTGAAAAGGGTCGAGCACGTTGTGTGGTAACAGAAGAGATGGTCGCTGCAATGAAACCAGGTGCTGTCATTCTTGATGTTTCGATTGACCAGGGAGGTTGTATTGAGACATCAGAGATTACTTCTCACGACTTACCTACTTTCACGAAATATGATGTGATCCATTATTGCGTACCAAACATTGCCTCTCGAGCAGCACGTACCGCAACAACGGCAATAAGTAATATTTTAACACCTATACTTCTCAAAATGGGTGACAATGGAGGAATGAATGAAATGATTTATCATTACTCATGGTTCAGTAAAGGTATTTATGGGTACAAGGGCTGTACGACCAATTTGGGGATTGCTAAGAGGTTTAACCTTCCATTCAAAGACTTGAGCCTATTGACTGCAGCAAGATTTTAGTGTTAGGTCATATTATGACTAACGGCTTCGAACAGTTGTTTAGGTAGTGCTGAATCTTTGTCTGCTTCAAACTCTGTAAACTCTGTGACACCTCCCTTGCTCTTAACCTGTGACTTATCCATGGATTGAAATGCCATCGTCCAATTTGGATAAACACGGTAGTCTGTTTCTCTCATTTGAAGTGTCATATGGTTTCGATTTCTAGGATCTTTTTTGATGCGATCATATAGCGCCATCACGATGTCAAACTCACCTTCAAGTAGCTGCAAGAACTGATTGTTGTTAAAAAGCAGGCATCCCGTAATTTCGTTGGCTTCATTAAAATCTCGTGCTGTGCTGAGAATATTTTCAATATCCTTTTCCAAAATATCCGGAATGGCATCACTGCGATATATGAGTTCGTAAAGCATACTGAATCAATTTAATAAAAATTGACCTTACTGTGAAACCTCTTCTAGCTTATGTTTTTCTTTAATAAACAAAGCAACTTGTCATCAAACAAAGTCCATAAAGATTCGAAGCTACCTGTATTCAGTATTCTTGCTCAGGAAGAAAATAATTGAATTAGGCACCAACAGTATGAATAGAATCTTGTGCGCGAGTAGAACTTGTCCGAAATTGCACTATGTCGATAGCCAAGAGATCTCTTTATGATAAATGCCTGCTTCAAGTCAATGAACGGATTGCTAGTTTAGAAAAAGAAATGCAAGCATTAAAGGTGTCTGCAGAGAGTGATACAAAAAGCTCAATGGGTGATAAGTATGAGACTAGTACAGAAATGATCAATCTGGAAAAGGGTAAAATCGCTGAGCAGTTGGGTGAGGCGACACGAATGAAACGAACGCTTGGTACACTTGATTTGGATAAGTCCTTTACTGACTGCCAGCTTGGTAGTTTGGTTAAAACGGAGAATGCCTCTTATTACCTGGCTACCTCTATTGGTAAAATAGATATTGGTGAGACTACTTATTTTGTTATATCTCCAATATCACCTATCGGGCAGCAGTTATTGGGTAAGCAAGTGGGTGATTACATCAATTTCGGAGGCAAGAAGGCCTCAATCATCAAAGTGGACTAGCCTTATTCAAAAAGGGTCGTCATCGACTTCCTTTTCCATCACCTCAATTTTATCGGCAGGCTCATCCATGAACTTGACCTCTTGATTGACGATGTTAGAGATGCCTACCATGTATGCCATGGCACAAGCTCGAAAAGCGCGCATCAAATAAATAAGGAGTCTTTTAACTTTAGACTTCGGCATGACCGTCTGTTAGCAATCCCTAGTCCAATGCCTAAATCACGCTATTTGACTGACACTTTGCCTTGAAATAGCAACTAGCTGTCAGAATCTAAGAGGTTTCTTTGGCTTCGCCTGCCAGCTACTGGCAGACTCTGAGTTGGAAGGGAATAGATAGTTTTCTGCTATCTATCACGACCTTGTGGAGAGGTTATATCTGGCGAAGCATTGGTCTAGTCAGACAAGTTGGGCCGCCACCACCTTTGACACTAATTTCTTGTCCCTGATAGGTAATGACTTTACAGCCGGCACTTTTTAATCTAGCTTCGGTGATAGGATTTCCAGCTACCATTAAGCATTCTCTAGGCGACAGCGCTAATACATTACAACCCATTGAATCAAATTCTTCTTCTGGAACTTCTACGAAACGAAAGCCACGATCTATGAGTAAGTTTCGAAACTTAATGGGCATTAAGGGCGAGTAGATAACGGCCAAGTCTTTATCTACAGGACTAAGAATCGACATCAAGTGAAATACATCTGAAGGGCCTTTGTAATGGGGTAATGCTACGGTGATTACTTCCACACCTTTTGGTGTTAAAAGAGCTTCTAGTTGCTTTATGCCTTCAGGATTTGTCCTGTAAGTGTGCCCTACGGCTAATGTCTTTTCGTCTAGCCAAGCGACATCGCCACCTTCTAAAGTTCCCGGAGCTGTAATGGCGCCTAGTATGGCCGTACCCACTGCTCGATAAGCTTTTGCTTGCGCTTGAGGTTCGTTAATTCGACCACCTTTCCCCATGTTGCAAATGATCATGCCAAAGTCGGTGGCTATGGCTGCATCGCGACAATAGATGGAATCCATCATCACTGAGCCATCGGTTGGAAAGCTATGTAATTCAATGGATCCTTGGGTGAAGTGCGATTGAAATTCCTTGTATTCCGTGAGGGTCTCTTGATAAATAGGCTCTCCTAGGTAGTTCAGTTCATTCCACTGCGCATGCAAGGTCTCTTGATTGATAAATGCGTTTTCCGCTGGTTTTATCCAAAGAGATTGAATAGCACCGTATTCTGAGTGACAAGTTTTCATTCCGAAGGTTTACGTTTGTTCCAAATATAAACGGGGATGCCTAATAGTAGCCCTATGAAGCCAAGAAATACAGCTCGTTCTCCAGAACCGAACATCATCCAGATGGTAAAAGCAAAACCCAAAAGTGCCAAGAATATATTACTGAACGTTGGACTAAGTCCCATTTTACTCTCAAGAGAGAATAGGCCGTAGGCGGCAACAGTAAAAATGTAGGAAACCAGCACCGTAACGGTTGTCAACAACACCATAGACTTGTAAATACCGGAAAGTCCGTCAGACTGATTGATGAATAGAAGAACTGTTATGATGATACTGGAAGCAATAATGCTGAAATACGGTGACTCGTTTTTGTTCGTTTTAGCAAATGCCTTTGGAAAAAGTCCGTCTTTGGCCATGGCCATTGGTATCTGGCCTTGGATAAGAATCCATCCATTCAAGGCACCCAATGTTGAGATACAAGCACCGGCAGCAATGAGGTATTTAGCATTGGGTCCCCACATTTTAGATGCTGCACTGGCAAAGGGGGAGGCAGTATTAGCCACTTCTTCTGGTGATAGAACAGCGAACAAGGAAAATGAGCTCAGCATGTAAATGATAGTCACCAAAATGGTTCCTAGCATGGTTGCTTTCGGAATGGTCTTTTTTGGATTGTTAATATTGTTCGCAGGCACTGTGGCCGCCTCAAGACCCATAAAGGCAAAAAGGCACAGCGCTGTACAAATTGTAATGGCTTTTACGGAAGAAACCCCGCTCACATTAAATGGCGTAAAGT
>DLQN01000085.1:0-686 GCA_002477595.1 Roseivirga sp. UBA7431
GTAAATTCAGCATTGGCTGAGTAGTTAAAACTCAGAGAGTGCCCAGAACTAATTTTGTACCTAGCAGAGGCTGATGGCAATAACAACGTTTTATCAAAAGCCTCAGTGACTCCGTTTTGAGTATTCTCTACCCGGTAATAGTGTAGGTTCAAACTTGGCGTTAAAGTAAGGTTACCGATCTTAGTCTTATAGGTAAGCCCAGCATAATAATCTTGAAACTTATAGCCTATATCGTTGATCGTTGCAGGGTTGTTTAAAAGCGCGTCTCCCTCTGATGTCCGCTGACTCAGGTTAGAAACCATAGACTGACTCGTATACACATTCCCCAATTTAAAATTGATGTGGTTTGTCTTATTGAGGATGTAATAATAATTCAGTACCGCTTCCTGTTTGTCTGTGATAGTCTCCCTGAATTGTAATATGTTAAACGGACTTCCATCAGTCAAATTAATCAATGATGCAAAAGGTCTTTGGGTAGTCATCAAATCAAATAATGGGTCTTGAAGTTTATGCTCATATGAAGCTTCTAATGACATCACATTGTTATCATTCACCGCATAAAAAGCACTCAATTGATTCTGAATTGACCATGGCTCTTGACTGTTTACTCCCCTGATCACATTATTGACTCCTTGAAACTCAGAATTTTGATTCGAGGTATTATCGGAATTTGAAACCCTAGCCAT
>DLQN01000085.1:729-18928 GCA_002477595.1 Roseivirga sp. UBA7431
GCTGTAGATCTTGTGCTGGTGGCAGAGGTAAGTATTTCTTGATTATCGCCCGTCTGAAGAATATAGCTTCTTTGCGAAATTGAACCCAAAATATTGTTTTCTTTCGAGCCAATAACAAACCCACTGAACCTCCAGCTGTCAACAGGTGAAGTGTTAAAATTGAAGGCCACAGTTTCATTTTGAAGATCTTGTGCATTGTTCCGTTCTGCGATAGGAAAACCTAAATCATTCCCACTGAGTCGGACGCTGGAGCCCGACCTACTTGCAAAGCCACCAAACCCTCCTGTAAACCGAAAATAGTCACTCATTGTGAAAGTAAGCCTTCCAATATTATTGCCACCTCCGATTAGATTTAAGCTAGTTTTCGGACTGTAATAGAAACCGTTAGCGTGTCCTAAGTACCTATCTTCTGGCCCTGCTCCGAGTGAGAGGTCTCCGAAAACGATATTCTTTTTATCTTCTTTCAGCAAGATATTCAAAGCAATTTCCTCACTTTGATTTACCCCACCAAGTGGCGCAACATCGTTGAAGTTTTTAAGCACCTGTACCTTGTCTATTACATTAGCCGGCAGGTTTTTAGTCATTAGTTTGGTGTCTCCACCAAAGGCTTCTTTGCCATCTACCAAGAGTTTGCTGACTTGCTGTCCCTCTACCTTTACCTGACCGTCTTCGTCTACTTCAAAGCCTGGCAACTCATCAAGTACCTCACCGAGCTTACGTTCATTGCCTTTGGCAAAGACATCGGCCTTATACGTAATCGTGTCGCCTTGTATCAATACAGCCATTTCCGAAACAACCTCAACTCCATCTAGGGCTTTTACACCTTCTTCTAGGGTAATGGAAAGTGGTAAATCTCTGTTGTCAGTAGCTGTTATTATTGCTTCAAGTGCGATAAAGCCGATAAAGCTCACTTTAAGTCGATAGACTTTATCATTTTCTAATGACAACCTGAATTGACCATTAGGGTCTGTTACACCGAAACCAGCAATGGTATTATTGACCGTATCCATCGCTAATATGTTGGCAAACTGTAGTGGGGTGCCATTGGTATCTCTGACATCGCCCACAAATGATATCTTCTTCTGAGCATGTGCATTAAAAGAAAAGCAGCACACTAAAATAGTGGTGAGTAGTAAGAACTTTTTCATGAGTTTTTGACCTTTAGCTCTTATTGATTTCCTCCGCCTATTTTAATTACTCTTGTATTTCCGCCACCACTATATTTCTCAGACATCTCTTCAAGTTTTTCCTCCTGAATTTTAGCGTATTCTTCTCTATTTACTTTTTTGCCTTTTCTGGGCTTCTTAATTTCTACACCGTCTGCAGGGTTCAAAACTACTTTCGTGCAAAGGAGTGTCTTTCTGCCATCATTAACTTCTAGAATTAATCCAGGCAATCCCCAAAAGTTATCAGGGCCATGAGAGACAGGAATTTGTGGGGTATACCATGCTTCCACTTTAATAGTATCGGTAACCGTCTTTGCTTCACCTTCTTCATCTCCGTTACCAAAGGACATCATTGAACGCTGAGTGACTTTTGAATACACTGCCTTTTGTACCGTGTACTCTCCAATTTTCTTGGTTTCATCCGTAAGTTCCCAAGCCAAATTCTTCAATTCATCTTTTACTAAAAATGCTTTCCCCATCAAACTGGCCTCTTCTAAATAAAGGTTATCAGCTGTGTTTCGATATTTAGTTCCACTAGAAGATCCACCAAAGGTGATAAAAGCTGTTGCCGTACCACTAGTCGGTGCGTTGCCAAGGCTTTCTACCTCTTTCCAAGAGGTTTCACTTAAGTTAAAATTTAGGGTGAATTCTTTTTGGTTTGCTTTTTTCATGGCATCCGCCAACTGCTTCTCCATAGCGGGTGTTATGCCCTCCCCTTTGAATTGAATCTGCTGCCCCCCAGAACTGGAGGCGGATTGATAAGTAGCTATGCCTTGAAAATTTTGAGCGTATGCGGTGCCAACCCCAGCTACTAGGATGGCTAACACTAATAGGATTTGATTCTTGAGCTTTTTCATATTTATAGATTTTGCGATATACAAATGAAAAAAGAACAGTTCTCGCTTTGAGTTAACCAGTGTTAACGTGTGTTAAGGTCTTATCCGAGCCATTTCAATCTCCGTATATTTGAAAAGTGAAAGCATTGAAGTTCAAGAGGATCATCTATATCATATCTGCCACCGCGGTAATAACCGTGGGCATTCAGATTTATAGAAACCTTGAGAACTACGCTATGAACAAACAGCGATTCATCAGCGAAATGCAAGAGGCGCTGGATTCTAGCGTGGAGGCATACTTCGCAGATCGTGCCAAGAGCGACTGGCTCGTATTTGCATCGTCTGATAGTAATAAAAGGGTTCTTTTAAATGATAGCGTGCTCTTTGGTGGTAAGCTTGTTTCCATTGAGTCACACAGCGAACTTAACAAAGGGTTTTCAACTGAGGTAATTCAGTCAGCTATTAATCGAAGAGCAAGGGACTCAGTAAAAGGGTTTTCATTTAAGTCTGGAACAACCCTGGCCGATCGCTTAGATACTTTCATGAGTTTCTCAAATTCATCTATTAATGGGGTGACAATTACCAATAATTCCTGGAAAGCCGATTCAGTAAAGGATATTCGTGGCTTTGTAAAAAATATAATGTTCTCCATAACCCGAGACACCCTTGACTTTGAGAAAATGGAGGGGTTTTTAAAGAGTGAACTTGATAGAAAAGGCATAGAAGTGGATCACGCACTGTGGCACTATAAAAACAAAGAGTTATACACCAGTAATCAAGGTTCATATGCGCTAAGTACAGGCTCTAAGTCAACATTCTTCCCAAGAGGTCAAAGTTTAGAGATGAAATTTGACAATGCATCAATGTTCATCCTCAAAAGGGGTGCACTCGACTTGTTAATCTCTTTACTCATTTCTGGGGCCGTTATAGGATCACTTCTCTATCTCTTCAGAATTATCAATGAGCAAAAGCAATTAGCAGAAATAAAGAATGATTTGATCAGCAATATCACGCATGAATTCAAGACACCCATTGCCACGGTATCGACTGCCATCGAAGCCATCTCAAATTTCAATCAGGCTAATGATCAAGCCAAAACAGCCAAATACTTAGATATCTCCAGTGGCCAATTGCTAAAGCTCAATGCGATGGTAGAAAAGCTTCTTGAAACTGCCTCTCTAGATTCTGATGAGCTAGAGCTGAATTTAGAATCAGTAGAGCTGGTGAATTTTACGCAGCAAATTTTTGACAAGTTTCAATTAATAAAGGGGGACAAAAAGCTGTTGTTCCAAACAGATATTTCAGAGATCCGGAAGGACATTGATTCATTTCATATGGAAAATGCTGTTTCCAACCTTGTGGATAATGCTATCAAATATGGTGGAGACGAAATCACCATTCGATTATCTTCTGAAAAAGATAAAATGCTATGGCAAGTCACCGACAATGGTGGTAAAATTGAAAAACTACAACAACAGCGCATTTTCGACCAATTCTACCGAATTCCAACTGGGAATTTACATGATGTAAAAGGCTTTGGTATTGGACTTTATTACGCCAAAAAGATTGTTGAAAAGCATGGAGGGGAAATCACTTTGGATGTTTCTCCAAACACAGCAGACTTTACTATTCAGATTTAGCATGGCAGAACCAACCAGAATTTTACTTGCCGAAGATGAGGTGGCCCTTGGCACAATTGTCAAAGAAAGTCTCGAAACGAGAGGTTTTGAGGTGAGCTACGCCAAGGATGGCGAGGAAGCGAAAAAGCTCTATGAAACCAATAAACCTGAGCTTCTGGTGCTAGACGTGATGATGCCTAAAAAGGATGGTTTCACTTTGGTGAAGGAAATAAGAAAGGTAGATGATCGCATTCCCATTATATTCTTAACGGCTAAATCTAGAACCGAAGATGTAGTAGAAGGCTTTGGTTATGGTGCAAATGATTACCTAAAGAAGCCTTTTAGCATGGAAGAGTTGATTGTTAGGATCAAGGCTTTACTTGACAGGAAACAGGGTAAGTCAGCTTCGGAAGATGTTGAAATTGGTCAATACCTATTCAATTTTTCAAAACAAGTATTGCGTTTTGACGGTAGCGAAATCATGCTGACCCATAGGGAGGCACAACTTCTCCATGAGCTCTACAGGCACAAGAATGAATTGACAGAGCGAACGCTTATCCTTAACACGCTCTGGGGAAATGATGATTTCTTCAGCGCAAGAAGTATGGACGTGTTTATCACCAAGTTGCGCAAGAAACTTATCCTTGATTCTGAAATTCAGATTATGAATGTGAGAGGCTACGGGTATAAACTAGTCTGTTAATCGCTTTAGCGCCATTCCTTATTACATTTGTCTATGCACGATTTCGAATCCCGAAAACGCAAAAAACCTATTGATAAGAAAACTGCTCTACTCAAAGCAGCCGACTACTGTGCTTATCAGGAGCGTTCTCAGCAAGAGGTACGCGACAAGCTTTATGGCTATGGACTGCATCACGATGAAGTCGAAGAGAACATTTCTGAGTTAATTACTCAAGGCTACCTCAACGAAGAACGTTTTGCGAAAGCCTATGCTGGTGGAAAGTTTCGAATTAAGGGCTGGGGTAAAAGGAAGATTCTCCAGGGGCTTAAACAGCACAGAATTTCCGAGTATTGTATTAAGAAAGGCATGCTGGAAATCGATCCGGATGACTACTTTGAAACCCTCATGAAACACCTAGAGAAAAAACGACCCTCTATCAAGACTGACTCTCAATACATTCTTAAGGGCAAGCTTACGCAACACCTTATTATGAAAGGTTTTGAGATGGATTTGATTCAAGAAGCGATTAAGCAATCGTTGAATTCGAATGACTAATTACTAGGCTTTAACCCTTTTTGCCAAAGGAAACCATACCGCACAGCAAGTAAGAGCATAATCGGAACCAAGGTTATGTTATATACCTGAAGTTGCAATAGCCAAACAAAGGACATGGTAATTAGCAGGATAAATAAGAACCGTACATAAACCCTCAACCACTTCGGAGGCTCTCGTTTAATCACGTAAAATGCTACCACAAGATTTGGTGCGAAAGCCCAGAGAATATTGAGGTTGTTCACTGCAGTTTTATGATAGGTGAAGAACCAAAGAAATAACAAGAAAACTCCAAAGAAACCGGTAATGAACATAATTGCGAAATCCATGTACCGGGCTCTAGACCCCTTAATATAATCGATTATGGTAAAAATGATCAGTGTCACCGCAACTACAATCATTACTAAAGTTGGAGACAATTTCTCCTGTCTGATCTCGTAATAATCTGATTCGAAAAGTTTGTTTGTTTGTTTGACCGCTGGCACTGGCTTTCCGTCTCTTATAATGGAAGCATTTGCATATGCTGCGAGTACATAATCTGGTAAATACATGTACTGCTCAGGTGTGGCAGTTTTATCTAGAATTGTTCCTAAGGCTACATCTATACCTAAATCTACCCATGGATGATTGTAAGAGTTCTCGTCAACCAAAGACCTGATGGTGGAGGCTTTTGTCAAGTGATCACTGTTATATGAGATGGCATCTCCCATAACTGTCTTGACTATATCACGCATTCTAGTAGCGCAATTATCAAAGAAGGGATCGTAAACGTATTTGCGGTTTTCTGGAAGATAATTAGTCTCTAGCGCATCATATATCGCTTGCTTTTCTTCTAAGGAAAGATTCAAGACTTGCTCCGTAAGCCATCGGTTTTCCTGTACGTAATTGTTGTAGAAATTCACAAAAGGATAGGCCCCTAATCTATATTGAGCTATTCCCATGGTGAACTTGCCTACGAAGCCCCCTTCAGAAAAATCAAATTGACCATAATTATACGCTCTATCTAGGCCTTTGGAGGGGTCTTTAATACGGAATGCACTATGTCCGAAGCAGTCATAAAGATTGGCTCCTGGCCCAACAGTAATAATACTCACCTCAGCTTGCTCAGAAAGTCTTCCAAATTGAGCTGAAGTCTGAAATGAAAAAATTAGGCAGACGAAAAAAACGAGGTACTTCACACTTTAAAGCTATGGTTTTGAAATGATTTTGATGCAAAAGTAAGCATCAATTTTGATGCCTAACTATGGCCAACTAACTTGAGCATATGAATCGTAATTGGAGAGATGGGATAAATTTTATGTCAAAGTTAACGCCTAGACGCTTCTTCAATATAGTTCAGCTAGTTGGTAGTTATTACCTCTCGAAAGTCAGTGGTAAACCTATTCACTATGGTATGCCTACGAGTATTTCACTTGAGCCTACCACTTCTTGCAATCTCCGCTGCCCAGAATGCCCGAGCGGCCTTAGGAATTTCACGCGTCCAACGGGTATGCTGACTCAAGAAACCTATCAAAAAGTCATCGATGAGTTAGCGCCAAGTCTTTCCTATTTGATCTTCTACTTTCAAGGAGAACCTTATCTCAACCCCAAATTTTTAGAGCAAGTCAAATATGCGAGTCAAAAGCGCATCTATACCGCTACCTCAACAAATGCACACTACCTAGATGATAAGCAGGCAAAGGCTACTATTGAGTCTGGCTTAGACCGCCTGATCATCTCCATTGACGGTACGAGTCAAGAGACTTATGAGCAGTATCGCATTGGTGGAAAGCTCGAAAAGGTAATTGAAGGAACACGTAATGTGATCAAGTGGAAGAAGGAGTTAAAGTCGACCACTCCCCATGTAATTTTTCAATACTTAGTGGTCAAGCCCAATGAACACCAACTCGAAGAAGTCAAAACACTGGCGAAAGACTTAGGTGTTGATGAGGTAGCCTTCAAAACGGCTCAGATTTATGATTATGAAAATGGTTCTGAACTTATTCCGACCATTGAGCAATATTCGCGCTATAAGCAGCTTCCAAATGGTAAATGGAAGATCAAAAACAAACTGATCAATCACTGCTGGAAAATGTGGCACTCTTGTGTGATCACTTGGGATGGGAAAGTAGTGCCTTGCTGCTTTGATAAAGACGCGCACTATCAACTAGGCGCCATGGAAGATCAGTCTTTCAAAACGGTTTGGAGGGGAGAGGCTTATCAAAAATTTAGGGCTTCACTGATCAAATCTCGTAGCGAAATTGAAATGTGTAAGAACTGCTCTGAAGGAACAAAGGTTTGGGCTTAGGACTTAAGGTGATCAGGGAGTTTAAACTCCTTCTTGACGGGAGCGCAAGAATCGCAACCTGAAGAAGCACATCCACTACCAGTATTATACTGCTTAAAAAGCTTTCTACCCATGTAAATGGCTGCTACTAAAAACAATATGATCACGGCTACTTCCTGCATTTACTTCTTTAACTGACTATTAGAATGGTTAGTTCTCTAATTCGAGACAAAACTATTAAAGTTTTGTGATTCCTTAAGACATGAGTCACGTCTTATTTCCAGTGTTTTTGAATGGTTGCTAGCATTTCTGGCTGTGTGGCGTTTCCAGCGACTATTTCTCTACCAAAAAGGTAATCTTCCCCTCCTTTAAAATCGGTGACCTTCCCTCCTGCCTCTTGCACTATCAAAGCTCCGGCAGCAACATCCCATGCATTGAGATTGTACTCAAAGAACCCTTCGAACCTCCCGCATGCCGTGTAGACTAAGTCAACTGCCGCGCTACCCATACGTCTCAAACCATGCGTGGTTTGCATAAACTCATTAATGATCGTAAGGTATTGTTGCATCTGATCAAAGTTGTAATAGGGAAATCCTGTTGCTAAAAGCGCTTTTTCTAAGGTCTTAGTTTCAGACACCTTAATAGGCGAGTGATTTAAGAAAGCACCTTGGTCTTTAATCGCATGAAAGCACTCGTCCCTATTGATCTCATAAACTACTCCTAAGGTTAGGACTCCTCGCTTTACTAGCGCGACTGAAACAGCATAAACTGGCAGGCCATGTGTGAAATTGGTCGTTCCGTCCAGCGGATCGATGATCCAATTATAAATATCTGACCTATGAGTAGAAGTTCCTTCTTCTGCAACGAAGCCGCTACCTGGTAGAATCTCTGACAAACCTTTGACTAATCGCTTTTCTGCTTCTTTATCTACATAAGAAACTAGATCGTTCTTTCCCTTATACTCGATCTTCGAATGATCGAATTTCCGAGATTCTTGTCGAATAAACTCGCCTGTTTCCTTTACTAGCACAATTACGTCTTGAAGCAACTTTTGCATAGTTCAAAATTACATGAATGAGTGAAAGATCGCCTATAACTGGCCTGCACATTTTTATTAATTGACTAACTTATTGTGCCGCATGCTTTAGCACTGCTAAAATGAAATAACATGGATAGAAGAAATCTTTTAAAATACTCGTTCTCAGGCTTAGCTGCTTCCTCTTTGATGGCTAGTGGGTTAAGAGAATCTTTTCTGAAGAAAGTTGAAAAAACCAGTTTTAGCCTCTCCTCAACAAACAATGATGAAGACTATTGGGAGTTAGTCAAAAGTGAATTCGCATTCGAAAAAGGTCTTTACTACTTCAACAATGCATCTCTTGGCCCTTGTCCAAAGTTAGTAGTCGATGCAACGAACGAATTCAGAGCCTTATTAGATGGCTTCCCCTCAAAGTACATGTGGGGAGGTTGGCAAGACGAAAAGGAAGCGACTCGACAAAAGGTAGCGGATATGTTTTCTGCAGATAAAGAGGAAATCGCTTTAGTCCATAATACGACTGAGGGAATGAACCTTGTCGCGCATTCCATTGAATTAGGTCCTGGTGACGAAGTGATTTTAGCAGACCATGAACACCCAAGCGGAACTGTGCCTTGGCAACACTGGCAAGAAATAAGAGGCTTTAAAATAGTGAGGCCTAAACTCCCTATTCTTCCAGAATCAAAGGAAGAGTTAATAGATGTCTATAGAAAAGCCATTACCCCAAATACAAAGGTGATCTCGATGGTGCATGGCACTAATACGAATGGTATGATTCTACCGGTAAAGGAGATTAGCCAAATGGCCCATGAAAAAGGCATTCTTGTAGCTGTAGATGCGGCTCAAACTGCTGGCACCTTCAAGATTGATTTGCATGACTTGGCGTGTGATTTTTATGCAATAAGTGGCCATAAATTTATGTTTACACCGAAAGGTATGGGCGTCTTATATGCCAAAAAGGATTCACAGAAGTACTTAAAACCTCTGATTGTATCTAGGCAACATTTTAAGGACCCTTCTATTAGAAGACTAGAAAACTACAATACGCGGAACTACCCTGAGATGCTCGGCATGGGTACTGCGGTAGACTACTATAACCTCATTGGAGCAGAAAAACGTGAAGCTAGACTACGTGATCTAAAAGCTTACTTCAGAGGAAAGGTTGAGAACGACAGTCGCTTCAAGTTAAAAACACCAGGCGCAGAAGACCTTTCGTGCGCTATTCAAAATGTCGAAGTGATAGGCAAGAAAGTAGGTGATGTGAAGAAAATGCTGTTTGATGATTATATGATCGATTGCCGACCTATTGGAAGTCATGGCATTAATGGCCTACGTATTTCACTGTCGGTATTTACCACTAAGGCAGATGTAGATTATTTAATTGATGCTTTAAAGCAAGTCTAAGCCTTCCCCTGAACTACCAAGACGAACTCTCCTTTTATTCCTTTTGCGGAAAAGTGAGCAATGACTTCAGTGAAGCTTCCGCGAACAGTTTCTTCGAACATTTTAGTCAGTTCACGAGAAACGGATACTTGACGATCTCCTAAAAACTCTCTTAGCTGTTCAAGGCTTTTGATAAGGCGATGTGGCGACTCGTAAAAGACGATTGTTCTTTCTTCCTCAGCTAGAAGTTTCAGCCGCGTTTGACGCCCTTTCTTGTGCGGCAGAAAGCCTTCGAAGACGAACTTGTCAGATGGTAAACCAGAATTCACAAGTGCGGGCACAAAGGCCGTAGCACCCGGCAAGCAATTCACGACTAAATTGGCTTTTATTGCTTCTCTTACTAATAAAAACCCTGGGTCAGAAATGGCTGGCGTTCCTGCATCAGAAATAAGGGCGAAGATTTCTCCACCTTGCATGCGCTCGACTAACTTCTCAGCTGTTTTGTGCTCATTAAAGATATGATAGCTCTGTAGCTGATTCGTGATATTATGATGCTTGAGCAGTTTACCTGAAGTACGTGTGTCTTCAGCGAGGATCACGTCTACTTCATTGAGTACTCTGAGCGCTCGAAGGGTGATGTCTTCGAGATTCCCTATCGGTGTTGGTACAAGAAAGAGGTTTGTCTTATCTGGCATTAGGCCACGCTATCAATGATCTCTGCTAATTTACGATCATTATCAGTAACTACATTTCCGGCATCGTGAGTAGTCAATTCTATGGTGACAGTATTATAGACATTGGACCAGTTTGGGTGGTGATTCATTTTCTCAGCTACTATCGCAACACGGGTCATAAAGCTAAATGCCTCTATGAAATTCTTGAATTCAAAAGTTCTCTTGAGTTTGTTGTCTGCTTCTTTCCACATAACCTTACTTCTTTTCTGCCGTAATAATGTATTGATATTGAAGACTTTCTTCATCAATATTGATTTTTCTAAATGAGATCTTTCTCAAAAATGATTTAATCTCGCTCGCCTCAACTTTGTATTCATCAGCTGGGCCAATTGGAATTTCCCCCTTTTTAAAGTCAACAATTACCAAGCGGGCACCAGGCTTCATTCCATCGAGAAGACGAGGAAAGTAAACCTCTTTATTGGGTATATAATTATAAGTGTTCACGATCAGTACGAGGTCAACTTCTTCTTCGAGAAGGTTGGGTACATCTGGAGGAGTTAGCCTTACCTCTATATTATTAGACCATTCCCCAACTATCTCCTTCTGGCTCTCAATATAATCAAGGGCTTTTGGATCAATATCTAATGCTATGACTTTAGCCGCTCTTCTGGCAATTTTGAAGGTGAAATACCCCGAACCCGCGCCAATATCTGCTACTGACTTGTTCTCAAGATCACCAATACGATCTAAAATTAAATCTGGGTTTTGCCATTCTGTCCTTTTGGTATCTTCAATATCCACCTCAATAGTTTCAGTCGGTGGTGTCGCCCTATCCGTGACACTAGCCCCCTTAGAAGCATCCTTCTCCCCGTCATTAACTTTAGTCGTATCTCCTCCGCAGGAAAACAACAAAGCCGGTAATAGCAATATGATCAGGTTTCTATACATTAAAGGGCTATGATACCTTCTATATTCTGGGCTTTCTTATAAACCTCAATGACATGATTGCTTGACTGCATCATCACCTTTGCAGTAACACTTGTATACTTTCCTTTGCTAGAAGGTTTGTACTCAAGCTCACTTGAGGGGAAAAGGCTTTTTACCTCTCCTTTCTTATCCTCAGTTACAATAAACTTGAACATGTATAACGTGGGGAAGTCATGGACATCATCCAGCTTCTTTTTGAATTCTTCAGTGGTAAATTGACTCATGGATCAAACTAATATCAATACGCCAGAAAAAGTTACGTAAAAAAAAATCGGCCACTTGGCCGATTCCATATTTAAAAGAATTTATATCGTTCATCGACAACCTCTACCCTATCAACTACGGCTTGCCTCAGCTTGCCTTGAATAGCAGCAAACGCTGCTTGAAGTATCTGGTTTTCATAAGAGGTGTAATCTCCAATTTCTGCAGCAGCTGAAACTGACTTCAATTCTACTACAACAACCCCTTGATTATCGACAACGTATGCCTTTGTCTTATCTCCTACATTTTTCAATGCGAAGGCCGCTCCAATAGCCTCTGGTGCAACACCAGCGTTAGATAGACTTACATCAGCCAACTTAAGTGCTCCATTGCTATAAACACTAGCCTCAGGACCATATGCAGAGGCCATGGCGCTAACTGTTCCTGATAAACCATTGATTTTAGCTTTAATGAACTCCGCTTTCTTATCATTCATCAGCTTTCCAGCGATTTGGATTCTAACATCCTCCAAAGACTGGACACCTTCGTCTCTCTTATCTCTGTAAACCGCAACTACATACTCATTATCTAAGTCGAAGTCTTTCACATCTCCCATTGTCGCTTCTCCATACAACCAAGAAACAATCTGACGAGCGTTTGTCAATCGGCCAATAGAAATTGCGTTCTTATCTATCCCATTTCCGTTGAATACAGCATAACCGTTTTCAGCAGCGTAGTCATTGAATTCATCAGTGCTACTCACATCACTTGCGAATAAACCAGCTTGTCTGTATACAGCATCAATGGTTTGCGTAGAAGGTGTTAGTTCTACAATTACTTGAGCCACTTTATATCTGTTCTTAATTTTAGGTTCGGTAACATTTAGAATATAAATGTTATTCGTAGTCTCAACGAGTCTTCTAATCAAGCCTTTTCTAGTCGTACCAAATACCGCTTCTTCGATATCAGTAGTTCTAGTATCACCTTTTTTCATCCATCCCGTGTCGCCACCTACATTATTGTAGGCTCCTTGACTATGCTCACGCGCCATATCAGCAAAGTCAGCACCATTTCTGATTTGTCTAAGGATATCATTCGCTTTGGTCTTTACACCAGCAACATCCGCAGCAGATAAGCCTGCAATGTTGAAAACGATTTGGCTTGCTCTTGCAAACTCGCTATCTGTAGGTACAATTTCTGTAAGCTTATGAATTGTATAGATTCCATTCTCTAAATCTGGACCGATGATATCTCCTTCTTTCAATGAAGTAAGTTTATCTGCCACAGGAATAGGCAAAGCAGTTGGATCGTATTCAGAAAATCCAGAACCTTGCTCAGTAATACTCATCGCATAGATAGAATCATTGTCTCCTGATTCTAATCTTGCTTTGATATCAGCCATTTGGCGATCGTAATCCGCAGTATCCTTTGCTGAAGGAATTACAGGAAAAGAAACGAAATCAACATCTCTTGTTTCTTCTACCGTGAACTCATCTTCGTGGCTTTGTAGGTATGCTCTGATTTCATTATCAGGAATTGTTCCTATTTGTTCATTGCTTACGCTTGAAAAAGGAACCGAAAGGTATTCTACAGACCTAAATCCTAATTGTTCTTGGTATACTTTCTGAGCCTCAGCTAAGGTTACATATTCTGTTTTAGCCAAAAGGTTTTCGAACTTCTGAATCGTTCTTTGTACCATGGCGTTACGCTCATAGGAAGCAAATAAGTTTTGCTCATTTGGATCGAACTCAATACTTGCAAGGTATTGCTTGATTGAGCTTGGGTCATTTGATCCAATTCTTTGAAGAAAGAAATTGCCCATTTCTGGTGAAAGGTTTCGGCCTTGAACCATATCAACTCTCTCATTCGGGCCAATCTCTAGTCCTAATTCATCCAATTTGTTTGAGTATGCCACGTCAGCGATAATGCTATTCCATACTTGATCCCTAAGGAACTGCATGATTTGTGGGTTCCCTGAAGGGTAACCAGCATTTCTCTGGGCATTCTGCACCATTGTAGCGAAGTCTTCTTGAGAAATCTCTTCCCCGTCAATTTCACCTACATTTCTACTATTGCCAAGCAAACTCGAGTTTTGACCCAAAAGGTCACCTAGGACGAAAGCCACAATGGACAATCCAACTACTACTATCAGTAGTTTTCCCATTTTCTCGCGAAGCGTATTAATTATTGCCATCGATTATTTTTTAAACAGGCGCAAACATAACGGAATTATGGCCTAAAATCAAATGAAAAGAAGGACAAAACTCCCTAAAGATCAGATGTCTCCATGTTATTTGAGTGTGAACAAGACATTATCGATTCTTGTGTCTTCCATAGTCTCGATTTTTATTTCGAATGGAGGGTAATGAATCATGTCTCCTACTTCAGGGATATCCTCTGTAATCGACAAAATGAAGCCCCCTAGGGTATCATATTCTCCTTCGGGAATATCCCAATCATAGGTATCGTTCAAGTAGTCAATTTCATGCCTTGCGCTGAGCTTATATCGGTTTTCATCGAGTTTCACTTCCACCCAATCTTCATCCTCATCGTGTTCATCTTGTATCTCACCAAAAATTTCTTCGATGACATCTTCTAAACTAACGATACCAGATGTTCCGCCAAACTCATCAACAACCAGCGCTAGACTTTTTCTCTCCTGAATGAATTGAATCATCAGCTCATTGGCAAGCATGGTTTCTGGCACAATAAGAATTGGGGTGAGAATACTTTCAATGTCTTCTGGCTTCTTAAAGAGTTCAAGAACATGGCAATAGCCGATGATTTCGTCAATATTCCCCTTGTGAACCAGTACTTTGGTATGACTGCTGTCTAGAAACTCCTTTTTGAGATCCTCAATACTATCCTCTACATCTATGGCTGAAATCTCAGTCCTTGGAATCATGCACTCTCTAACTCTGACCGTTTTAAACTCGAGCGCATTGTTGAAGATCTTTGTATCCACTTCAATCTTAGCTTTCTGGATGTCTTGGTGCGTATTCCGTTTGATATAAATCCCTAGATCGGTTAAACCAAACACCTGACGGTCTTCTTCATACTTCTGGCGTAAAACAAAAATGATGATGAATCGAGACATTTGCTCTATCACCCACACAACTGGAAACATAATTCCAAAAACAATAATCAAGGGAATTGCCAAGATATTTAGCAGACTGTTTGGGTTAATGAGGAATATGCTCTTTGGGGTAAACTCTGCCGTAAACAGCACAATTATGGTTGAAATCACGGTTTGTAATAAAACAACCGTACTTGTAGTGTTAATGGCTTCCGGCAACCTTTCCGCAATCCAAGGCTCTAAAAGAGTCGCCATGAAAATACCATAGATAACCAATGCAATGGTATTACCTACTAAGGCCGTATTGATCAAGCGAGAAGGCCTTTGCGTAAAGAAGGACAGAATTCTACCTCCTAATTTGCCTTGCTGGCCCTGAAGCTCTATTTGAAGCTTACTGGCACTTATAAAAGCAATTTCAGCTCCTGAAAAAAAAGCTGAGAAAACTAAGCATACCAGAATGATCGTTAATTGATAGGGATCCATTAACGTTTATTTGCTCTTTTAGATTTTGGCTTTTTTGCTTCTTCCACTTTTTCTTGCTCTTTGCGCTTGGCAATGCGATATCTATATAAAAATAACAATCCCATGGAGACCATGAAAATGAAATAAGCATTACCAATACCAAAAGTCATTGTTTGATGCACCCCAATTATGAAAGTGACTACGCTCAACGAAAAGATTATGCTGTCTCCTAGATTCTTCAATTCTCTTTTATTTCAAATTCCCCTTCTTTGGCTTTTGTGAACTCATACGTTGAAAAATCCTGAGGCGCGGTAAGTCCTTCAGCGCGTATTAATTCAGTATCCGTTTGTACCGTAACGAATTTATCAGTGTAAATTTTTTCTGTTTCTGGATCCCAGAAAAGCTCTTCTGATCGCAACGTCTCTTTCTTCTCCAAATTTACAACTACCACATCGCCATTGGCCTTATAGACGTTTTCCTTGGCAGATTTATACCCTCTTTGCGCTGTTAAAATTGAAGTCTTTTCGCCAAGCACATTGAAGAAGGATACTTCAATCCCATCAGGAAACTCAATGTCTCCATTTTGATGTTGAAGTTGCTTTTTTCCTTTCATTATAACCTTCGTAACGGTAGATTGACTTAGGTTAATCTCGACATTATCTGATTCAAATAATGGCCCGTCATACTCCTCCATCTCGGCTAATTTTTGATCATCAGAATAGCACGAGCTGATTAAAAGAGCGATAATAATAACGGTATAATATTTAATTTTTTTCTTCATGTAAGTAAAACGGTCTTCCCCGTAATCGAAGAAGACCGCTTTATTATTTTATTTTGACGTCTATTGACCGTCTCTCTTCTTAAGCTTAACGCTTTCCTGAATCCAGCAGCCAATAAAGATCGACTGTCCTTCTTCTTTATTCGCTGTAAAGATATCACCCATAGTAGGAAACTGCTCACCAGCAGAACGTGCTTTCGAGGTATTTCCACCCTTCATGTAGTACTCATAGGCCAAAATATATCTTGCTCTATCATCTACTTGGCTCTCCTTTTCATCACATTCTAAGCTACCCATTATCATGTCTCCAATTAAGGTGTACATCTCCTCTTTCAAAGTAGGGTCTACTGCAGCAGCTTGTAGTGCATACTTCTTAGCTTCAACATAATTCTTTTGGATTCTTTCCGTAACAGCTACTTGTTTGATAGCTTTTGCCTTATCGGTATTATCATCAGTAACCTCAGAAGCTTTCAAGAAATACTCTTTTGACCTATCGAAATTCTTCTCTCCACCAAATCTAGCGCCTAGTAAGTACGCTACACCGTATTGAGGATCACTTTCGAAAACTCTCTCTGCCGCAGCTACAAACCACTCAGCATCTGTACAACCTCCTTCGTAAGCATAAACGAAAATTTTGTTTGCCAACTCAGCATCCATTGGGTTTTGCTCAAAGTCTGGAACCAGTTTTTCAACAATGAACTCACAGTCAATTAGGTTTAGGTCAACTAACTTATCGTCAATAAACTCTTTAATTGCTATATACCTTTTAAGGCTCTTATTAGCATCTTTTGCTGCTTTCGTTTGAAAATCGATGTGTCTAGTAACGATATCATAGATTTTCAAAATCTCCTCATCCGAAATACCCGTATTTCTTGCGTATGCTAGGGCAGCAGTATTCATATAATATCTACCCAATGCGTAGCCGGCATTATTACCTTGTAACGAATAAGCCTCTTGGAAAAGATCAAGAAGGTCTTGCGTTTTAGAAGCGTCCTTATAATAGAACTGGAAAGCATCGATTGCTTGTCTATCAATTACCTTTTCCTTCTCCTCTGGAAAATTCTTAAACCTTAACTCATAGAACTGCATGATTCTATCCGCAGTAGCTGCCTTTAAACTAGCGTCTTTCTCATTCTTATAAATATCCTTCCAAACTTTAATTGCGTTGATATATACTGCAGTACTTAAGGATGGGTATTTATCTATAATTTTTTCAAGGTGAGGCTTGGAAGCCTCGTAGTCTCCCTGTCCATAAGAGTCATCAAACAATGTCCACAAAGTTTGTGCTTCTGACCTTTGCTCTGGATCTTCAGGCCAAAAAAACTGTGCTTGTGCTGTTGTACACAAAGCCAGCGTGGCAGTCAATAGAAGAGCTTTAAATCTCATAGTAATAATAATTTTAGTTAAATTTTTGTCTTGTAAACCAGGTAACGTCTTGCAAGCTAAATCCTACATGGACTTTGAAGTAATTTTCTCTTACTAAGCTATTAGCAACACTTCCCCTTCGTCCAATAGTCGCGCCAATGTTTAAATGTGCTTGTCCCCAAAAAGCATTCATTGGAAATGAACCACCTAAACTGACCCCAATATCGTCAATCGTTTCGTTATTGACCAAAAATGGAGTCTGTTCATAATGCACTCCAAATCTAAAGGTCGTCAAACTTAACAGTTTTCTTGATTGATAGTTTGGTACAAAGCTTCCGCCAAGCACCATTCGGTAAGATTTTCCATAAGCGGTTTCGGCATTACCCTCCTCATCACGGTAGCCAGACCAGTCTTGAGAGAGAAAATCTACACCCAGGGTTATGGCTCTGGTTTTTTCGTACGAAATACCAAAACCAAACTTCTGTGGAATCAAGACAGTCTTTTTGTCCAACTCATCAAATACTAAGGTATCGCTACTAAATGATACCCCACTTTGTGTTTGATTTTCAAATGTGACAAGCGTATTCTGCCTTACTTCAATTTCTGGGTGATAGAAACCTCCGATATTTATTTTCGATCTTTCTGCAAGAGGTATTTGGTATACAGCACCTACTCCGAATGAAAGATTGTGAAAGCTTTTTCTTCTGTTAACAACTGAATTACCAAAGCCTACTTGTGATAAGCCCTCTAAAAAGAAAAGATCTTCTTTTTGAATTGACCCGAAAAGAAACTGAGCGTCAATTCCAATCATTAAGTTCTTCAGCTTAAATGAATTGGTAAATGAAAGCTTATCAATACCTCCCGTACCTCCTACTTCAATTACAGTTGTAGACCCTTCTGGACCACCACCTTCATTTCTGTTAATAAAACCATAATTAACTGCTGTGTATGGACTCAAGCTTAATCCTGCGTTCCACTTGCCCAGCTTAATTGGCAAGTTCAATCCAAAGTCTTTAAACCCACCTGTTGTCGTGCTGTGTGTATTTTGACCTTGCGTATACTGCCTAAAGTCAAGAGATCCACCTGTTTGAAAAACTGCTTCTAAGTTTAAAGCACCTA
>DLQN01000123.1 GCA_002477595.1 Roseivirga sp. UBA7431
TTCTTAACGTTATACCGCTTTGTCCAAACGTTAAGATCTATTACTTCGGAAGAAAAGTAAACGTTGTTATTTATGTCAACTACTTCTGAAAGCGCTTCTCCGAGTAATTCTCCCAATCCACCTAACACAAATCTAATGGGCCATGTGAATGCAGGAAATTCCTTTATCGCTGGCATATTTGTAAAGGCTATTGGCGTACTTGGATGTTTAACCCTAATAATGTTGATCAATGCTTGAATATCTTTTTTCCATTGCATCGGTGAGTTTAATTGAAAAGAATCATTCCCGCCAAGTCCGATTACAATCAGGTCAGGATGGTTGTCTATTTTAGGAACGAGTTTTTCGGCTACCTGCTTTGCGGTATATCCACTCTTGGCAATCACTTCCCACTCAATATTTGCTTCGATAATATGACTTAATTCTTTGGCTAGTGACCCTGCAAAACCCTCTTTATGCGTGCTGACACCTACGCCAGCCATCGTGCTTTCGCCAAGGCAGAGTAATCGAAACACTGTTTTTGAATGATGTTTTGCGATACCCTCTTTGCCCTTGGCTTCAGGAAGCCTTGGGACTGTTTTCCTGATCCTTTTCCCATGAAAATACATGAGAGGAAGAAGGGGGATCGATAGAAGTGTGCCAATGATATATCGGATCGTCATTTTATGTTTTGCCAAAACTCACAAATAAGCTCATTCGGTTTAAGCTTAAAGTTTAGTCTCTGGATGATCAAAGATATTCCTTTATAAATAACGCTGACGAGCAGTTTTTTATGCCAGCTCTAAGTCCTTCTTCGATTTTCTGTAAAGGAAGGAATTGAAGATGTTTCTTTTCGCAAAACGGTATTGATTGTCGCAGTTCACAAATTTTATAAACAGCTTTTGATTTACTCCAAAGTATTCATAGGTAGTGCCATCAACAAAAGACACCTCTAAAAGCAGGCCTTTATGGTGGTAGTCTGAGATTTGAGATTCAGAAGTGGTGATGGTGTATTCCGCTAAACCTAAGGCTTTGGTTTCTGGAGCAATGCTGATGAGGAAATGGTAGCCATCTATAATTTTTAAGCTCTTAATGTTAGCTTCCTCTTTTAATGCTTCATCCTGAAATTTATCGGGATGCCATTCTTTAATCAATGTTCTGTAAGTAGTCTTTAACTCCTTCAGATCAATGGGTCCTTCAATGGAAAAAAGTTTCTTGTATTCGTTGATGCGTTTCATAGGCTTGCCGTCAAATTGCGGCTGCAAAGGTAAGTCTATTAACTAGATAAAAATGCAGGGTATTCTAAGTTTTCTAAGGAAGTTGATCATTGCTTAGTTCAATTCTTTTTTAATCATGCTACTGACTTGATCGCTCAAAGACAGCGCGCTTTCAAAATGAGTCATAGCTCCGGATCTATTGTCTCGAAAGATTTTCAAATACATAATAACGGAAGGATCGTTCAGGAGTATAATAGCATCCTTTGGAATAGCATAGCTCTTAAATTTGAAGTCTTCGAATTTCTCCAAAAGGAGGTTATATGCGTTATTCTCAAAATCTTCTTCTACATCATAAAGTGCTTCTATAATATTAGGCACGGCTTCATCGTAGTATTCGGCCATCATAGACCTCAATTCTCTATTCGAGATGGTCTGTAGCCCCACAGACTTGAGTACTTCATATGGGCTTGAAGCGGGGTTGAATCGTTCGAAGTTAATAAATTGACCTAGCCATACAGAAATACTATCTTTCTCAGGTGTTGATGATTTGGATTTCAGAATCTTCTCGGCTGCTTTATCTGCCAGTAGAAAAGCGTCTCTAATCTCAGTCAATTCTAGACTATCAAGACTTAGGCTCTCTTGTATTTCCGTAAGAATTTCTCTTTCCAAGACCCTTACTTTCTTTTGTTCATTCCAATTTTGAAAAGCAATAGCCAGACTTATGCCTAAGAATATAAGGGCTAGTTCACCTAAGGCATATTTCCAATTGAGTTTAAGGGATGGTTTTCGGATCATTGTAGAAATTGAGTTTGATTACGAGACTGTCCCCCTTTGGAGGGGGCTAGGAGGGGGGTGATTTGTAATTTCTCCTCCGCTCTTCGAGCACCTCCCTGTCTGCCGATCAGGCTGGCTCTATAGGAGTACAAATACGAGGCTAATTTCAAGTTGGGTTTTCGAATCATTGTCGTTTGTCTAAGATGATGAGTATTTCATCACAAAGGATTTTCATTAGACCAAGATCATTCGTGATATTTTGAGCAAACGCAAGCTTATAAGTCAGTGCATTTTGAACTTCCACTTTCTTCAATACTTTACGATGGTCTATGTCATAAGAAATGATTTCTATTTTGTCCTGTGATGCATTTCGTAACCGCGGTACGTCAAAATACTTTAGCAAAATTGGATCAACATGCATGAGCTGAGCTGATTGGCGTTCGAGTAGGTCATCTATCATAGCCTTGAACTTCCCATCAAGTAGGTCAAGTTGTGATCTAATAATTGGGTCTTTAATCAATTCGATTTTCCCGGAAGCTTTAAGTGATTCGTATATAGGGAAAGATAAAACTGTATTTCCATAGGAATAGGTGATATCATAGGTGAGGCTATCAAAAGAGAGTTCGTTTGCTAGGGAGTCAATTTTTGAGGCTGAGCTGAATATCACTAAAAGGGTTAAATGATTTTTTTCTTTTTGAATGAATATGTCCAACTCTTGAGAAACCGTTCTTAAGCCCTCAGTGATATTCTGAAGAGCGGTATTTGCTTCTCGGTTTTCAAGCCTGTTTTGGTTCCAGTTTTGAAATGCAACTGCAAGGCTGATACCTAAAAAGATGAGGGCTAATTCACCTAAGGCGTACTTCCAATTGAGTCTAAAGTTAGGTTTGCGGATCATTGTAGAAATTGAGTTT
>DLQN01000119.1 GCA_002477595.1 Roseivirga sp. UBA7431
CCTCACGCTGCGATTTAGACATGCGCTGTCCCGACTGAATCTTTTCCCAATCTGCCTTTGACACAGCACTTACATCTAGAGGGTAATAGCGTTGCTTACGAGCAAAAGTCACCCGAAGCTTAATGGGGTAGATAGGATCCTTCGATCCGGCGTTTTTTAGCAAAGCGCGACGCGTATCTAAAACAACCTTAACAGCCAATGTGCTCATAAATCAAAATTTGCATACAATTTGCATACAAATCTAACGCAAATGACCGTAACCAACAAAAGCTAATAATTATATGAAACCTATAACATGCTGTAAATCATGGCAATTAAGTTGTGTATTTTCATTAACACCTGTCATGGGTTGAGCTAATTTTACGACTGTTAATCAGAGGGTCCTTGGTTCGAGCCCAAGAGGAGGAGCAAATAAAAAAAGAAGCATCAGTTTACACTGGTGCTTTTTTGTTTTGCCCACCTCCAAAGGGCTCGGAGCTTTTGAATAACCAAAGTGACTGGTTAATACTATCTCAAAAGTAGCTTTTTAGAATTAGTCTTATTGGTAGTGACAAAATTCATTGTGTCACTTTATAGGTTCAATGTGTCACTTTTAGTGTCACTCACTTCGGTGGGGGCTTTTTTTATATCTTGTCTCAAACCAATAAATAATCATATCATGGGATTAGGAAAGACCTTCACAAACTCAATAGTTCGCGAAGTTGGACGAAATTATGGTAAAGCAATTTCAAATAGTCTTCTTGGTGATAAACATTCTACTCCACACAGAATTATAGATAACTCGGCGATTGACAGGAAGCGGGGAAGGATTTATCAAAATGACCTTGATAAGGTAATCCAGAAATTTGAAGTCAAAGGCCATCAAGCTACTTTCAACCAAGCATTGAACATACATAGTGAATTCTTTCAGTTGGTAGATGAGGCAAACGCTGACGGTTCAATTGATTTGGATGAGATGGTCTTTTTGTTGAAATCAAGTAGACTGGCAATCCCTACATTAGAAAGGGCAAAAAGCGCTCTCATAGACCACGATAAGCCAGATTTAGCCAATAAGGTTGGAGAAAAGGTTAAGGATGTATCAGACTTTATCAAAGCTTTGAACGAATCCCTAAACATTAGTCAATTACCAGTTACTGAATTCAAGCCTATGGCAGTGATATTTGGAGTATTATCGTTCTGGGGCATTGATAGACTGTACTTCAGTTCAAAAGAAGCTAAAAGTTATTTATTTGCTGCTCTCGGCCTTTCGCCAATATTAATAGTACTTTATAGTATTGCATCAGGCATAGATACAGAAGCATTACCAAATTCTCTACTTTTCATATTCGCTATCGGCATTATGTTTCCACTGTGGTATTTTTTCTGGTATAATCGTAATAACGATGGTGGTTATTGGGGTTACAGAAGGAACAAGAAACGCCAACAAAAGATATATAAACTTGCCGTTGACTTAAAATCTATGCTTGAGGAATATACTTCAACTTTATGAGCCAGAATAAAAATTGGAGAAGTAGGATAGACAACTTCATTTATGTCCTGATTCTATTAAGTACACTTGCTATTATTTTACAATCCGATCAAGAGTTAGAAAATACTTATGGTAGATTGTTTAATGGATTTGAAATAGTAACAGTACTGATTTTTAGTCTTGAGTACATCTATCGTTCAGTTATCAATTTCAGGGCAAATAGAAATTTTAAATACAACTTCAGTTTTTTTGGTCTAATTGACCTGTTGGCAGTGTTACCATTCTATTTACCAATGGTCATTGTCTTTGATTCAAGGGCATTGAGGGTTTTAAGATTAATTCGTGCCCTGAGGGTATTAAAGGTAGGGCAGCATAGTAAAGCCATACAACATTTACTACAAGTGTTTAGGCAAATCAAAGGCGAATTAATGTTAACTTTCTTTTTAAGCCTCATCCTCATTGTATTTTCAGGTATAGTAGTTTTCTACGCAGAATCACCTTCGCAGCCTGATGTGTTTAGAAACATTGGTAGTTCAATTTGGTGGGCATTCGCAACCTTAACTACTGTTGGTTATGGGGATATTTATCCTATCACCGTCTTGGGTAAATTAATTGCATCGTTTGTAGCAATCGTTGGTATCGGACTCATTGCAATTCCAACTGGTTTAATAAGTGCGACCTATGTAGATATTTTGAGGAAGAGTAAATAGAACTTACCTAACCTCTAATTTCAGCGGGGGATATTTTTTGTAATATTAAGTTTATGGAAGAATTCACAAAACTTTTAAGGGCGGTAAGGTTTGTATTATATCTGTTCGCGTCTGTAGTTATTTTGTACTTATTAATGCTAATTGTGGTGGCTATACTGAACCTTCTCTGACGCTGCTGACTACATTTTATTTGGCTCTGACCATTAAGGAAAAATAGACTTTAGAATATATAAGCCCTCACTTCGGTGGGGGCTTTTGCTTTATATTTGATTGAATCAAAAAACCAAACCAATGAAAAGAGCATTAACCATTCTGGCCTTCTCAATATTATTAAGTTCCCTATCGGCGCAAACTTTTTATAACGACTATTTTAATGCCACTTTAGACATAGAAGCATCAACTGCAAGTTTTGAAGTGGATGGACAACAGTTTAAAGGCGAATTTCTTTCAAAAGAAATGAAATCATATCCATACTCTACGGTCTATTGTGTCGGTTCAGAAGACGGCTTAAAGTCTTTATTGTTTACAACGCAATTCAAATTAAGGGAAGGGAGTGATAACAATATAAAAGAGCTTTATACAGTTCAACTTCCTGCTAAAAAGGCAATTAAATCAGCAATGAGAAATTTTGGCGAGGACTTCTCTTACTCAATGAGAACGGATGAGTCTATTATGACTGATTACAATACTATAAAAAACAACATAGATAAATTAGAGTCGGAAGCATCAAGGAACAAAAGGCTTGAAAGAGAAAAAGAAGCAGCCGAGAAAAGAAAACTATTCGCAGATGAAACAGACCTGACCGAGTATATCGGTGTCTATCAAGTTAAAATTGGAAATTATGGTGGAACCAATGTCTCATCATTAGACTTTAGCGCTCAACTCATTGTTACGGAGGCAGGAGTTTCTTTGATTGGGGACTTTTTGACTTATGGCAAAATCAGCGGAACTTTCAAGAAGGATAAGGCGATACTTGATTTTGAAGAAGGAACATTTGAGTGCTTTATTTCAAAAGGGTTTGGAGACGAAATGATAGTCAGAGTAAATCAAGAAAAAACGGCAGGGGCAATATCTCGTATGAGCGGTAATAGACCATATGATACAATTACATTCACGGTACTACGAGATTAAAAGAGGCTTGCCATAATATTACCATAATGCCCTTCCATTTCGGAGGGGCATTTTTATTACAGACACTGTGGTATTCGGTTATCATAGTAGATAACAATAGAAATACAATGCCATTTAAGAAAGGACAGAGCGGCAACCCCAATGGGAGACCAAAAGGCTCATCTAACACCGATACGGACCTTGTGAAGGAGGTGTATGGTCAAGTAGTAAACACTAACCTTGAGAATGTAAATGATTGGATAGAAGAGGTTGGAAGAACCAACCCATTACAAGCTATAAAACTCATATTGAAGATGAGTGATTATGTCTTGCCGAAACTCTCAAGAGTTAGGCACATACAAGAGGTGAAGGAGATGAATATTGAAATACAGATATTTAAGCATAATCAGTAATTCACAATCGCTCTTTGATGCTGATTTTAAGTTGTCTGATATTCAGCCAGTAAGAGATTAATTATTCACAATCTCCTAACGCATAGAGGGTGATGAGGTTAACCTATGTGATGGTTTACACCATTGACATAGATACGAAGTGTTTCCCTCGTTTGACCTCGTGAGTATCCGTTAACCTTTTGATTGGTTAGCCGAACTAAATAAACTCAAACACGAAAAGAAGAAGTTCTTTCAACCTGTAAGATGTGAAGCGAGATGCAATCATTGGAAGAAAGAATGAAGTCTTGGTCAACAGCTTCTAAAAAAGGACTGACCCCCTGTCCGTTGAGCTTGGAAGGTCTCTCACGAGACTACTGCAACAAGGAAGTGAATGATGATTTGTAAAGAGGTCAGGTTAGTGGCACTTTACTAGAGGGCTTTGAGGCTTTGAGAGCCTCCCCCCTTGAAGGTTTTGCATCATATCAAGTTGGCTATTCACCTTGAATATCCTCTCTAAGGGTTTTCCAAGTAGAGGGGGGTGTATCTATGTGTGAGCCACATTAATGCCTGCTCCTGTAAGCTTACTGCTCAAGACTCTATCAAGATCATTAAGGTCCTTATCTTCTAACTCTATCAAGTAAAGTTCTTCAGAGTATTTTCTATAGATTGCTTGCTTCTCCTTTTTACGCTCTAAATACATATCTGTTTCCATTCCCCAGAATTCTATATACACAGACTTGGTCGTATTTGCTCCAAAAGATGGAATGTACCAATCACAGACAACTTGCTCCTCAATAGGCACACTTCTTTCATAGGCATGAGGAAGCTTATTTTCAAAGAGCCAATTATCAATAATAACCTCAGCCCGTGATCTAACATAATGGCCGTCATTGGTCTTGTATTTGCCTTTTGGCATATTCAGAGTTGACTTCTCTTTTGATGGAGATTCTTCTTCTGTCTTTTCAGGTTCAATATCTGAATTGGATAATGTCTTGAAGATTTGTTTGAAGTGTCTGTTGTTGTCAATTGTCTTCTCTGGCCAGAGTACATATTTAGCACCAGTAGGTGTATATGTCTTTTCCACTCCACCCATCCTTCTTCCGAGTTTAGTAATTGACCAACCTTTTGTAGCCTTCTCTATAAAGCCTCCTGTATTGAGTAGTTTATTGATTCTTTGAGGTGAAACCTTCAATTTTGAGCCTACTTCCTTGATTCCTAAAAGATTTCTATTTAAAGGGTCAAAGCTGGATGGCCAAGCCACATAATTTACATTGTTGAATGATTTAGGCTCGCCTCCTGCCTTGATTCCTTTGTCGGTGAGTTCACGACTTTCGCTCAAGAAGCCTTGATCAATTAGGGCTTTCCAAAGTTCATCGGTAGATACTCCTAAGAATTCTTTAGCTAATTTACTTGTAGATACTTTTCTCAAGAAAGGATGGTTTAGTTTTATGTCAATATAGAAACACTTTGAGAACATAACAAAACCTATTTATTGCAATGAAGGTTTTCAGCTGGAATATAAGACATGGTGGAGGCGCGAGGATTACAGAAATATTAGCTGAATTAGAGCGTCATGCAGACTCTGATTTTATCATTTTAACAGAGTACAGGAACAATAAAAACGCTTCCTCAATAAAGGAAAAACTTACTCTTCTAGGGTTTGTCAATCAATATTCTCCAAATGTTGAAGCAAAGGTCAATAGCGTTTTAATCGCCGCTAAGTATTCTGTCTACTTTCAAGAGTACTCTGAACTCCAAGGTCACCAACATAGAGTGGTTTCAGCTCGTTGGAAAGACATACATATCGTAGGAGCCTATTTCCCACAAAAAAAAGAAAAAGCAAGGGTGTTTGACTTTTTAAGCGACCTAGTTAAAAGTGCTCATATAGAAACAACTTTGATTATAGCAGGGGACATGAATACAGGCGTTCACTTTGAGGATGAAACGGGAAAGAGCTTTTATTGCAGTAACGATTTCATTCAACTAAAGAAGGAAGGTCTCACAGATGCATGGCGATTAATAAATACTGATATGACAGAATACACTTGGTATAGTAATCATGGAAATGGATTCCGAATAGACCATTTCCTAATCTCGTCACATTGCATTGATCTAGTTAATGCATGCTATTACTTACACAGCCCCCGTGTAAACAAAATTAGTGATCACTCTCAAATGATCTTGGAGTTAGAATAACTCTGGTAAGTCCTCCACATCCAACTGCTTGATTTTAATTACTCATATAATTTATAGGAACTATTAATCTATCACTTGCATTGGTTGACCACTGAACTTGCCATGTGCTTCCGTTTTTTTGATCAAGAAGTATAAAAGTCCATGAATTTTGAGTTGCGTACAAAGCAAAACGATTAGCACTTCGCTCACTCTCCGCCACTAAAGGGATAAGATTCAAAGGATATTCAAATCGTGTATCCCCCTCTAACGACCACTGAACAAGTATTATCTTGCCGTCTCTTGTGTCTAGCTTTAGAAAATTGTACATGTTTTCCGTTGGGTATAGTTTGAAGTTTGCTGGCTCTGGAATCTCGTTAGATTGAGCTATTAAGAAATGAGCGCTAAAAACAAATACCAATGTGAGAATTGACTTCTTCATTCTGATTCTATTGATTTATGTCAAGTTAGGTAAATCATCAATATCCAACTGCTTCACTTCTAATCCTCTCAAATAAGTTAAGGATACAGTCATAGATGAATGACCCATTACTTGCTAGAAATAAAAAAGCCCTTCATTTCTGAGGGGCTCTATTTTTATTCGTTGGGCCTAGTTACTAGTTTAATCTATAAGGCATTTTATTTGAAGCATTCCTCATCAAGCCTTCAACAAGTGAGGCAGCAGAAGAACCTAATCCTCCGCTATACTTGTAATCATATTTCCAAATCAGCGAAGAACTTTGACAATCTTTAATTGAAAGTGTTGTAGTGACAGTATTGGTTGCTCCAATACCTCCAGCTACAAGGTATAATGCTGCCGCAGCTCCTGTTGACATTGGTTTAGACATTGCAAAATTAGAAGTAATTAAACCATCTACTTTCAACAACTCACAAAAGTCCGAAGTAGTTAAAATTTCCCCATTCTGAGTTGCTTTAGCAATAAGAGCATTGGTAGTTTCTACATCTTGAATATCAATGAAAAATTTTCCTTGACCCTTGCGTTTTAGCATAAAAGCATAAATCTCTTGCTGAAAATTTACAGATTCTGTTTTCTGAGCCTCTTTCATAGCATCAGCAGACATTTTCTTGGAAGCCGCAATACTTACACTAGGGGGCATTATTGCAACTGTTCTGTGAGACGCTGCAATTTGTTTTCCACTTGGCGCTAAATATATGGTAGGACCACAACTCATTAGAAATAGTGAGACTAGAGCGAAAGCGAAATTTTTTTTCATTTTTTTCATTATGATAGGTTTTTTTGTTCAAGCTAATTTAGAATAATCTACAGGACTGGCAAATCCTCAACATCCAACT
>DLQN01000110.1 GCA_002477595.1 Roseivirga sp. UBA7431
GTGGGCCCACCTGGGCTCGAACCAGGGACTTTCTGATTATGAGTCAGATACTCTAACCAACTGAGTTATAGGCCCTAAGATTTTAATTAAAATCCTATTTTCTTTCCAACTGAGCCTGCCTGCCGCAGGCAGGTTATAGGCCCTATCCAAAAGCTGTTTTAAGCCTTTGAAAATTGGATTGCAATGTTACATATTTGCTGTTAATTAAACAACATCCAATGGGGCTAGATATTTCTAAAATTGACGCAGTTGTCTTCGACTTAGGTGGAGTAATCATCGACTTGTACGAGGATAGGACCTATCAGGCATTTGCAGCGCTAGCTGAGATGCCTCTTGACGAGATGAAACGCTTGGCTTCAGAGGAAGAGTTCTTTCACCTTTATGAAAAAGGAGAGATTGATGACCCCACTTTTAGAGCACATCTTAGGGAGCTCATGGAGTTTAAAGGTGTAGAAGAATTGATAGATGAGGCTTGGAATGCAATGCTAGGCCCAATCCCAAAAGAGAGGTTAGAACTTCTTGAGCAAATAAGGGGTAGTCATAAGCTTTTCGTAATGAGTAACACGAATGAAATTCATGTGAAGCGGTTCTTGCGGATTGCAGACCATGTGTCACCACATAAAAGCTTTTACGAATACTTTGATAAAATCTACCTTTCCAATGAGGTAGGGGAGCGGAAACCAAATCCTGGTGCTTGGCAGGTTATTCTTGATGAGCAACCGATAGAAGCTAATCGCATCTTGTTTATTGATGATAAACTAGAAAATATTAAGGCAGCAGAAAGTTTAGGCTTGCAAGTTTTTCACAATGCAAGCCCAAATGACTGGATGAAGCTCTTTAGTTAACCGAAAATAATATCCTGAGGCGCGGGCTTCAAAAAATATTTATGCTATTCTGATTCGCGATAAGCGAGTATACCACCAGTAAGGTTAATCACATTGCTAAAGCCTTGGGACATCAAGAATTTCTGAGCTTGAGCCGATCTTGCACCACTTCTACAGTGTACAATCACTTCTTTGTCTTTTAGGTCAGAGATCTCAGCGATTTTTAGCGGTAAATCACCGAGGGGTAATAATCGTGCGCCAATATTATCTTCGTCAAACTCCCAAGCTTCACGGACATCAATGACATTTAAATTGGCGTTATTCGCCTGTCTTGCTTTAAATTCTTGAACTGTAATTTCCTGCATTTCAGTTATTTAGAATAATTCGTTTTGTAAACACATTTCCTCCTTTAGAAAATTTGAGCAAATATATTCCTTTTTTGTTTTTACTGAGGTCGATAAAGACCCCACTTTCAGCTTCAATTACTTGATAGAAGCTCTCTGTACCCCAGCTATCATATACTTTTAAAGACTCAAGGTTTTCGGCTTCTATAAATACGCGGCCACTGCTAGGGTTAGGATAAATATTCGGTGCTATTCCAGCCGCTTGATTTGGTAGAACGAAATTAGCCGCAATCTCTTTATCAAATCTCGGACGCATGAGCAGGCTGCCAGACACAAATTCATTAGGCCTCCAATCTCCACTGACGTTAAAGAAAAGCTTGTCGCCAGTGTCATTATTTTTATCTAATCCAACCGCTAGAAACTCATTTGTCGCTTGCTGAAAGCCAATATAAAAGGTGTCTTGGACAAATACGGGTGTGTCCAATTTATAGGCCCTAAGATCGCCAATAGACGCAGGGCGAATGACACTGTAAGGATCTTGAAACAAGATAGATTCTGGTGAATTGTCAAGCTCACTCCAAACGAAGAGTTCTATCGGCTCTCCAGATTGTTGTGTGAAAGGGAAATTGATGTCAATGTGCGTAAGAAGTGCTCGTTCTTCAGCAAAGAAAGCATAGGCCAACTGACCACCACGTTGATTGATACCTGCAGCAAAATCCGGGTCTCCGTCATCATAGGCAAAGTAATCATTGATAACCGTTGTAACTCTTACGGTGTCATTTATTCTGTAATCGACCGATAGGTTGAAGGTAGTATCAACACCAGGGTTGATATCTTCAATCAAGAAATTGTCACCAGACCTTATGAGGTAGGTGGTTTCTAGTAGTAAGGAATCAGCATCCGAATCTAATAAGTTGCTATTGAGCGCTGGGGAAGTAAAAGTACGTCTCTCGAAAGCATCGGGAATAGGGTTGGCAATCGTCTCGTTATTCAGAATTTCAATGTCAACAGTGCCGGAAGTTTCTCTTACGGTCGTGCTAAATTGTATAGGTTGGAAAAACTCATTGAGGTTATAAAACTCTGCATTAGTTTCAACCAAATACCGATTTGGGTTAGCGAAAAACTGCTCAGTTGGCATGGCAGAGTAGGGGGCTATCAAAAATGAAGGCTTTCTGGTTAATGCTCTATCTGGATAAGCAATGTCGTTAGCATGTCTTGAGTCGTTTAAGAAGATATAATCCACTAACCATGTATCAAAAGCACCCGCTAACCTTGAATACGATTGAAAGCGAAATTGGAAACTGTCTGACAAGTAATTTTGAGTTACTTGAACTAATTCCTGAGTGAATTCCGTAGACTCATTATCTCTTCCACCTACTTGTGACCATATGTTTTGCCATTGTCCAGTAGGGTTTTTGAATTGTAAGACCAAAGAATCTTCCAAGTCAGGGATTTCACCGTTACCATTGATTTGCCAGAAGAAACTTAAGTAGACGGAGTCAGCCTGAGTCGCTCCCAATGAAGATAAATCTATTAATTGAGAGACTAGGCTATCTGTTGCGCCATTGATAAGGCTATTGACATCATAAGCTGCACCATTAACATCCACGCCATCAAACACGGCAACATTGATTGTAGGAGCATTTTTACCTAATCCATTGCTTATCCTAACATTGTCTGAATTGGCCCATCTATCCAGTGATGGAATAGGTCCGCTTGTGGAGAAATCTTCCCAAAAAGGAATATTAACTGTTGCTAGTACTTGATTAGATTGATTGGTAGCAAATCTAGTCGTGGACTCTCGTTTGATTTTGTTAGGCAATGGTCTTTCTACAATTTGACCCGCTAACGAAAACGTGGCAATAAAAAGCGTTAATATGATTGCCTTGATTCTCAATGTTAGTTTTCGTCTCTCTCGTTTTCTTTTTCCTCTTTAGGCGGCTCAGTCCCATTAATCCAGAGCTCGATGATTCGATTCTTTCTTACGACTGTGCCAAGAGGTGGTAACTGCTTATAAATAGTGTTCTCAGGAACAGTATCGTTGAGTATGTAATTAATAATGTCAAGTTTCAGCTCCGCTGCTTCGATCTGAAACTTTGCTTCATCAAGGGTTTTTCCGATGAAATCAGGAATAGGAAAGGTCTCTATACCGATACCGTTTCCAATAACGAGATCCACGGTAGAGCCTTTATAAAGCATTGTACCTGCTTCTATCTCTTCACCGTCTAGTTCTTGACGGATTACTGCATTTTCTCTCAAGTCTGGTACATAGCTGATTTCACCTCTTTTCAGACCATTACTATTCAAGATGTCTTCGGCATTAAGAAGGTCTGTATTAATTAAGTTTGGCATTCTTACCTGAGGGGGGACGTTTGCGTTAAGCGTCAGATAGATTTTACGATCTTCCTTCACTTTGGCGCCTCCCTTAGGGTTCTGGCTAAGGATAACTTCTGGCTCAAAATTTTCGGAATAACCCGAATCGACCACTACTTCATAACGAAGGTTTCGGTTGGTCAAAAACTCGTCAATACTCTCAAAGGAAGTACCTACAAGGTCGGGGACAGTGATAGCTTCGTTGTGATTAGTACTCGTTGGAAGGTATATGTAAAAAAAGAATAGTACTAAGACTATCGAAATACCTACCATGATACCAATGTTCTTCAAGAAACGAATAATGGTAAAAGGCTTGTTGCTCATCTTCAATAAAAGTAACGACCGCAAGTGTTAATCATTTTATGCGGAACGAGAAGTTGTTAACAAAGATAGTTATTAAGTAAAACTGACAAATTCTATTCGGGATAAGGGGGGATAAAAAAGCCTCGATCGCTCGGGGCCTTTTAAGTGTTTTTATACTTCAGCGACATTAACGGCAACAACGCCTTTTATTTCGGGTACATCCCTCATTAAAGCTTCTTCGACACCTGCTTTCATTGTCATCGGAGACATTGGGCAAGTTCCGCAGGCACCTTCGAGCTCTAACTTCACGATGAAGTCGTCAGTGATTTCCAACACTTTGACATTTCCGCCATCTGTAATTAGAAAGGGTCTGATTTTATCTAA
>DLQN01000014.1:0-646 GCA_002477595.1 Roseivirga sp. UBA7431
GGAAGACTCTGATGGCGACCAATAAATATTCGCGAAGAAATTTGCTCATGTCTATAAAAACTACTGAACTTCAAACATGGAGACTTGGGTAGCATTACTGCGCGGCATCAACGTTGGCGGAAAGAACATTCTTCCTATGAAAGAATTGGTGAAGTTATTGGAAACTAATGGCTATACTGATGTCCAAACCTATATCCAAAGTGGCAATGTGGTTTTCAAAAGTGCCGCTAAGCCGTCTAATGAAATTGGAGCTCTGATCGAAGGAAAATTTGGTTTCAAACCTTCCGTATTTATCCTAAGTGACCATGAACTCAAAGAGGCCGCAATCAACAGCCCATTCCAAACCGATATTGGAAAAACCCTGCACTTTTTCTTCTGTGATCAAGTTCCTCAAGCTGTGGATTACGGGTTCTTAGACGAACTGAAGGCTCCTTCAGAACAATATCAGCTTATTGACAAAGTGTTCTATTTATACGCACCAGATGGAATTGGTAGGTCCAAGCTAGCCGAAAAAATGGGGCGGACTTTTAAGGATGTCATAATGACGGGCAGAAACCTCAATACGATCAATAAACTTATCGGGATGATAGAATAATGTATCCGCTATTCATCAGAGTCGCCTGCGGAAGACTCTGATGATGAGAAG
>DLQN01000014.1:676-1183 GCA_002477595.1 Roseivirga sp. UBA7431
TGAGAAGAGCGGCTACCGAAGACGCTGGTGGTAAAAATTCATGAGTTATACAAAGGGAACGACCACTTCGTAGACAACCCACACGACCAGTGCAATCATCATTACTTTGAAATTACAGCCAGTGCCCTTTTGGAACTTACTTACTTTGGGATAGAACTTTCTCATATCATTTCTCCTTTTGCTTGACTCAAGATATTGATTAACTAGTCTAAAATGAATTAAAAGGCATTAAGAATAATTAAGCGGAGCACTCAAGATGATCCCTGCCATTCTTGGTGTTTAGATCTCTCATACTTCGAGATGACACAAATCGAGTATATCAGCCTTATCTACAAGTCATTTCGACCATCGGGAGAAATCTATACCCAGTAACCCGTTCAACACCTGCTATTGTTGGTGTTATCACCAAAGATGAATATCCGTGAAGAAACTCACACAAGCTGCTTGGGATGATAGAATAACCTCAACCTTGTTCATCAGAGTCGCCTACGGAAGACTCTGATGGTG
>DLQN01000014.1:1275-30532 GCA_002477595.1 Roseivirga sp. UBA7431
CAATGACCAATTCCCCAATGACCATTGACCATTGACTAGCACCCACCTCCCATCCCAAACCTTTTTGCCAATAAGATTAATCGGTTTAGATTGAGTTTACTTTTGTTAACCAACCCAACCATATGAAAAAGCTAATCATGGCCGCACTGGCCTTGACCTTCTCTTTTACAGCAATTGCTCAAGATAAGACTACCCAGTCGGAGAAGAAAAAGAATAAAAACCTACCGCTAGAACCAGGAAGAACCTTTGACTTCGACTTGTCTGAGGGCTCTTGGATAGCACTTGACGTCAGTCCTGATGGTAAAACTATCGTGTTCGACTTCTTAGGAGACATCTACTCCATCCCGATGAAAGGTGGTAATGCCACCCAACTGACCGAAGGGATGCAGTTTGATGCACAACCTAGATATAGCCCTGATGGAAAGAAAATCATCTTCATTTCAGATGAATCAGGAGGAGAAAACGTATGGACACTCAACTTAGAAGACAAAGAGAAAAAGCAAATCACGAAAGGCAACAACAACAGGTATCAAGGTCCGGAATGGACGCCTGACGGAAAATACATGATCGCATCCCGTCAAGGCGGTGGTGGATCACACAAAGTATGGCTCTATCATGTGGACGGAGGTTCTGGTACAGCGATGGTCAAAGAGCCGAATGCTCTTAGAATGCTAGAAGGGGCTTTTAGTAATGACGATCAATACTTATGGTTTTCACGAAGAAATGGATCTTCGACCTACAATGCTCCAATGCCTCAATACCAGATTTCAAGGTACGATCGTGTAACGGGAGAAATGATCACACAAACTTCTCGTTACGGTTCTGCATTTCGTCCTACACCAAGTAGTGATGGTAAATGGTTGGCTTATGCCACCAGACACGAAACACATACAGGATTAATCCTTAGGGATATCGCCACAGGCGATGAGAGTTGGTTGGCCTACCCTATCCAACATGACGATCAGGAATCGAGGGCTTCAAGAGATGTCCTTCCAGGTTTTTCTTGGACACCAGACAACAAAAGCATTGTCATTTCTTATGGTGGTAAAATTCACAAAATTGATGTAGCCAATAAGAAAGCAACCGAAATACCCTTCCGCGTAAAGAGTAAAATTGAATTAGGTCCAGAACTTGACTTCGACTACCCTATTTCTGATGATGCGCAATTTACCGTCACACAAATCAGAGATGTAGCACCATCTCCTGATGGAAAACAACTCGCTTTTACAGCACTGAACGAGGTTTATTTAATGGACTTACCTAATGGTACGCCTAAGAAGCTTTTGGGCTTAGATGAAACTCAAGCAGAACCTGTTTGGTCTCCTGATGGCCAATGGATCGCTTTTGTCACTTGGCAAGCTGAAGGTGGTAAGGTCTATAAGGTAAGACCTAATGGCAACAACCTAACGCAGCTCAACAAAGAAGATGGCGTCTTCCAGAGCCCTGTATGGAATAATGACGGTTCTAGAATAGTATTGATCAAAGGACAGTCCGAAGACTTCAGAAACGCGCTACAAAGAACTGCTTTTAGAGGTACGAGTGACCTTATTTGGATTTCTGCAGACGGTTCTGACAACAACTTTATCAGTTATACAGATGGCAGATCCAATCCACATTTTACTAAGAACTCAGATCGCATCTTCTTATCAAGTGGTAGAGGATTACTCTCTATTCGCTGGGATGGTACTGATGAGAAAGCCCACGTTCAAGTAAGAGGAAAAGCTGCGGCTGGATCTTCGAATGCACCAAGGGCTTCTTGGATAAAAATGGCAAGAGAAGGAGATCAAGCACTTGCGGCCATCGGAATGGATCTCTTTGTGGTGACAGTCCCTCAAGTGAGCGATGAAGCACCAACCATTTCTGTAGCTAATGCAAAAAATGCAGCCTTCCCTTCTCGGAAGCTAACAGACATCGGTGGTCAGTTCCCTGCTTGGGGTTGGGACAGCAACATGGTTCACTGGGCGGTGGGAAATGCCCATGTCGCTTATAACCTCAGCGAGGCTAAAGCTTTCGAAGTACAAAAAGCGGCTGACGCTAAAGCGAAGGAAGAAGCTGACAAAGAAGAAAGTGATGACCCTGAAGAAGAAGCTGAAGACAAAAAGGAAGAAGAGAAGTCAAAAGACTACGAGCCAACAGAACATAGAATTGAAGTAAAAGCAGATCGCGATATCCCTCAAGGAACTGTGCTGCTGAAAAACGCTCGTTTGTTGACCATGATAAACAATGAGGTGCTAGAAGGCACTGATATTTTGATCGAGAACAACCGGATCAAAGAAATTGGTAAGAACATCCAAGTCGGTAGAAGAGTGAAAGTGATTGACGCTACTGGCAAAACAATCGTGCCGGGTTATGTAGATACACATTCTCACTTCCGTCATCCGGTGAACTTACACCGTGGGCAATTTTGGCCGTACTTGACCAACCTTGCTTTTGGAGTTACCACAACGCGTGATCCACAAACTGCAACGACTGATGTCCTTACTTATGGTGACTTAGTAGATGCTGGAAAGCTGATCGGTCCAAGAATTTACTCTACGGGTCCTGGTATTTTCGGGAGTGAAAACGTAAGCAGTTTAGCGCATGCACGAAAAGTAATGACGCGTTACAGCTCATATTACAATACAAAGACTGTGAAAATGTATGGAGCAGGCAATCGTCAGCAAAGACAGTGGATCATTCAAGCGGCATACGAGCAAAATATTATGCCTACGACAGAAGGTGGTCTTGACTTCAAGAATAACCTAACCCAAGTCATTGATGGCTATCCTGGGCATGAGCACTCCTTCCCTATTTTTCCATTGTACAAGGATGTCATAGACATGGTAGCTTTTTCAAGAACAGTCTATACACCTACACTTTTGGTAGCTTATGGCGGTCCATGGACGGAGAATTACTTCTACGCGACAGAAAACCCTCATGATGATCCGAAGTTGACGCACTTTATGCCGCACTGGAATTTAGACTCACGTACACGCAGACGTAATGCCGGCTGGTTTATGGAAGATGAATATGTACATGTGGAGCAGTCTACTTTCGCTAAAGACTTAGTTGAAGCTGGTGGGCGTGCAGGTGTCGGTAGTCATGGTCAGTTGCAAGGACTCGGCTATCACTGGGAACTTTGGGCTGTACAGTCTGGAGGAATGAAAGAATATGACGCGCTTAGAGTTGCTACGATTATCGGTGCAGAGGCAATCGGTCTGGAAAATGATTTAGGAAGTCTAGAAGTAGGTAAACTAGCTGACTTACTCATCCTGAAAAGTAACCCATTAGATAACATCAAGAATTCGAAAGACATCAGTCACGTTATGTTCAATGGCCGATTGTATGAAGGCAATACGTTGGACGAGATTCATCCAGCACAGAAGAAAATGGCAAAATTCTGGTGGCAGGATTACGCACCAAAAGGTGTCCCGGGTATTAAGAAGTAAGACAAACAGCATTAAAAACAAGAAGCCGCCTCGACATGTCGAGGCGGCTCTTTTCTCAATTAAACAAGGAGACTAACCCTTATTTGTTTCAATGCTCCCTTTCACCTATGTCGGCATTGATTTGTGTAAGCCTTTCGGCTTAGCAAGACTATATACTTTGGTAACGGCAAGCTGAAGAATCTATGGCCCCGGTCTCTCAATGAATTCAGCCATATTGAGATCTCAAGCAATCACTAAACCCTTACTCAGATGATTTCTAGACAATGGAAATGCATTTTAAAAGAAGCATCACATGATGAGTATATCACATTCCTGAATGACGTTGTCTTTGCAGCCGCAAAAGAATTACCAGGCTTTATCCAAGCTAATATACTTAAACGAAAGACGACACATGGCTTAGAGTTTATGGTGACTACCCTATGGAAAAACCTTGATGCGATTAAAGCCTTCGCTGGAGAAGACACTTCGGGTATTAGAAGAGTCTACCAATATGGACATCGATGGTGATGGTCAGGTGGGGTAAAATAGGTGATTGGGTGATTGGGTGAAATTTGACTTACCAAAAAGCCACTACCAACTATTCATTGTTAATTACCCATTAAACTTCTTAAGAGCTTCTGGTGAACTAACACTTCTACCGAAAACATTACCAATTCAAGGACGACTACTTACCTCCTACTAAGATCAATTCTTCCTGAGGAGCAATCAGATATTCAGCACCATTAGCAGTAATGACAGCCATCTCTTCAACGGAGATGGTTTTTTCTGTGCCGTCAGCGCGCTTCCAAGCATGGAAACCGTCAAATGCGAAAGTCATCCCTTCTTTCAAAAGTTTGGCAGAGGCCGGTCTTACCCGTGTAGACATCCCTCCTCCTAGGCTTGGTCCAACGTCATGTGCTACATAACCCACAGGGTGCCCAGTACTCCAAGGAACATTTTCTGACTTTGCAGTTTGCATCAACAGGCGCTGTGCTTTATCTACACTAGCCCCTGTAACTCCAGGCTTCATAGCGCCAAACGCTGCCCGATTACCTGCCTTACTGCTATTCCAGTAAAACTGAATGTCTTCTGGTGCTTTTGTTTCTCCCTCCTTTAATACATAAGCAAAGCGCTGAATATCACTCACCCATTGATTATAGAGCTTAATACCAAAGTCGATTTGTATGACATCACCCGGCATAATGACTTTGTCGGTCGCATGAGAATGCCCACGGTCTGGACCCGAGTTCACATTTGGGTTCTGATCTGCTGCCCAACCATCAGCGACACCATATTCGGTAATTTTCTGTTTAAGGAACTTTGCGATCTCCGCATCGGTAGACTTCCCCGGAACAACTTGCTTATATGCTTCGATTTGCCAATCTGAAGTCAACTGAGCTGCCTTTTTCATTATTTCAACCTCTTGTGGCAATTTGATAGAAAGCCATTCGTAAATCAATTCAGTAGAAGAGACTAGTTTATCACTGTCTTTACCCATTAGTCTTTCAATGGACTGCCTTTGGGTGTAAGAAAGGCCATCGGCCATGGAATTCGAAGTAGAAGAATTGATCGCAACACTTTTAAACCCACTTTCCTTTATGAAATCAACTGCCATTGACACACTCGAACCTCTGGCACCTATCACTTCATCATGAATATCTAAGTCATCTAATGCAGTCGCTTCTCCCGAAGGTGAATACACCCTGGAATGAAAGCCCTCAGCATCAATGTAGAACATAAAAGCTGCTGTGCCACCAGCATTCTCTCCTCCTACATGATCAGCAATCGGATCATTGTTGTTTTCTCTACAAACCACCATCCAGCAGTCTACGCCAGATGCTTTCATAGCATTCGGCAATAGCTGACTAATTCGTTCTTTTCTGATCTCAGGCCATGGATTTTCTCCCCAATAGGTTTCTGGGTTAATCGCTGTGGATTCAGTTAGTTGATTCGAGCAGGCTGAGAGGAACAGCACACCAATCACGAGAATAAGCAAGGAAGAAATATTCTTTTTAGACATATGTTAGGGATAAGTATTCGCTAAACTAATGAGTGAATTAAGAATTGCCAACAGAATTTATATAAGCTGAAGGTTCGCAGGTTTATCCACCAAACTTACCCTTTAGCGCGGCCAATTTAGTGGCCATATCCGTTTCAGGTGCTTTTTCCTTTCTGGGTTGTGGTTTAGGCTTCTCTCTTTTTTTAGGTTTAGGCTTCTCTCCTGTCTTCATGGAGAGTGCAATTCGCTTTCTAGCGATATCCACACTGGTTACCGTTACCTCTACTTGCTGTTGCACTGATAGTATTTCAGCGGGGTTGCTTACGAAGGTATCAGACATCTCAGAAATGTGAACCAAACCATCTTGGTGAACACCAATATCTACAAATGCACCGAAATTGGTGACGTTCGTTACGATACCTGGAAGTTTCATGCCTGTTTTCAGGTCTTCCATGCTATGCACATTGTCAGCAAAGCTAAACGCTTCAAACTGCTCGCGAGGATCTCTACCTGGTTTAGCAAGTTCGGCAATGATATCCGTCAAGGTGGGCAAACCTACCTGATCGGTCACGTACTTTTTTAAGTCGATCTGCTTGCGAAGCGCTTCGTTTTTAATGAGGTCAGTAACCTCGCACTTCAAGTCCTTGGCCATTTGCTTTACCAGCTTGTATGACTCTGGGTGCACCGAACTTTGATCTAGTGGATTGGCAGCATTTCTAATCCTCAAGAAGCCTGCCGCTTGTTCATAGGCCTTGTCTCCCAGTCGTGCTACATTCCGTATGGCTTCACGATTCTTAAATGGACCGTTCTCATCCCTATAGTCTACAATATTCTTGGCCAATTGCGGACCGAGGCCTGAAACGTAAGTCAAGAGTTGTTCAGATGCCGTATTCACCTCTACGCCAACGCCATTCACGCAGCTCATTACCACATCGTCTAATGAGTTTTTGAGGGCATTCTGGTCAACATCATGCTGATACTGACCTACCCCAATAGATTTTGGATCGAGCTTCACCAATTCAGCAAGTGGATCCATCAACCTTCGGCCGATAGACACGGAGCCTCTTACCGTAACATCTTCATTTGGAAATTCTTTTCGGGCGATCTCTGAAGCAGAGTAGATGGATGCGCCACTTTCATTAACCATCACGACCATTACCTCCTTCGGTAAGCCGATCCCCTGTACAAAAGACTCAGTTTCACGGCTTGCGGTACCATTACCTATGGCAATGGCTTCTATTTCAAAGCGACTTACTAGGCTCGCGATAACAGCGCCTGACTTCGAAGTTTGCTTTTGGGGCTCATTAGGGAAAATAGCTTCAAAGTGAAGGAGTTTCCCTTGCTTATCGAGACAAACTACTTTACAACCGCTTCTGAAGCCCGGATCAATCGCTAATACTCTTTTTCCACCCAAAGGAGCTGCCATCAATAGTTCTGAAAGATTCTTTGCAAAGACATTAATGGCTTCTTCATCTGCCTTCTTCTTAGAAGTCATTCTAGTTTCTGTCTCCATTGATGGACTCAGCAGGCGCTTATAACAATCTCTAATGGCGAGTTTCATTTGTTGACCAACTTCTCCTGATCCTTTAAGAAATTGCTTATCCAACAGTGCGATGGCGTCCTCTTCTTTAGGCAAAATATCCAACATGAGGAACAACTCAACTTCACCTCGCCTCATCGCCAATACCCTATGCGATGGTGCCTTGGCTAAACCTTCTTCCCATTCAAAATAGTCTTTGTACTTCTGAGCAGCTTCTTCCTTGCCAGGCATTACACGGGATTTAATGGTCGCTGTTCGACTGAAAAGCCTCCTCATTCGATCTCGCAATTCCGCATTCTCATTGATCGTTTCAGCAATAATATCTCGAGCACCTTGAAGCGCAACTTCTACATCTGGGACACCTTTCTCGGCATTAATAAACCTAGTGGCTTCGCTTTTCATGTCAAATGAGTCTTGTCTGAATAGTTTCAGTGCTAGGGGTTCCAAACCCTTCTCACGCGCCATGCTCGCCCTTGTCTTTCGTTTTGGTTTATAGGGAAGGTATATGTCTTCAAGCCTTGACATATTCACCGCCTCCTTTACGCTCTTTTCAAGTGCTGGTGTTAGCTTTTCTTGTTCTATCAAAGACTTGAGGATTGCATCTTTTCGCTTATCCAGCTCTCTGAGCTGTTGTGCCCTGTCCCTGATTCCGGCTATTACCACTTCATCTAAACTTCCAGTCGACTCTTTTCTATACCGAGAAATAAAAGGCACTGTACCTCCTTCATCCAATAGTTGGAGGGTAGCATTCACCTGTTTTGGGGTGATCTTTAATTCGGCTGCGATGATTTGAGAATACTGGGTCATAGAGGGGTGTTCATATTAGGGTGACCAAAAGTAATTAAAGTGTTTACAGGTCAAAATGCTTTTTGATTTTTTAAGTCAAAAGCATAATCTAAGTTGATAAAGGAAGATTAATGCTAACTTTCCTTACCCAAAAGAAAAATCAGACATGGCCAAATTTTACGACCTCCTTGAACCACAGTTGATTGAATTTATTCATGCTCAAAAAATCTTCTTCACAGGTAGCGCAGCTCAAGAAGGACGGGTCAATGTTTCGCCAAAGGGCTGTGATTCATTGCGTGTATTATCACCTAATAAAATCGCTTGGCTTAACCTCACTGGCAGTGGGAACGAAACTGCTGCCCACTTAAAACTTATCAATCGGATTACCTTAATGTTCTGTGCCTTTGAGGGCAAACCACTAATATTAAGAGTATATGGTTCGGCAAGGGCCATACATCAGCAAGACCCCGAATGGGATGAATATTTTGGTCATTTTGACAAATCACCTGGTGCAAGAAATATATTTTTAGTAGACATTGATTCGGTGCAAACATCATGTGGCTTTGCAGTCCCCTATATGGATTATCAAGAAGATCGAGAAATCTTAAATGATTGGGCAGCCAAAAAATCAGAAGCTGAGTTGAAGGAATACTGGACACAAAAAAACGTAAAAAGTATTGATGGCCACCCTACCGGAATTTTTGATTGATCAACAAAAACAAATTTCTTCTATCACCGTTAGGTTAAAGTCGAAGATGAATTGTTTACCTCATGACATGTATCCATTTATTATCGCATCGTTATACTAGTGACTCCTACGTTTTTGTATAAATTTGTCACTTCCAATTTTGAACCTATGATTATGAAAAAGTCTTCTCTTCTCGCCTTACTTGCACTTGTAGCTTTTAGCTGTTCATCAGGCATTGATGATGGATTAGGTGGTGGTGGTTCTACAGACACTGACTTTTTACAAGTAGGGAATATCGAACAAGATGGCGTTAGATACAGTACTGAAATTACTGGAATCAGCCTGAGTCAAACAGAGCAATCAGGGGATTCTACTTTCTTTCAAGCGACATTGGATTTAGATGGGAACAACTCTACTGACCTTCAATTCCAATTAGTTACATGGACTGATAATATCGTACTCACTGTCAATGCAATCAATGGTTTCTCTATCCCAGGTGATGATTCCGACTTTGAAATTTTTGGTACGGAACGTTCATTTCAGGGCCTAAAGCTTTTCCCTGCAGGAACAATTATCAATGGAACAATCTTCATTGACGATAATAATGAAGACCTATTCGTCAGCCAGATTAGAAATGGTGAGCTTACCACTACGAGTCTTCTAATTTGGAATGGTATTGCGTATCTACCGTTCAAGTCGGCTGGTGTCGAAGGCTGGGTTGGTTTGACCATCGATGCAAATGGAAATGATATCCAAGGCTTTGATATCAGTACTATCGCCACCAGAGGCTAATCTTCTTTTTTTCTGCTTACCCGGTTGTTTGCAATCCTTATCTAATGTTGATTGTGAGTCATTGATTAATTGCCTATCATCGTTTGATTCCTAAATTTAGACTATGAAAAGGTTCAGACTCACATACGTAATTACTTTAGTTCTCGCACTATTTATTGGCTCCTGTCAATCTTCAGGTTCACGTGAAGAAGTAGAGCTCAAAGTAGCATACGAAAAATTCACTCTTGACAACGGCTTAGAAGTCATTCTTCATGTCGATAAATCTGACCCTGTTGTAGGTGTCGCCTTAACAGCACATGTAGGATCGGCAAGAGAAATTGAAGGCAGAACTGGCTTTGCGCATCTTTTTGAGCACTTACTTTTTTTAGAGTCTGAAAACCTTGGTAAAGGTGGCCTAGATAAGATGAGTGCCCGTATTGGCGGCTCAGGTGCCAATGGCTCTACAAGCAGAGACCGAACAAACTACTTCCAGACCGTCCCAAAAGACGCTTTAGAGAAGATGATTTGGGCGGAAGCTGACAAACTAGGTTGGTTTATCAATACCGTTACAGATCCAGTACTTGCCAAAGAAAAGCAAGTCGTGAAAAATGAGAAACGTCAGAGTGTTGACAACAGACCTTATGGCCACACCTCTTATATCATTGACAAACAACTCTACCCTAACGATCACCCATACAATTGGCAGGTAATTGGCTCATTGGATGACCTCCAAGCTGCCACGCTTAATGATGTCAAGCAGTTTTTTAGAAGATGGTACGTTCCTAATAACACCACTTTAGTTATTGCTGGAGATTTTGAAGTAGATCAAGCGAAAACTTGGGTAAAGAAATACTTCGATGAGATTCCTCGGGGTGAAGAAATAACCGACTTAGGTAAGAGACCTGGAGTTGTGAAAGAAACAGTAAAATTTTACCACGAGGATAACTTTGCAAGACTACCTGAACTTACTATGGTTTGGCCTACAGTCGAGCTTTATCACCCTGATTCTTATGCCCTTGATGTATTAGGGCAATACTTATCAAGAGGGAAGCAAGCTCCTTTTTATCAGGTACTGGTGGAAGATCAAAAGCTTACCTCTGGTGTAAGAATGGGCAATAGAGCCTCTGAACTTGCTGGTCAGTTTCAGCTTTCAGTTCGTGCGTTCTCTGATAAGAACCTAGACGATGTGGCTGGTGCAGTTCAAGAAGCCTTCGGCAAATTCGAAAGTGAAGGCATTTCTGAAAAAGACCTCGCTAGAATCAAATCTGGTCAAGAAACATCATTCTATAATAGCCTAAGCAGTGTACTTGGAAAAGGCTTTCAGCTAGCTCAATACAACATTTTTGCAAATGATCCAGGATTCGTTCAGCAGGATGTTCAGAATATTTTGGACGTGAATGCCGAAGATGTGATGGCTGTTTATAATAAGTACATCAAAGGGGAAAACTTCATTGCCACGAGTATGGTGCCAAAAGGTCAAATGGCACAAGCATTAGAGGGTTCCCTAAAAGCAGATGTCGTAGAAGAAAAAATTGTTCAAGGGGCTGAAGAGACCTTCGATGCAACCATACAAGCAGAGTACGAGCGTACTCCCTCCTCTTTCGATAGATCTGTTGAGCCTCCTTATGGTGAAGCGCCTGAAGTCGTCATTCCAAAGGTTTGGAAAGCAGACTTAAACAATGGAATGAAAGTACTTGGTATTGAAAATGACGAAGTCCCTCTCGTTCAATTCAATATTTCAATTGAAGGTGGTTTATTGCTCGATGACATCAATAAAGTAGGTGTCGCTAATCTTACCGCCAACCTTATGACCCAAGGAACTCAGCGTAAGTCGCCAAAAGAATTGGAAGAAGCAATTGCACAGCTAGGTGCTACATTAAACATTTCAGCGAGCACAGAGAGAATTACCATAACAGGCAATACGTTGGCGAAAAACTATCAGCAAACAATGGATCTAGTGGAAGAGATGTTGCTTGAACCACGTTGGGACGAACAGGAGTTCACTTTGAGAAAACAAAGCGTTATAAGCGCCATCAAGCAGCAAGAGGCAAATCCTAATGCCATTGCAAGCAATGCGTATGACATCTTAATCTATGGGCAAAATAATATTAGGTCTAAGAATATCCTTGGTTCAGAGTCCTCTGTTGAAGGTATCAGTATAGAGGATTTGAAAAATTACTATGCCAAATACATCTCTCCAAGCGTGGCTACAATGCATGTTGTTGGAGACATAAGTGAAGAAGCAGTGATGAGTTCACTGAATGATTTACAAAGTAAGTGGAAAGCTAAGGCAGTAGAAATCCCAGTGTACAACACGCCAAAAGCACCAGATAAATCACAAGTCTTCTTCTATGATGTGCCCAATGCAAAGCAATCTGTACTCAACATAGGTTATCCCGCATTAGCTGCGACTGACAAAGACTACTACCCTGCCACAATAATGAATTATATACTTGGTGGTGGTGGATTTGCCTCACGTTTAACACAACAGCTAAGAGAGGGCAAAGGATACACTTATGGCATAAGATCGGGTTTCTCTGGAACAACTGAGGCAGGTGCGTTCACTATATCCAGTGGTGTACGAACAAACGTATCCTTAGAGTCTAGTGAATTGGTAAAAGAGATCCTTTCTAACTATGGAAAAGAATTTACTGAGAAAGACCTAGAAACCACCAAGAGCAACTTAATCAAGAGTAATGCAAGAGCCTTCGAAACGTCTGGCGCTAAACTGGGCATGCTTCAAAACATAAGTCGTTTTGGCTGGGCTGATGATTATGCCAAAGGAAGAGAAGCCATTGTACGAGATATGACAGTTGAAAAGATTCAAGAACTTGCCGATGCATATCTTAATCCTGACAAAATGTTCTGGCTAGTTGTTGGTGATGCTAAAACACAAATGAAACGTCTGGAGAAACTAGGCTATGGCAAACCAGTTCTGATTAATGAAATGGTCACTCCTGAAAAGCAATGATTAATTAATGGTGCTTGATATCCCTTGGGGTACTGAGCACCATTGCCTATTTACAACTCCTCTAGCTGCAAAACGTTACACTCTTAGCATTAGGACTCATATAGGTGCTATGCTTTGTCTGCATGACCAGCATGAAGGTCTTATACGTATAGCCAACCCTGCGCATCCAATTGATATTCAGTCCTTCATTGAAGCACATAAAAAAAGGGGCTCGAATATTCGGGACCCTTTTTAATATGATAATGGTATTCCTTAGATAGAAATACCCATAAAGCTCATAAATGCAATACCCATCAAACCGGTAATAAACATTGTGATACCTAGGCCTTTTAAACCATCAGGTACATTTGAATACCTCAACTTCTCTCTGATCGCTGCTAAAGCAATGATTGCCAAGAAAAAACCAGTTCCTGATCCAAATCCGAATACAGTTGCTTCAGCAATAGTATAGTCTCTCTGAGCCATGAAAAGTGATGATCCTAAGATTGCACAGTTCACAGCGATCAATGGTAAGAAAATACCTAGTGAGCCATAAAGCGCTGGAGAGAACTTCTCAATTGTCATTTCAACAAGTTGTACCATGGCCGCAATAATGGCGATGAACATAATAAACCTCAAGAAAGAAAGGTCGATTGCAACAAAGTCTGCACCTAACCAAGACAAAGCGCCTTCATTCAATACATACTCATTTAATAACCAGTTCATAGGAACAGTAATACCCAAAACGAACACAACTGCTAGTCCAAGTCCGAAAGCCGTTGAAACCTTCTTCGACACAGCAAGAAAAGAGCACATTCCTAAGAAATAGGAAAATACCATGTTCTCTATAAAAATTGATTTGATACCTAAATTCAATAAATCCATGATCCTCTCTCCTTAATGTTCTACGTAACCTGTTTTAGATCTCTGTACCCAAATGATAAATCCGAGTACGATAAATGCTCCTACTGGTGAAACCATCAGACCATTCGCTGAGAAACTTTCAAATCCGATAGCTCCCATTACGTCATATCCAAATACTTTTCCTGAGCCCCATAGTTCTCTAAAGAAAGCCACCGCTAGGATAATCCACGAGTAACCTAAACCTGAACCCAATCCATCAAGAACTGAATCATAAGGCTTGTTACCTAAAGCAAATGCCTCCAGGCGTCCCATTACGATACAGTTAGTAATGATAAGCCCAATGAATACAGAAAGTTGCTTGTATACATCGAAAGCATATGCTTTCAATACTTCATTGACTAGTGTCACCAAAGTAGCTACGATAGCCAATTGAACTATAATTCTTATTCGACCTGGAATTGCATTTCGCAATAAAGAAATGATCAGGTTAGAGAAGATCATTACAAAGATCACAGACAAAGCCATTACCATTGTAGGCTTCATCTGAGTAGTTACAGCAAGTGCTGAACAAATACCTAAAACCTGAATCGTAATTGGGTTGTCATCGTTCAAAGGGTCGGTTAAAAACTTTCGCCTTCTCCTCGATAGTAAAGCTTCTGATTCTTTAACTACCGGTGCTTCTATAGTTTCAGTACTCATATATCTATTGGTTATTCAGTGACACAGCGCCACCTTTAACATTCTTGTCAAAATATTTCTGATAGTACCCGATGTAGTTAAGTAACATATCGTTTACTCCATTCGCAGTAAGTGTTGCTCCAGCTAAGCCATCTACTTTATTAGGACCTAACCTATCCTCAGGAATCTTCTCACCCTTCACCATGGTAATGGCTACAAATTCGCCATTATCATTATAAAGTTGCTTACCTCTATAACGTTCCTGAACATCATCACTGGTAATTCTTGCACCAAGCCCTGGTGTCTCCCCTTTGTGATCAAAGCTTATTCCTTTAACACTTTTTAAATCAGGGTTGAGCGCCACAAAGCCCCAAATAGCATCCCATAAGCCGGCTCCGTAAACAGGTAAAATATAAGACTCCTCTCCGTTCGCACTGTATTTGAACACAGGAAATAATCTGTCTTCAACGGGCACCTTATAGTTCTTCTCAATATTTACCTCTTCGGCAACCATTGGTCCACCCTTGACATTGGTATCAACCAAGTTTCCTTGATAGTCAGTGACTTCACTAAAGATGACCTCATTGTAACGCGCAAGAATTTCTTCTGCCTCCATATCACCTAAAGCTTCTTTCTCCGCAGGAATAGCACCTAAAATTTGCTTTTTGGTATCTAAATCTTGCGCTTTCTTTTGTGTTGGTCCTAAGACCTGTGACACGCCTGAAAGTAATCCACCAAGTACTGCTGTGAGTACCAATGCGAATATTATTATGTATTTATTAGACTGCACGAGCTAACCTCCTTTTCTTATTTGCTTCAACAACATAAAAGTCAATCAATGGAGCAAATACGTTCATAAACAGAACAGCAAGCATAATTCCTTCTGGATAAGCTGGGTTTAGCACCCTGATTATCACTGTTAACATGCCTATCAATACTCCATATATCCATTTTCCTGTCTCCGTCTGTGCCGCAGACACTGGGTCTGTTGCCATAAAGACAGCACCGAAAGCTAAACCTCCCAATACTAAATGATAGTGGGCAGGTAAAAGCATAAATTCATTAGCACCTGCTAAGTTGAAAATTGTACCCATGGCCAATGCACCTGCAAAGACACTCACAATAACCTTCCAACTCCCTACTCCTGTAGCAATCAGAATCACTGCTCCAATAAGTGCCATTAGCGTAGAAGTTTCACCAATTGATCCTGGTATGCCTCCTATCAGCATATTTTGGAAGCTAAAGAAGTCTCCACCAAATGGTGAGGCCAATACGTTATTGGCCTGTGACAATCCTTCAACCACCGATTGTGTTCCTTGGATAGAAACGTTATTCGCTACTGCTAAAGCGGTAGCTCCTGAATAACCATCTACTGCAACTTCTCCTGCCATCTGCGTCCAAACTTCTCCTGAAATTTGAAGCGGGTAAGCGAAGTATAAAAATGCCCTTGAAGTCATGGCTACGTTTAGCACGTTCATACCAGTACCTCCAAAGATTTCTTTACCTACAACTACACCAAAGACAGTTGCCAAAGCTACTTGCCATAGTGGAAGTGTTGGAGGAACGATCAACGGAATCAACATCCCTGTTACCAAGAAGCCTTCGTTGATTGGGTGTTTTCTTATTACTGCGAAAACAGCCTCAATAAGGCCCCCAGCAGCGTATGAAACTAAAACGATTGGTAATACCCAACGTGAACCAAACAGCAAGTTATCGATAGAGAAGAATGATGTTGCCTCTCCTATCGCTATATAATGCTGATATCCTACATTAAAGATACCCCAAATGAGACATGGAACCATTGCGATTACCACTGTCATCATCATTCGTTTCAAGTCGATCGCATCTCTTATTTGAACACCTTTATTTCCAGCAGTTGTGGCTGGCGAGAACATAAACGTTTCACCTGCTTCAAAAAGGTAGTATAGCTTTTCTAGCTTACCGCCCTTTTCGAACATAGGCTTCTGTTTCTCTAAAATCTTATGTAAAAACTTCATCCCAATTATCCGTTTTGAATCAATTCAAGCCCCTCTCTCACTATTTCTTGAATATCGTGTTTTGAAACATCGACATATTCACAAAGCGCAAGATCCTCCTCGATCACTTCGTAAATACCTAGCGCTTCCATATTATCAAAGTCTTCAGCCATGATCGCCTTAACCAGATAAGTAGGATAGATATCCATTGGTGTCACCTTTTCGAAGGTACCCGTCTGTACAAATGCACGCGGTTCACCATTCATATTGGTATCTAGCGCATATTCTTTATTCTTCCCATTTAAGAAAGACAGAAGTCCCCATGCCCTATGGAAACTCAATACTTCTTTTCTTGGCATAATCCATCCTAAGAAATCAGCATGATCTCCTTCAGGAAGGATAGAAAGTAGGTTGTCATAGAAACCTATGTAACCATCCTTTTCGATTCTTTCACCAGTCAAAACATTGCCTGAGATGAATCTCACATGATCGTTCTTGAGGTTACCGTCAATAAACTTGTTAATACCAGCACCAGTGTAGGTTTTGAAGTACTGAGGTTTGCTCACTTCAGACCCAGCTACTGCCACCAATCTTGAAGCATCGTAGATACCTTTTAAGAAAAGCTTACCGATCTGAACTACTCCATAAGGAGTAATCGTCCAAACAACTTCACCTTTACCAATCGGATCAAGGTGATGTATTTGAATACCAACATTACCCGCAGGGTGCGGGCCGCTGATTTTGTTGTTCTCAACACCTTCGATGTTGGCGAACACAGTTGAGACTTCACCACTTAGGTCATGGTTCAAATGAACCTTACCTGAAGTAAATTTTTTCAATACTTCGACTCCAGCCTTAAATGCTTCCTCTTCGCCTTTCAGCGTAAAAGCAATATCAGCAGACAATGGATGTGTATCAAAAGCAGAAATGAATATCGACTTCGGAGTATCAGCTTCATTCGCAACAATACCAAAAGGTCGTTGCAAGAGGTTAGACCAAACACCACCTTTTGTCATTTGAGCCTGCGCATCTTCTCTAGAGATTTTGTGCAAGTCAGAACCACTATAGGTTTTGAAAGTTTCGTATTCAATTTCTTTATCGGCCAAGATCCTAATCTCTAACAATTTTCTCTTGGCACCTCTTCTCACTTCGACTACCTCGCCACTTACGGGAGAACAGACCATCACATTTTCCTGCATCTTATCATAAAGTACAGGTGTACCAGCCTTCACGGTGTCACCTTCAGCTACAAAGAGCTTAGGTCTTTTCATACCGATAAAATCGGTCGGCTTTATAGCAAACGTTTCCGAAGGAGGGGTACTCGCGATTGTCTTTTCTGCCTTTCCGGCAAGGTTAATGTCAAAGCCTTTTTTAAGCTTTACAGTTTTGGACATACTCTTTTAGTTGCGAATCACTAAGGTTGATCAAATTGAGGCAAAAATAATACATTTGCTCTCATATAAAAGGGTTAATCTGACCTTTTTAAGGTACAAGTTTTACCCACAATTTCTTCTCGTTACAAGCTCCAGTCAAATATTATACTAGCATAGTTTGTGAGAATGATTTCTCAATATGGTTAGCAACATTTTGCATCAACCACATTGGTGTTGAAGTAGCTCCACAGATCCCGACTTTGTCACTTACTCTGAACCAGTCTAAATCCACTTCCTCCTCGTTTTCTACGAAATAACTTCTTTCATTCTCTTGTTTACAAACACCATATAGTGCTTTGCCGTTTGAGCTTTTCTTACCGCTTACAAAGACAATCACATTCACGTCACTAGCAAACTTCTGAAGCTGGGGCTCACGATTCGATACTTGACGACAAATACTATCATTTGCTGTAAAGTCTATCTCTTCGAACTCACCCTTCGCCTCTCTAATTCTTTCTTCGATCATTGATCGTATTCTATAAAACCCTTTTGTGCTCTTCGTTGTCTGAGAAAAAAGCGTAACAGGTCTGTTAAAATCAATCTTGTCAAGATCTTTATCTTCCATCACAATGATGGCGTTATTATTTGTCTGACCTGTCAGACCGATCACTTCGGCATGGCCAGTCTTTCCATAAATAACTATTTGCCCATCGACTTTATTGATCTTGTCGTAAGCTAGTTTTACTCTATTCTGGAGTTTCAATACTACTGGACAAGAAGCATCAATGAGTTCTATGTTATTCTTCAGGGCGAGCTTATAGGTTTCTGGCGGTTCGCCATGGGCTCTAATCAAAACTTTTGAATTTTTGATTTCTTTGAGCTCTTCTCGATCTATAATTTGAAGTCCTTGCTCAGTTAGGCGTTTCACCTCCATGCTATTGTGCACAATATCACCTAAGCAATAAAGGTCACCATCAGCCATCTCATCTTCCGCCATCTGAATAGCGAACTCAACGCCAAAGCAATACCCCGAATTCTGATCTATTGTTACTTGCATTCTACTTCTTTAATCTTCCTTCTCGAGATGACTAATAGCCAAATCTAAAACTTTTTGAACTTGATTCTCGAACTTCAAATCCGATGTATCAATTTCAATTGCATCCTCTACTTTTATCAATGGACTTTCAGCTCTTGTAGAGTCTTGATGATCTCTAGATTCAAGATTCTCAATAATATCCTTCAAGTCCACAATTTCACCCTTAGCAGCTAGCTCTTCTTTTCTTCTTTTTGCCCTTATCTCTGTACTGGCTGTCATGAAGACTTTCAATTCTGCATCAGGAAAAACCACCGATCCAATGTCCCTTCCGTCCATTACAACACCTCTGTACTTACCCATCTCCTGCTGTTGAGCGACCATAGCCACTCTAACCTCCTTGATGGCAGAGACCGGACTCACCTTTTGCGAAACGTCCATTTTACGAATCTCTTCTTCAACATTCTGTTGATTCAAAATGGTTTCGTTTTTCTGAGATTTTTGATTGAATTCAAAATCAATTTGTATTTCGGACAAGGCCTGCATCACTTGATCGTGATTAGTCAGGTCGATATCATTCTGAATGAAGTATAAAGTCACGGCTCGATACATCGCTCCGGTATCGATAAACTTATAATGCAGCGCTTTCGCGACCGCTTTCGCAGTGCTACTCTTTCCACATCCTGAAAGACCGTCTATGGCTATGTTTATTTTCGACATTCTAAAACTTTGGGCAAATGTAATAGATCAAAGCTTTAAGTTTTAAATCTTAAGACAGAACTTAGGGCGACAATTGAGCTATTTAAGAACATGAGAGTTTCAGGACAAATCGTAGACGTAAGGAATCGAAGAATATTTAAAGGAGAGATTCAAGTATCTGGTAACCGTATAGTCTCCATAATAGAAAAAGAATCGGTGGACGATCAATTCATTCTTCCCGGATTTATCGATGCTCACGTTCATGTAGAAAGCTCCATGTTAGTGCCTTCTGAGTTTGCTAGACTTGCGGTAGTTCACGGAACTGTATCTACAGTGTCAGATCCCCATGAAATCGGCAATGTTCTCGGTGTAGTAGGAGTTGAGTATATGATTGAAAATGGCAACCAAGTCAATTTCAAATTCAATTTTGGTGCACCCTCCTGTGTTCCCGCTACAACATTTGAAACTGCAGGTGCAGAAATCACTCCCGAAGAAGTCGAATATCTACTGAAGAAACCTGAGATCAAATACTTAGCTGAAATGATGAATTGGCCAGGTGTCTTATTCAAGGACGAAACGGTGTATAAAAAACTAGACATCGCCAAGGCGCTCGGCAAACCCATTGATGGACATGCACCCGGTCTCAGAGGTGAGCAAGCCGAACAATACATATCCGCAGGCATTTCTACTGACCATGAATGTTTCACTGCTGACGAAGCGAGGGACAAACTAAAGCATGGAATGAAGATCGCCATCCGTGAAGGTTCAGCAGCCAAGAACTTTGAAGCACTAGTCGAATTGTTTGGCGAGGCGCCTGAAATGTTGATGTTCTGTTCTGACGATAAGCACCCTGATAACTTAGTAGAAAGCCACATCAACGACCTCGTTAAAAGAACACTTGCCAAGGGCTATGACCTATTTGACATACTGCAAGCAGCTTGCATTACCCCTATCGATCATTATAATCTCGATGTAGGGGCACTTCAAGAGGGTGATTACGCTGACTTTATACTGGCAGATAACTTGACGGACTTCAATATCAAGGCTACCTATATTAACGGAGAGTTGGTTGCTCAAAATGGAACCAGCTTAATACCGAGAGTACAAAATGATATTATCAACCAGTTTAATTGCGAGCGGATTACGGCTGAATCCATAAAAATCAAAGCTGACTCTGGTAAAGTAAATGTAATAGAAGCACTAGATGGGCAACTCATCACAAATTGTTTGGTGTTAGATACCTGCATTGATAAAGATGGTTTTGCCATCTCAGATGTCGATCAAGACATGTTGAAAATGGTTGTGGTCAATCGCTACCAAAATGCAGCACCAGCCATAGCCTTCATCAAGAACTTCAAGTTGAGTGAAGGAGCATTAGCCTCTTCAGTTGGTCACGATTCTCATAATATTATTGCTGTAGGAGTCGATGACGAATCTATTGTTAAGGCGATCAACTTAATTATTGATGCAAAAGGTGGTGTAAGTGCGGTTTCTGAAACTCACGAACAAATCCTTCCACTACCAGTAGCAGGTATTATGTCTGCGGAGGATGGTTATGAAATCGCTGAATCCTACACATCAATAGATAAAATGACCAAAACTATGGGAAGCACACTTCACTCCCCTTTCATGACACTTTCCTTTATGGCATTACTGGTCATTCCCAATTTAAAGCTGAGTGATCTAGGACTTTTTGATGGTCAAAAGTTTGAGTTCAAGGCCCTTTTTAACTAGTCAACTAACAGATTAGTTGTATTTTGGCATCCTTTTGGCTAACTTCTGGCTGAACCTTAAAATATATTTACGCGTTTATTTTTCGAAAGAAAAGCAACAATTTGTTAATAAGTCAAACAGAAGCGACATTTAGAATACTCGTACATTTGATGCCTATTATTTTAATAGTTATGCTATACCGAGCGCTAAAGGCAAACACTTTAAATATGAAATATCTGAAACGCATTATTCTTGCATTAATACTGATCCAATCCTTTCAAGTGCAGGGACAACAATTAAAAATGCCGGCAAATGCCGAGTTAGCAGCCGAAGCCTCAAGAAGGTTTGCCATTGCAGTTGATGCCATGTCGGTTGATAAATTCCGCGAATCAGCAAACGCACTCCATTGGTTAATGACTAATGTGCCTGATCTATATGATGGCCTTTACATCAATGCTTACCAGGCATATGAGCAATTGTCAGAAAAGGCCACTAGTGATACGCAAAAAGAAATGCTTTTAGACTCTATGATGATTTCCTACGATAGGAAAGCGGAAGTATTTGGTCTTACGGATAGGGAGATAAACAATAAGGCATATCGATACTACAAGTACTGGAAGTCTAATAAAGCCAAGATGGACGAAGGTATGGCGGCTTACAAATTAGTATACCTAAAGCCTAATGAGATCATCAACAACAACATTGTATCTTATATGGACTTGGCCAGAAGATTCAAAGCATATGGCATGAATATCACAAACGAAGAAGTCATTGATATTTATAGCAAAGTAATGAGCGTCATTGAACTCAAGGCAGCAGAAGGCGAAGATGCTGATAAATTAGACCGATATAAGGCAGCTGTGAATGGGCTACTTACCCAAACGATGGGTGATGATCTTAACTGTGAATTCATTAACCAAAACCTGGCTCCTCCTCTAGACTTAGGAGACGATTTGAGGCTTGCGAAGAAAGTATTCGGACTTCTTCTAGACAGAGGGTGTGGCGATAGTCCTTATATCGAGGTCGCTGCTAAAATCATCCAGAAACAAGAGCCAACTGAAGGCATTGCTAAAGTACTCGCACAACGTGCCTTTGGTAAAAAAGACTATGAAAATGCAGCAGCATTCTATATGGAGGCAATGAGCCTTTCAACTGATGATGAAAATAAAGCAGATCTTCAAATGAACATTGCTCAACTCAAAATAGCACAAGGCAACAAACCTGAAGCGCGTATAGCAGCATTTGAAGCAGCCAAGCTTGACCCAGCAAAAGCTAGCGAAGCCTACACTTACGTAGCTAACATGTACATGAACAGCTTTGATGACTGCTCGAAGAAGGAAAGTATGATTGATGACAGATCAATTTTTATGGCTGCCTATGACCTTTATAAGAGAGCAGGAAACAGCAAAGGAATGGCCGAGGCAAGAGCCCAATTCCCAACTGTTTCGGACATTTTCACAGCGAATAAAACTGAAGGAGAAGCTATTCGCGTAGGATGTTGGATTAATGTACCGACAACAATCAAAACTAGAGCCAGCAACTAATGAATAGTGACCAAATTGTTAAAGAACTGAAAGAGAAGATTGAAGAGCTAATCGACAAGGCAAAAGATGCCAGTGATGAGGTACGCGAAGAAATGGAAGAAACCATGTTAATGCTTTTGGAAGAAAATGGAAAACCGTTGGCGCACGAAGAACTAACCGAAGAGACACTAGAAGACTTACGCTTTTCTATGAAAACGATCCAAAAACGAAGCGAAGGACTCCTTCACTTTGTGGATGACTATAGAAGACTGACCAGAATTAAAGCCCTAGAGCTTGAAGAAGTCAAAGTAAAGGAAATGCTCGAGGAGATCGCAACGCTTATGAGCGCTGAAACCAAAAAAGACAATATAGACATTAGTGTTACCGCACCTGAATACCTTTCCATCGCTATGGACCGAAAGCTGATAGAGCAGGTATTGATTAACCTGATCACTAATGCCAGACATGCCCTTGAAAATGGTGAAAACGGTAACATCTAAATCAGCGCTTCATCCGATCAGCATAGTAAAATCATTTCTGTACAAGACAATGGCACGGGCAGAGATGCGACTAAAATGGAACAGATCTTTATCCCTTTTTATTCTACGAAGGAACAAGGCTCTGGCATTGGGTTGAGTCTTTCTAAACAAATCATAAAAAAGCACAAGGGAGACCTGATTGTGAAATCAACTGTGGGTGAAGACGCAACTTTTTATCTTACCTTCAAATATTAAGTGAGGCTTTTACTTATCGATTCAAGTCAATATTTTCGGTACTTCAAATTTTCAATCTGAGCAATGGATGTTTTTACCATCATTACGATTCTTATGGTGCTTTCAGCACTGTTCGCCTATATCAATACAAGGTTCTTAAAGCTGCCCTTCACGATTGGTCTTATGATCATTGCGATCTGCTTTACGCTAGTCATCATTGTCCTTGGTCACTTCGAACACTTGATACTTGATGAGGCCACATTACTGATAGAATCAATAGACTTTAAAACAGTCTTACTGGAAGTCATGCTGAGTTTCTTACTCTTCGCGGGTGCTCTACACACCAAACTAGATGGATTAGCCAAACACAAAGCCCCTATTCTGATGTTTGCCACCCTTGGTGTTCTATTATCGACCTTTTTAGTCGGTGGTATGTTCTATTATGTTGCCATTCTCGTTGGTCATGAGATACCATTCATCTACTGCTTACTCTTTGGAGCGTTAATCTCTCCAACCGACCCTATTGCAGTTTTAGGAATACTGAAAGCAGCCAAAGCCCCTAAGAAACTCGAAACCAAGATTGTAGGGGAATCCCTCTTTAATGATGGCGTTGGCGTAGTCATCTTCTTGGTAATCTTTTCTATTGCCCAAAAAGGTATTGGTGCCGTAGATGCTCAAGAGGTCGGATTGCTATTCTTTGAAGAAGTTTTTGGCGGTATTGCTCTAGGCTTTATATTAGGCTGGGTTGGATTCCAATTGATGAAGTCTATTGACCATTACGAAACAGAGGTAATGATCACCTTAGCCTTGGTAATGGGTATTTATGCTATAGCACACCTTGTACATTTCTCAGGACCTTTGGCGGTTGTTGTAGCCGGAATTTTTATTGGCAACAAGTCCCCTGAAATCGCTTGGTCTGAAACTACTCACAATTACGTTGACAAGTTTTGGGAGCTTTTAGATGTTTTACTCAATGCTATTCTATTTGTGCTTATTGGTCTAGAATTGCTTATTGTCGACAATAATGGTGAATATGTGCTACTCGGCCTTATAGCTATCCCTATTGCTTTAATAGCAAGATATATTGCCTTGTCTGGCCCGATATTTTTATTCAAAAAGAAGCTAGATTTCATTCCTAAAACCAATCTCATCATGACTTGGGGAGGCATTAGAGGTGGTATTTCCATTGCATTGGCCCTTTCACTACAGCCAGAAATGGAACGTGACCTTTTCTTGACGGTAACCTATGTGATTGTTGTATTCTCAATTATTGGACAGGGACTTACGCTTGGGCCTCTTGTAAGAAAGGTGCTGGGTAAACAAGATTCTCAATAGGCCGCAAGTTTTCTATTGGTTTGACATCTAACACCCCAAAGATTATCATCAGGAAGAGTACCTACTTTTTGCTCTACCCATTTACTATTTTCCTGCAGAAGTAATGACACGTCAGAGGAAGCTATAGAGGAGTCTATAATGGCACACACCTATTGAGACCTCTAGGTTACAGCAGAGCAGGTTATTGAAACGCTTTTAGAACGAAGCTAAAAGAATTTAACAACCCTCAGACAAAGGAATACTGTATTGACTGAGATCACTCCCTTATTGAAGGCTCTTCTCAGGCCTTCTGCGCTGACACTGCTCAGTCTCTACTACAAAAAAAGATAATTTTGAATCATAAGGCCTACCCATTCGGGTAGTTTTATTCCTATCGCTTAAAATTCTTCTTGCCGAAGAGTAGCCGAGTGGATTTACTAATTGAAACGCTTATTACGAATAACGATTTTGTATGAGATCATAGCAAATTCAAACGTTATCATGCTTTTGGATATTATTCATAAAATCCCATTCTTTTTTTGCTTAGCTTGTTTCAATAAATCATGGTCGTTGGCCTTTTATTGAATGCAGAAAATCAAAAAAGTGTGCGTTTACTGCGCCTCTAGTGACAAAATTCATGAGAAATACTTCGAAGCTACCCGGACACTTGCCAAAGCATTGGTAAAAAACAGTACTACTGTTGTCTACGGTGGTGGAGCTCGCGGACTGATGGGAGCCTTGGCCGATACTGTTATTGAAGAAAAAGGTAGGATCATTGGGATCATGCCTCACTTTATGAAGGAAGTAGAGTTCCATCATAAAGATGTCAATGAGTTCATTTTCACCGCAGATATGCATGAGCGAAAAAAGCAGTTCATGGTCGGGGTAGATGCCTTAGTAGCACTCCCTGGTGGCTGTGGCACCTTCGAAGAACTGATGGAAGCCATCACTTTAAAGCGATTGGGCATATTTACTAAGCCGATTATTATTCTAAACCTTGACGGTTATTACGATCCGCTTTTGGCGATGCTAGACAGATCGATTGAGGAGGGTTTCCTGAGCGAGAGCCACAGGGCGATTTGGACAGTCTTTACCGATCCTTCAAAAGTTCTTGAAACTATTCAGCAAAGTGCGCCTTGGTCTAATGATGCAATCAAGTTTGCCCAAGTATAGCACTCGGCAGTCGATAAAACCCATCATTCGAATCAATTCAACAAGAAGATTTGCTTAAAGCCGAAAAATGCTGAAATTCGGTTTTGAAAAGTGCCCTAATGCACAATACTAAACACATATTTTTACTACTCTTTACTTTCATCACTTTAAGCAGTTTTGGGCAGGGCGATTTTTATCAAAATAGTCATTCTGTTTACGCTGCTGAAGAAGAGGTTATTGAGGAGGGCGAAATACTGGTTTATGTAGATAGCGATAATAGCTTAATCATAGATGACATAAAGCAGCTTACTCCAAGTGATTTCATCGACCTAGAGGATATCTCTATCTATGATAATAACGCTACCTATTGGCTTTACTTTCAGCTTAAGAATAGGACGGATAGCAACCTCGAATTTGTTCTTCATGGAGGCAGAAACGCGAAGGAGACTTATTATTTTATTCAAGGAATAGAAACAACCGTTGAGAAAACAGGCTACCACTTTCCTACAGATGAAAGAGATATTCGACAGGGGCACCAAACAAGGGTAAACCTAACGCTACCTGCAAAGGAGAACACACACGTTTTCGCCAAGATTCAAAGCACAGACTTCAAACCAATTGACTTACAAGCCAAACTTGTTCCCAAAGATATATGGACCAACAGGCTCGATAACATGAATTTGTTTGAAGGTGTTTTCTCTGGAATACTATTAGTCGTAATCATTCTGGCCTTTTTTATTTATGGGTTTACTAAAGAAAAAGTTTTCCTCTTCTTCGCTATTTATGCTTTATCGATCCTAGTGTATTTCTTACACTTACACGGAATTATTGAGCTCTATGTGCTGACAAATCTAATTGACCCAGTCCCTTCTTTATGGGCCTTACCACTGCTAATTTCCGCAGCTCACTTTACTTTTTCTCGCTATTTCCTCGAAACCCATATAGACTCCCCTAAGTGGGATAAATTGTTGACCGTATTATCCTATGTGTCCTTGGCAATTTTCTTAGCCCTGTCAACCTATCTTTATCTAACAGGTAATATGCATTATGGAATGAAAGCCATGTATGTTACGATTTTAGTGCTCATATGCTTTGCTGCCCCATTAATCATCTTAGCTGGGCGTTCCAAGAATCTTATCGCAAAGTATTTTGCCTACGGAACGGTCTTCTTTGTAATAACTGCACTTATCGTGGTGATTAATCAGCTGGTAAACCCTTCTAGCCATCTAATCATTCTTATCCAAGTAGGCATTCTAATAGAGATTGTAATATTCAGTTTGGGGATTAGCCATAAACTCAAGCGCCAGCTTGAGGACCATAACATCACACAACAATCACTGATTCTTCAGCTCAAAAAAAATGAAAAGTTGCAACTCGACATTAATCAAGAACTTGAAGAGGTGGTTGCAGATAGAACACAGCAAATAAAGAAGCAGAACAGGGCCCTTAAAGAAGCGCGTCAGGAAGCTGAAAAAGCCACTAAAGACAAGTCAGATTTCTTATCTGTCATGAGTCATGAGATTCGCACCCCACTGAATGCCATTATCAGTTTGTCTCACATCATGGAGATCGACAATAAAGACAAAGAGATGACAGAGTACATTGATGCTTTGAAATTCTCCGCTGAAGGCCTTCATTCGCTAATAAATGATATTCTTGATTACAATAAAATTGAAGCCGGCAAACTCAGGTTAGAATCTGTAGTATTCTCTCTCATTGATTTACTCAGAAAGCTATCAGAAAGCTTTAAATACAAAGCAAAAAGCAAAGGCATTGACATACGAATTGAAATCGGTGAACACCTCCCCGATCGCTTGGCAGGAGACCCTACAAGACTAACTCAGATTCTAAATAACCTCATAAGCAATGCCATTAAGTTCACCAATGAAGGGCATGTTCATATCAAAGCCACATTAGCTGGTATTAAGGATGAAACTGCCACGGTAGCCATGAGTATTTCAGATACCGGAATTGGTATACCAGAAGATAAATTGCTCGCTATCTTCGAGGATTATGAGCAAGCCAGTGAAGAAACTACAAGAGAATATGGCGGTACTGGTCTAGGTTTATCTATAGTGAAAAAGTTGCTAAATCTAATGGGCAGTGAAATTCACTTGAAGAGCCAAGAAGATATCGGCACTACTTTTAGCTTTGAAATAGATTTTAAGATTGACCCTGAATTCAATATGGTCGATCTGCAGCAACACGACAGAGATAAGGATTTAAGACAGAAGAAGATATTGGTTGTTGATGATAACGACATGAATCGGTTAGTCCTTAAACGTCTTTTTCAAATTTGGAATGCAGCATTTGACGAGGCAGATAATGGATACGATGCGCTGGATATGATTCAGGAAACTGAATATGATGTTGTCCTCATGGACATTGAAATGAAGCCGATAAATGGGTTTGACACGACCAATCAACTCCGAAAAGTTCGGCCTGACGGAACCCCTCCTGTCATAGCCATGAGCGCCCATAATGCCTCTGAATTCGAAATTGAACTCCAGCAATTCGGTTTTGCCGATTTCATCCATAAGCCATTCAATCCTGAGGTGCTCTTTAAAAAACTAAGCGTTCACATAAATCAAAGCAATGTCTAATCGTACAAACTACTCTTCTGGCAGCCCATGGGAAGACATTGTAGGTTATTCGAGGGCCGTGAAAGTGGGTAACACCATTGAGGTGACTGGAACTGTGGCAGATCATGAAGGGCAACTGCTTGGTGGTAATGACCCCTACCTTCAAACAAAATACGCGCTAGACAAGATAAAGGCTACACTAGAAAGTGCAGGGGCAACGATTGAAGATGTCGTTAGAACAAGATTATTTGTCACTAACATTGACGACTGGGAAGCTATTGGTAAAGCACATCAGGAAGTATTCGGTACGATTAAACCTTGTACCACTATGGTAGAGGTCTCAAGACTGATCGATAAAAAATACTTGGTGGAAATAGAGGCGACAGCTATAATGGGCTAGTAGATTTCATCCACAATATGTATTAGCTCACTTATAATCATAGCCGTTGCACCCCAAACAACTTCTCCTTCTACATCAAAATAAGGGGATTCAATGGTGTATGGAGGAAAGTGCATGGTCTTAGTACTTCTTCGTTCCAAATCTCTCAACTCAGTTAAAGAAGGCGTGAGCACTTGAGTCACCTCTCTAGGGTCTGGTACTAGGTGAGGTCGTTCCTTAAGGATCCCGACCGTAGGATAAACCTTAAAGTTACTAGCAATGATAAAGAGTTCGGACAACTGCCCGATGACTTGAATTGCACTATTGGCCACCCCTATCTCTTCCTCAGTTTCTCGTAGCGCAGTATGGATAATATCACGATCCATTTTTTCTACTTTACCACCAGGAAAACTAACCTGACCGCTATGAGCTCCAGTATAGACTGGTCTTTTCGTAAGCGTCAGGTAGATCTCACCATTTTCAGGATAGAGCAAAACCATTACTCCGCCAGGCCTAGCAGGGTTATTAGGGTCCTCCTCAAAACGTTTATCACTAATTGGCTTGGGTGCCATTAACGCCTGTGCGCTTCTTCCTGGAAGCGGTTCTTGCAACCTTTTCGAAAGCCTATCTACAAACAGTTGAAATGATTTAGCGGTCACTTGGCAAAAATGTGTTTAATTACTGATAATTAAATTATAAACTTCAACGGTGAATAATCGTTCCATTTACGAGAAAACTAAACCCTAATACGCTGCAATGATCAACAAGTCTATTCTTACATTACTTATGTTCTGCTGCTCTTTCGGCCTATTCGGGCAAAAAGAACAATTGAAAATGGCCAAGCTCAAATATAATGGTGGCGGAGATTGGTATGCAAACAAAACTGCACTACCCAACTTGGCTAAGTTCTGTAATGAAAACCTGAGAACATCTTTTGACGAACAAGATGCCGTGGTAGAAGCAGGCAGCCCAGAACTATTCGAGTATTCTTATGTATACATGACAGGCCATGGTAATGTGGTCTTCAGCAGCAGCGAAGCAGAAAATATTCGTAACTATCTGTTAGCAGGCGGTTTTTTACACATTGACGATAATTATGGCCTAGACACCTACATTC
>DLQN01000024.1 GCA_002477595.1 Roseivirga sp. UBA7431
TCATTTTGGTAAAGAAGCCGGTCAAGAGTATGTAAGGGGTACAAGAACCGCCATTGGCAACAAGCTACCAATGATTGGGCCTTATGGCGTAAACTATGATGGTTATCCTAGTGATGTGTATTACAAAGGTGGTAATATGCTCAATACCCTTCGAACACTGACAAACGATGATGAGAAGTGGCGTGGCATGCTAAGAACATTAGGCGAAGTATTCTATCATAAAACAGTGAATTCCGCTGAATTCGAGGCACAGATAGCGGAATCCTTAGAAATGAACCTTGAGGCTACCTTCGATCAGTTTTTAAGAGACAGGCGCTTACCAACATTCGAGTATTACTTTAAAGACGGTACCCTCATGTATAGATGGATCAACGCCATAGATACTTTCGACATGCCATTGGATGTCGTAATCAACGGGAAAAAGAGCAGGCTATCTCCTACAACCCGTTGGGGAAGATTGGCTACAGAAGGAAATGAGTTATCCATTGATGAAAACTTCTATATCGGAGTACTGAAAAGTAGGTAATGACTCCAAAGGTCAGCATCATTATGCCAGTCAAAAATGTAGCAGAATACATTGAAGACTGCATTCATTCTATTCGAAGCCAATCCTTCACAGATTGGGAATTAATCATTGTTAACGATCATTCTACCGATGCAACTCAAAGTCTCTTAGATAGTTTTGCTTTAGCAGATAAAAGAATTCAAGTCCATTCAAATCAAGGAATAGGTATTATCCCTGCGCTTCAACTAGCCTTTAGTCTCGCTAAAGGTGCATTCATTACGCGTTTCGATGGGGATGATATAATGCCAGACAATCGATTGGCCCTTATCGTTAAAGCCCTAGCGTCATCAACGGAAAAAACTATTGTTACGGGTAAAGTCAAATACTTCAGTGATCAACCTATTTCAAAAGGTTATCAAGCCTATGAAGCGTGGCTCAACGAACGCATCGATCAAAAGGATCATTGGCAATGGGCTTATAGAGAATGTGTGATTGCCTCTCCCAACTGGATAATGAGGAGAAATGAGCTTTCAGCAATAGGTGGTTTTAATGACTTGACATACCCTGAGGACTATGACTTAGTTTTAAGATGGAATCAACATGGCTTTACTGTACAAGGGCTTGATCAAATCACCCTATATTGGAGAGAACACCCGGCCAGAACCTCTCGCAATTCAGACCACTACAACCAAGAACACTTCTTTCGTTTGAAGGTACAGCACTTTGTTAGGCATGAGCTAGGCGATTCCGCGCTCGTACTCTGGGGAACAGACACCAAGGCTAAACTAACTGCAAGCATACTCACTAAACTTGGAACAGACTTCACATGGATGGGCTTAGTTGAAGAAGACAATTCAAAAGAAATATTCAATCATCCAGTTTCGAGCTATAAGGCTATTGAAAATTTTCAAAGACCAAAACTCTTGATAGCAGTGTATCCACCTGAAAATCAGAGGGTATTACTTGAAAACTACCTCCGCTCGCTCGACTTACTGATGGGAAAGCATTACTGGTATTTATAAGATAATTTCCTACCTTTGCAGCTCAATTTTTAGTGCTGTGAAAAACAAATCTCAGGTCAACAAATTATTTGCTGGAAACGGATCATTCGATCTCGGTAAGAAAATAGCTGAATTCTATGGTCAAAGCCTGGGTGCCATCGAGTTACAAAAATTCAGTGATGGTGAAATGGCTCCTTATTACAATGAGTCAATTCGTGGTGCAAATGTGTTTTTGATTCAATCTACTATGGCGCCAAGTGACAACTTGGTTGAGTTATGTCTGATGATTGATGCTGCCAAGCGCGCCAGCGCTTACAAAGCCATTGCGGTAATACCCTATTTTGGCTATGCCCGCCAAGACAGAAAAGACAAACCAAGAATAGCCATTGGAGCGAAAATGGTGGCTAATATTTTGACAGCTGTAGGTGCTGATAGAATCATGACTTTAGACTTGCACGCAGGTCAGATACAGGGTTTCTTCGATATTCCTGTAGATCACTTAAATGGCTCTGCCCTTTTCGTTCCCTACTTAAGAAGTCTTAACCTTGATAACTTACTTTTTGCCTCTCCCGATGTTGGAGGTGTAAAAAGAACAAGATCATTTGCTCAGCATTTCAACTCAGAAATGGTTGTTATTGACAAGCAAAGAAAAAAGGCTAATGAGGTTGCTGAGATGACAATCATCGGTAATGTCGAGGGCAAAAACGTAGTGCTTGTAGATGACCTAGTCGACACTGGCGGTACACTCTGCAAAGCGGCTAAAATTATTATGGAACAAGGCGCCAAGTCTGTAAGAGCGGTGTGTACTCACCCGGTACTTTCAGGAAATGCCTATGAAAACATTAACAATTCCGTGCTTGACGAATTAGTTGTCAGTGACTCTATTCCATTGCAACAGCAATCGGATAAAATTAGAGTCTTAACCGTGGCTGAGCTTTTTGCCAAAGCCATCGACAATGTGACGTCAGACGGTTCAATAAGTCAATTATTTATTTAATACATATATATCATGAGAGAAGTAGAGGTTATAGGGTTTAAAAGAGCAAATCTCGGTAGAGCAGAAGCTAATAAGCTTCGTGCAGAAGGACACGTTCCTGGCGTATTGTATGGTGGAGACGATTTGGTGCAATTTTATGCACCAGCAATTCAATTCCGTCCTGTATTATATACACCAGATGCATGTTTCGTTAACATCAACATCGAAGGCACAATTTACCGTGCTATCGTTCAGGAGTCGCAGTGGCACCCAGTAAGTGATGTGTTGCTACACGTTGACTTAATGGAGTTAACAAAAGGTAAGAAAGTAAAAATGGACATCCCTGTATTAACTACTGGTATAGCACCAGGTGTTGCGAATGGTGGTTCATTAGTACTTAAGAATCCAAAATTGAAAGTATTGGCATTGCCTAAAGACATGCCTGAGTCTATCACTATTGATATCTCAGAATTGAAAATGGGTAAGTCTATCAAGGTTGGAACTATTGAAACTAAAGACTTTGAAATTTTAACTAGCCCAATCGTAACGGTTGTAACAGTTGCTATTCCACGTGCCCTTAGAGGTAAGACGGAAGAGGAGCTTGAGGCTGAAGAAGCAGAAGCAGCAGAAGCAGCAGAAGCGGGCGAAACACCAGCAGCAGCTGAATAAGCAGTTTAAGATTAGAATATTCAAAATCCTGTTCTTCACTGAACAGGATTTTTTTTATTTTCAACCCATGAAGTATCTATTAGTTGGTTTAGGAAATATTGGACCCGAGTACGAATTGACTCGGCACAACATTGGTTTCTTAACCCTTGACCGGTTAGCGGATAAAAAAGGTGCCAAATTCGAAATGGATCGGCTCGCCTACCATGCTGACTTTAAATTCAAGGGACGTGCTATCCATATGATCAAGCCTACCACTTACATGAACCTAAGTGGCAAAGCAATGAAATATTGGATGCAAGAACTCAAAATCCCAAAAGAGAACGTACTCGTAATTGTGGATGACCTTGCCCTACCCTTCGCCAAACTGAGAATGCGTGCTAAAGGCTCTAGCGCTGGGCATAACGGATTAAAGAACATCGAAGAACTGATTGGTGGTCAAGATTACCCGAGACTGAAGTTCGGAGTTGGCGATGACTTCCCAAAAGGACGACAAGTAGATTATGTCCTCAGCAACTTCACCAAACAAGAATTCGAGGAACTCCCCTTTGCCATGGACAAAGCCATAGATATGGCACTTGCTTTCTGTAGTATTGGCATCTCACGTGCGATGACACAATTCAACGACTAAGGAATGAAACAGATCAACTTAGGCATACAAGTAGTACCCATCCTGAATGCAGATGAATGCTATCCAATAATTGACGCCTGCATCGAATTGATCCAAGCCTCTGGTATTAAATACCAAGTCACACCATTCGAGACTGTGCTAGAGGGACCTTATACAGATATCATGGCATTAGTATATCAGATTTGCCGAAAGGCGAATGACCTTAGTCCCGAAACGGTCATTAACATCCGAATGCACTCCAAGCGTGACGAAGATGTTTACGCAACTGATAAGACTGAGAAATTCTAAAGTTTCTAATGCTATTCTGATTAGAAACTAAGCTTCCCCTATTACTCAATTTGTAGCGTACACCCGAGAAAGCACTGCATTAAAGAGCACATTAGCTCCATTGACTACATCTTCATCCTTGGTATACTCTTCAATGTTATGGCTAATTCCTCGAACACTTGGAACGAAAATCATTGTTGAAGAACAACAAGCACTCATCATTTGGGCGTCATGACCAGCACCACTAGGCATTTGCTTACTACTTAAACCAAGATTTTCAGAAGCAGTCTGAACTAACTCAACCATGTCTGCAGGAAAATGAACGGGCTTGAAACGCACCAATACTTCTTTATTTAAGGTAAGTTCGGCAGTAGTCACTATATCATTAATGTAAGCATCAATTTCTGTTTGGGCTTGAGAAAGCGCTTCATCATCTGGGCTTCGCAGGTCTAAAGAAAAGGTGGCCTTCTTTGGTATGATGTTGATCGTATTAGGCTCGTAAGCAATAGCACCTACTGTTGTCAGGACTGGATTTGCCTGCTTCCGAGAGTAGTCACCAATGTAGTCGATAATTTTGGCAGAGGCATAGCCAGCATCTTTACGATAAATGTTCGGAGTAGTTCCCGCATGATTGGCTTCCCCTTCAATGGCATAGCGCGTCCAGTGAATTCCTTGCACCATTTCAACTACGCCAATATCAACAGACTCTTTCTCCAAAACTGGCCCCTGCTCGATATGAAGTTCTAAAAAACTATCAAAAGGGATTGAGCCAAGCTTCATTTCTCCATTATACCCAATGGCCTTTAACCGTGATCTAACAGTATCGTCAGGGTTATCATAAGCCACCGAATTTAGAATATCCTCTAATTTAGCTTGTCCACTATAAACGTGACTACCCATCATATCTGGTGCAAACCTTACACCTTCCTCATTGGTAAAGTTGACCAACACCAATGGACGATCAGTCTCGGTATTTGCATCATTCAGGCTTTGAATTAACTCTAAACCTGCCAAAACTCCCAAAGCACCATCATAGCGACCACCTGCATAGACAGTATCTAAGTGCGAACCAAAAGCAACAGCAGGTAAGTCCTTTTTACCCTTTCTCATGCCAAACATATTACCCAACTGATCAATATGCACTTCAAGACCGAGATGGAGCATTTGTTCTTTGAGCAAGTCTCTGGCGAGCTTGTCTTCATCTGACAATGCAATACGCTCAACGCCTATCTCTCCAACCTTACCGATTTCGGCATAGCGGGCAATATTTGCCAATAGGCGTTGATCGTTAATTTTCATCATTAGCTAATGACCGAACCAGGGTTTACTTTTTCATTTGGCTGAATCAATCGCAGGTTGCCTTGAGCATCTTCAGCCATTAAAATCATTCCTTGAGATTCCACACCCATCATTTTACGAGGAGCCAAATTGGCAATGATAGTCACTTGCTTTCCGATCATCTCTTCTGGATCGTATTGCTTAGCGATACCACTTAGAATGGTTCTTTTATCGACACCTGTGTCAACTAAGAATTGCAATAGCTTATTCGACTTTTCAACCTTCTTAGCTTCTATAATAGTACCTACCCTTAGGTCCAATTTCATAAAGTCGTCAAATACGATATCCTCTTTGAGAGGTGCTAATACGATCTCTTGGTTCTCCATTTCGTTTTGTTTCTTAGTATGCTCAAGTTTTGCGACTTGCTCTTCGATCATTTTATCTTCTATTTTTTCAAAAAGCAACGTTGCCTTTTCTAGTTGTTGACCCACCTCCAGTAGTTCGTCATTACCCGCATGCGACCAATCCAGCTGTTCCAGATTAAGTAGCTTTCTAAGCTTTTCAGCACTGAAAGGTATAAATGGCTCTGCAACAATGGATAAGTTCGCCACTAGCTGCAAGGCAATATTCAATATGGTGCCAACACGTGCAGGGTCCGTTTTGATAAGCTTCCATGGCTCAGTATCTGCCAGGTATTTGTTACCCATTCTGGCCAATTCCATCATTTCAGCCAATCCTTCTCTAAATCTATATCGCTCAATAGACTCTCCTACTTTCTTGGACACCTGACCTAGCTGATCTAAAACGTCTTTATCGATATCAAAAATCTCCGCTCTTTCAGGAACCTTCCCTTCGAAATATTTGTGCGTCAAGACAACCGCCCGATTCACAAAATTCCCAAGAATGGCTACTAATTCGTTGTTATTTCTGGCTTGAAAATCCTTCCAAGTAAAATCGTTATCCTTACTTTCAGGTGCATTAGAACAGAGCGCATAGCGCAACACGTCTTGCTTTTCAGGTAAATCCGTCAAATATTCATGCAGCCACACAGCCCAATTCCTTGAGGTAGAAATTTTATCCCCCTCAAGATTTAAAAACTCGTTAGCCGGAACGTTATCGGGCAAGATATAATCGCCCATCGCCTTCAGGATAGCAGGGAAAATGATGCAATGAAAAACGATATTATCTTTTCCAATGAAGTGCACCAGTTTGGTGTCATCTGATTTCCAATAAGGCTCCCAATCCTTTTCTTGACTTTCGGCCCACTCGCGGGTAGCAGAGACATAACCAATAGGCGCATCGAACCACACATAGAGCACTTTTCCATCAGCGCCTTCGATAGGTACTTTTATGCCCCAGTCGAGGTCACGTGTCATAGCCCTTGGCTGTAAACCTCCATCAATCCACGACTTGCACTGACCCCAAACGTTTGGCTTCCAATCCTTTTTATGTCCATCAACAATCCATTTCTTTAGCCATTCCTCGTAATCCTGAAGTGGCAGATACCAATGTTTTGTCTCTTTCATGACAGGCGCATTTCCTGTCAAAGTAGATTTCGGGTTGATAAGGTCTGTTGAGTTCAACGAGGCACCACAATTCTCACATTGATCACCATAAGCGGCAGGATGATTACATCTTGGACACGTTCCAGTGATGTATCGATCGGCAAGGAATTGCTTTGCCTCATCATCATAATATTGCTCACTCGTTCTCTCTTCGAACAAACCCTTTTTATAAAGTTCTTTAAAGAACATTTGGGCAGTCTCGTGATGTACCTCATTAGATGTTCTTGAATAGATGTCAAAAGAGATACCCAACTGACTCATTGAGTCTTTGATCATACCGTGATACTTATCCACAATGGCTTGAGGTGTTGTACCCTCTTTTCTAGCACGCATGGTAATGGCCATGCCGTGCTCATCTGATGCGCATATAAATGCAACATCCTCACCCTTTGACCTTAAGTACCTGGCGTAAATATCTGCTGGAATATATACACCTGCCAAGTGACCGATGTGAATTGGCCCGTTGGCATATGGCAGTGCTGCAGTAACAGTATGCCTTTTGAAATCTCTCTGACTCATAGAAAACAAAGATAGTTTCTTCAACCGTAGATGTCAGTATTTCGATCTGAGATTTTACTTCAAATGTTGAGGTTATTTAAAAGTCTATTGATGTCAGCGACTTTGGATATGGCTGAAAGAAATTATCAAAACAATAATATCTTCTTTATCTTAGCCTAGAAACTATCAATCCAAGATTCATGACAGCAAAAGAAGCATTAAAACAACTCAAGGACGGCAATAAAAGATATGTAAAAGGCGAGCTAAAGCACCCTCATACTGATAATCAGAGAAGAGAAGAAGTCGCTGATTCACAGCATCCTTTTGCAGTAATACTCAGTTGTGCTGATTCTCGTGTGGTACCTGAACTTTTATTTGACCAAGGTCTTGGAGATCTATTCGTAATTAGAGTAGCAGGTAATGTGGCAAAAGACAAGGTGTTCGGTAGCATAGAATATGCGGTTAAATTCCTTAATTCAAAGCTTATTGTTGTCCTTGGACATGAAAATTGTGGTGCGGTCAATGCTAGTTTAGGCGATGCCGATCCTGGTGGACATATCGGTTCAATCATTGATAGAATCAAACCTGCGGTTTATATGGCCAGAAGAATGGAGGGCGACTTACTGACTAATGCGATTAAGGTAAATGCCCAGATCGTGGGAGAAGAACTCAAAGAAACTAAGCCAATAATCTCAGATGCCGTCAAAAACGCTGGGGTTGAAGTATACTCCGCTTACTACAAACTCAGTACAGGAGAAGTGGAATTCTTATAATAAGAAATAACAGAAGGTACTAAAAAGGGCATTCCGATAAGTCGAAATGCCCTTTCCTATTTCTTAAGGTCTATCTCCCTAAGTTTAGAAGACTCCTCAGAAATCCTTTATTCTCACCTGCCAACTTGATAATTAGTGTCATGTGTTGACCATTATGTGGCAATACGCTCTCTGACACCTCACCTAATAGTGCCGTGGCAGAAGTAGTTTTTCCTTTGGAACCCATGATCAACAGGTCGGGTCTTAATCGATCGATCATTGCATCAATAGGCTGCCCGACACTTTTTCCCCGCTCAATACTCGCTATATGCCTCTGAACTGAAGGCTTCTTCATTTTCGTCAGATACTCTTCTAGCTCATGCTTGGCGTAAGCGGTCAAACGCTCATTGATTTCGCCTCTTTTTGAAAGGATTGCATCAATTTCATCTGCTGTCTCAAATACTTGAGACAGGTACTTTGTAGCATCCTTATAAACATGCAAAGCATGTACTATGGGTCCTAGATCAGCTTTTACAAAATCATTTACCACGCTCATGGCCAAATCCGAGTAATCGGAAAAATCCAAAGGCACTAAGATTGACTTCACTTCCTCTATGTAACTGTCTGGCATGAGCATCACACTACATGCCGATTTTCTCACCACTTTTTTACTCAATACACCCACGCGATTCATGTTCCGTCTTCCGAGAATCGCTAAATCTATCTTTCGTGCATTTTCAAACTTCAAAAGCTCGGTCAGTTGATTGCCCGATAGAACGTGCATGGAAACCGGCTGCTCAGGATGGAATGCCTTCGTGGCCATCTCTTCTAGCTTCGCCTTCCTTAGCTTTAAGTCTGGAAGCATCAAATCAGGAATATCCATCAACACCTCTTTCGGAATGTCCAATTCCTTAATCACGTAGACTAAGTGAATTTCGTTTGGTGTAAAGCGATCGGCTATTGCTGAAACGTTCTTTAAAAGATTAGTCTCTGGATTACTAACATCCACACCAACCATCCATCTTTCAAACTTCTTCATAGGGCATATTTTTTATAAGGTGATCTGAATCAAGTACATATAAATAGGAAGACCCAGTGTAATATTCACCGGGAAAGTAATGGCCAATGCCATAGGTATATAGATACCAGGATTGGCCTTTGGCACAGCAATCTTCATGGCTGCAGGAACAGCAATGTAAGAAGCACTAGCACCTAAAATTGACATGATGAATCGGTTGCCGACATCATCCATTATAAATCCACTAAGCAGCGCAATGACGCATCCATTAAATAAGGCGAATAGAATAGCGAATGACGTAGTGAACCAACCTTGATCCAAAAATGACTTTAGTTTTTGTCCACTCACAATACCCATATCCAGTAAGAATATGGCCAAGAATCCTTTAAACAAGTCTGTTGTAAAAGGAGCGATACCTTGCGCTTGTTCTTCACTAGCCATCCAGCCAATGACTAAACTCCCTAAAATCAGAATAACACTGCCATTGGTAAAGGCATGTTTTACGAGCTGACCAATGCTTGTACTTTGTGTTTGTTCTTTCGAAAACATTCTAATTAGGATCACACCTACCACAATGGCTGGAGCTTCCATAAATGCCATGACAGCCACCATGTGTCCTCCAAAAGTTATTCCCTGCATTTCTAAGAACGCTACTGCTGTCACGAAAGTCACTGCACTTACGGATCCGTAAGCCGCGGCAATAGCGCCAGAGTTATCAATTGACAACCTTCTTTTTAAGATAAAGAAAGCCACACATGGAATGATAACCGCGATACCTATTCCGAAGACAATGCTCCAGATGATATCAGCAGTAAATGTGCTGTGCGCCAGCTCCTGCCCTCCTTTGAAGCCAATGGCAAACAAGAGATAAAGAGAAATGAATTTTGATGAAGTTTTAGGGATCTCAAGATCACTTTTGAGTTGAACAGAGATAATACCAAGAATGAAAAAAAGTAGTGCAGGATTGGTGAGATTCTCTGCTAATAGATTCAAGTTCATAGTTCAGTTTTTGATAAACTGCGTGCAAATATGCCTAGGTCAATTAATATATTTTTATTTATCTTTATTATGAATAACATAAATATTATTTATGAACTATACCCTGCACCAGTTGAAAGTGTTTTTGACAATCGATGAACACAAAAGCATCACTCAAGCGGCTGAAGCTTTGCATTTATCACAACCCGCTGTTTCCATTCAGCTTAGAAACTTTCAAGATCAATTCGATATTCCACTCACAGAGGTTGTTGGCCGGCAACTCTATATCACAGATTTCGGAAAAGAGGTGGTAGAGTCCAGTCAGAATATTCTGAACGAAGTAGAGCTGCTTAATCAGAAGCTCACGACCTTTAATGGTCAGATTGCGGGTAAGCTGAAATTATCTGTGGTTTCAACAGCAAAGTACATTATGCCCTACTTTCTAACAGATTTCCTTAAAGACAACCCAGCAGTAGAGCTCAAAATGGATGTTACTAACAAGTCCACAGTGGTAAGAAGTCTTGAAAAAAACGAGGTAGACTTCTCTTTGGTCTCTATACCTCCTGAGAGGCTGGCATTGAACCATATCACACTGATGCAGAACAAATTATTTCTTGTCGGCAATGCTCAAAGTGAACTGAGTGTTCTAAAACCTCATTCACCAAAAATATTGGAGGAAATTGACCTTATTTTCAGAGAACAAGGGTCAGGTACTCGCCAAACAGTAGAAAGACACATCAACAAGGCAAATCTATCCGTAAAGAGAAAGCTTGAATTAACTTCTAACGAAGCAGTGAAGCAGGCTGTGGTCGCTGGTCTTGGTTATTCCATTATGCCGTTGATTGGTATCAAAAACGAATTAGAAATGAATGACCTAAAGATTATTCCTGTTAAAGGCTTCCCTATTCAATCCACTTGGCAATTGGTTTGGATGAAAGAGAAAAAGTTATCTCCTGGTGCAAAGGCTTTTTTGACTTATGTAGAAGAAAAGAAAGAGAGTATTATTCAAAACAAGTTCGGTTGGACTTCAGGGTATTAAATCTGACTCATAAGAAGTGGAAGTATTTCTACAATTCCATTTACCTCATTTTTATAATTAGCTTTGTCAGCTGATATGGCGTTAGAATATAAAAGAACTGCTCCTCAGGAAGGTGCAGCCAACAACCCGCTTCATGGCATTAAACTAATTGATATCCTCGAATATCTAGTGGCTACAAAAGGCTGGCCCGAGATGGCAGAAATGGTTGATATTAACTGCTTTAAGAGTAATCCGACTATAAAATCTAGTCTGAAATTCTTGAGAACAACACCATGGGCAAGAACCAAAGTAGAAGAGTACTACCTTAAGTGCATCAAGTAATTAGCTTATGAATACCCCTCCAGATAACGATAACAAACCTAGCAGCTTTGCACAAGCCCTTAGAAATAAGGCAAAAGAGGTTGCTCCTATACAATCAAAAATCAAGGAAATTAAACCCAAGAAAGGGTCTAAGCTTCACAAGCGTAATAAACATCATGGGCGGTACGACCTCAAGCAACTCGTCAAAATAAATCCTACCCTAAGCAAGCACATCATCAAAAGCGTAAGGAACGAGGACACTATAGATTTTTCCAATCCTTTGGCAGTTAGATTGTTAAACGAAGCACTGCTCAAACAGCATTATGAATTAAATTTTTGGGATATTCCAGAAAACTACCTTTGTCCTCCTATTCCAGGTCGTGCAGACTACATGCATTACATAGCCGATGTACTCGCTGCGAGTAATTTTGGTGAGATACCTAAAGGACCTAAAATCACCTGTCTTGATGTTGGTATTGGCGCGAACTGCGTCTACCCAATCATTGGAGTGAGTACTTATGGCTGGTCGTTCATTGGATCTGACATTGACCCTATTGCCATTGAATCCGCTAAAAAGATAGTTGAAGAAAACACATCACTAAAGGGCAAGGTCGATATTCGTTTGCAAGAGAATCCTAAAGACATCCTGTACGGAGTCATCGATCATGAGGAAAAAGTTGACGTAATCATTTGTAATCCACCTTTTCATGCTTCGCAGGAAGCTGCCTTAGAAGGCTCGCTCAGAAAAGTAAGCAATCTTCAAAAGAAAGAGGTTAAGGAAGCCTCCCTCAATTTCGGAGGTATAGGTAGCGAACTTTGGTGCGAGGGAGGAGAAAGACGTTTTGTTGGTGATATGATTAGGGAGAGTAAGAAATTCGGCAGGTCGTGTTACTGGTTTTCTTCCATAGTTTCTAAGCAATCCAACCTAAAAGCGATTCAAGAATACCTGCACATTGCAGGAGCAGCTGAAGTAAAAGTGATCGCGATGAGCCAAGGAAACAAAGCGAGTAGAATTGTCGCTTGGACGTTTTTGACAGATACTCAAAAAGCACAATGGCAAAAAGAACGATGGGCTGAATCATCGAAAGAATAACTTAAGGCTAGGCCAAAACTATTTTTCGAAAACATGCCTATTTCGCATGAAATAGCCTGACTCGCCATCATACTTCACCATTTTGATATAAACAATGCGTTCAGGGCTCACCTCAACTGTTTGTTTGAAAGAAGCCTTCTTATTGTTATCCTTCCCCTTACTAGACATGCTTAGCTTCCAGTGTTCGAGATCCGTGATATCGCTCTCCTCAAGCGTCCAACTCCCATTATAGAGAATCTTACTTCTGGTTATTTTGAAGACACCTGTTCGTTTTTCAATCCTGCCATTACCCTCATCATAGAAATAATCGAACTTGAGGCGCCCATTATCGAAATTAGCAACCATTCTTACGGATAGATCAACTAAGGTTTTATCATCGCCATAATTCAAATAAGTAAGCGTCCCGTTCCATTCGCCATCATAAACTTTCAGATGATCGGAAGTAAGATTTCCGTTAAGGATCAATGTAAGTGATACAAGAATTGTGGTGACCAGAGTTTTCATGGTTTATTATTTTAAATCTGCACACCCAAAGGCTTGCCAAAAATACAACCCCCTGTATCACTGATACTTACAGATAAACTGATTTACAGAACTGTTTCACTATGAAACAAGGTACTGACACAAAACGGAACAACAAAAGAACGATAAAAACCAATCTAAGTTAAAATCACAGCCACGGTTCCCTTTTACACACAATACCATTACCTTTGCGGCAAGAAAATACGCCTATGATTGCAGCACAAAACATTTCTCTTGCATTTGGTAAAAGAGTCCTCTTTGATGAGGTAAACATTAAGTTCACTGGCAATAACTGCTATGGGGTTATTGGAGCCAATGGCGCAGGGAAATCTACTTTCCTTAAAATTCTTTCTGGTGAACAAGATCCAAATTCTGGTAAGGTCATCATCGAACCCGGAAAAAGAATGGCAGTACTTAGTCAGAATCACTTCGAATTTGACGAAACCTCTGTGCTAGATACAGTTTTGATGGGCCACACAGTGCTTTGGGGCATCATGAAGGAGAAGGATGAAATTTATATGAAGCCAGACTTTTCAGAAGCTGATGGCATCAAGGCATCGGAACTAGAAGCTCAATTTGCTGAAATGGATGGCTGGAATTCTGAATCTGACGCTGCAGCTTTATTAAGCGGACTAGGCATTACCGAAGACTTACATCACAGCCTGCTTAAGGACTTGAATGGTAGCCAAAAAGTACGCGTACTTTTAGCACAAGCTCTTTTCGGTAATCCTGATATCTTAATTCTAGATGAGCCTACCAATGACTTGGATATTAATACCATCGCTTGGCTAGAGGATTTTCTATTAGAATTTAAAAATACCGTTATCGTTGTTTCTCACGATAGGCACTTTTTAGATACGGTTTGTACGAGTATAGTTGATATCGACTTCAGTCAAGTAAAGCTCTTTACTGGTAACTATAGCTTTTGGTATGAATCAAGTCAACTCGCTCTTTCACAAAGATCATCATCTAATAAAAAGGCTGAAGAAAAGAAAAAAGAGCTGCAAGAATTCATTACGCGATTCTCAGCAAATGCTTCTAAGTCAAAACAAGCAACAAGTCGAAGAAAGCTATTGAATAAAATCACCCTTGAAGATATTCAACCTTCGACTAGAAGATACCCTGCTATTATTTTCCAGCAAGAAAGAAATGCTGGAGATCAAATCCTTGAGATTAAGGACTTGAGTAAATCAAGTAACGAAAAGACACTTTTCAGTGGTCTCGATCTATTCGTAAATAGAGGCGATAAAATTGCAGTATTAAGCAAGGACTCATTGGCCACAACTTCGTTTTATCAAATACTGATGGAAGAGCAAAAAGCTGATAGCGGAGAGTTCAAATACGGCCAAACCATTACAAAATCGTACTTACCTAATGAGAACGAGGAGTTCTTCACAGGAAAACAAAACCTTGTGGACTGGCTAAGACAGTTTACAGATGGAGAGAAAGACGAAGTATACATGAGAGGCTTTTTAGGGAAAATGCTTTTCTCTGGGGAAGAAGTTTTCAAAATGTCTAATGTACTCTCGGGAGGAGAAAAAGTACGTTGCATGCTTTCAAAAATGATGTTAGCCCAAGGTAATCTCCTGTTAATTGATGAGCCTACTAGTCACTTGGATCTAGAATCTATTCAAGCATTCAACAACGCATTGAAAGACTTTCCAGGTACGGTGCTATTCAGTTCTCATGACCATGAATTCACCCAGACAGTAGCCAATAGAGTACTCGAGATCGGTCCAAAAGGCTTTGTAGATAAGCTTTGTAC
>DLQN01000136.1 GCA_002477595.1 Roseivirga sp. UBA7431
TTGAAAGGCGATTATGCAGTAACCCATGGTTTTGCTAATACCATTGCAGCTATTTATTTAAAGCCAGAATTGCTTGAAAAAAAGACGAATGATGGAAACGCTGATTCGGAACTATTAAAAGGGAAAGATGCTATTTCGGCTGTATTTAAAAAAGTGAAGGGTCAATTTGAAGCCATCAATGGAGAAGTTGAATTCTCTTATAAGAAGACCTATATAAGCTTAAGAACACCGAAAAAGCAATTCGCTTTACTGCAACCCAGTACAAAAACTCGAGTGGATGTTGGTTTGAATTTAAAAGGAGTCGAACCAGAGGGAATCGTAGAAGCTGCAGGTAGCTGGAATACCATGGTGACACATAGGGTAAAGCTTACTGAGCCTGCTCAAGTAGATGTTTCCTTAGCTGACTGGCTTCAGAGAGCCTATGATGCTAATTGTTGATTAGTGTTAATAACCAAGACCTTCTTCTTCCAAGCGTGAGCTATTGATGCTGAGGCATAAAAAAACCCTATCCTGAAAGAATAGGGTTCAGTTTTTTAGTGCTCAATTTTATTCTTCAAATAGCTCAGACCAAGCCGCATTGACTGGTCTCGCTTGTCCGCCTTTCCATTCTGGTGCACCAGGAATCTCAGTTGCTTTGGCAAGCTCTTCTTTCGTTTTTCCGGCAGCAGCACCTTTCTTAACAAACTCCATCACCTGGCTTAAATAGTTTTGGAAAGCTTTCAAGTCGTCTCTAGTTCCCGTAATCCCGAAGCCATTGCCTGAGTGGCCATAAACGAATTGAGTGTCCTTGTCAAATTCCTTGTAGCCTTTTTCCATCACTTCTTGCCAGTTGGTCATGTTAGCGCCAGCTGATTTGTCAACGAAAGGAGCTCTTCGGTTAAAGAGTAAATCTCCGCAGTGAACGATGTTGGCATTTTCGAAGTGTACAAAGGAGTCACCGTCTGTATGTGCAGCTCCGAAGTAGTGCATAGCAACTCTTTCTCCGCCCACTTTTTGTCTGAACTTACCTTTCTTATAGGTGGTGTCTGGAAAGAGTTGCTGGTCAGCATTACCAGCTCGTTCAGCATTGGCTTTCTGATTTTTCAGAGAGTTTTCATGCGCCATTACGGTTTTCACAATGCCTTTGAAAGCAATATTACCTGCACTATGGTCACCATGATGGTGGGTGTTGATCAGTAGGTCGATTTGTCTATCTGACTTTTTCTGTATTTCGCCTACCAAGTTTTTGGCCTGGGCAGGAAACTGAGAATCAACTACAATGATTCCTTCATCAGAGATCATCCAGCCAATCGTTCCACCCCGTTCGGTAAAAATTCCAACGTTATTTCTTAAAGCCTCCATTTTAAAGCCGTCTTGAAAGAGAGACTCCCAAAGTGAAACAGAAGGTAAAACTGATAGTGCACTTAACGCTGTGCTTTGCTTTATGAATGATCTACGATTCGTCATGACATTTTTATTTATTGAAATTTAGCAGCCTTCGGGCTTAAGTACGAACCACTGATGTAATTGAAAGTTCGACTACTCAGGATTAATAGTGCTTTTTGTAATTTGGGAGATAAAGTTTAACGCAATGAAAAGACAGACCCTAATACTTCTCGTTTGCTTGCTTAGCCTTCCGGTTATGGCACAGCAAGTAGATCGTAGCTTATTAATTAAGCCTGAAAGAACTAACTACACTGAAACATCTACCTACAAGGATGTGATGGACTTTACTAAAGCGGTCATTAAAGACAGTAAATATGTTAGCCAGATCAGTATGGGGACTAGCCTCGAAGGAAAAGACATTCCAGTATTCGTCTTAGCCAATCCAAAAATTGAAACGGCAGCGCAAGCAAAAGCTAGCGGTAAGCCAATCATATATATTCAAGGGAATATTCACTCTGGAGAAGTAGAAGGAAAAGAAGTCGTTCAGATTTTAATGAGAGACATCCTTATGGGGGATAAAAGCTACTTACTGGATAATCAAATTATTCTGTTCGTACCCATTTACAACACCGATAGCAACGATAAAATGGAAGCAGGCCGAAGACCTTCTCAAGAAGGTAGCCCAATAGAAACTGGCATCAGATCAAATAGCCAAGGATGGGATTTGAACCGCGATGGAATGAAACTGGAAACCATCGAATCAAGAGGTTTGATCCAAAACATCATTGTGCCTTGGGACCCAACACTCTTTGTTGATTTGCATACGACTAATGGAACATGGCACGGTTACTCGGTCACTTGGGCACCGAGTTATCATACCGCAGGAGAAAAGGCTCCTTATGACTTCACTTGGGATAAGATTTTACCGGAGGTTACGGAAAAGGCGCTAGAGAAACATGATGTGCACTTAGGACCTTACGGATACTATTATACTAGAAGAGAAGGCTGGCCGATCAAATCGATTTATACTTATAACCACCATCCACGATACCTAGTGAATCAGTTTGGCTTAAGAAATAGAATGGCCATTTTAAGTGAGGCATTCGCGCATGAAAGACTTTACCAAAGAATTAATTCAACCTACGCTTTCGTCAGTGAAATTCTTGAATTCACGAACAAGAATGGTGATGAAATGCTCGAAATTAACGCAAAAGCGGAGCAAGACGCGATTAACCTTGTGAAAGAGCAGGGTGGAAAAATTCAGAAAGGTGTGCGCTTTGAAATGGTCGCTTTGGACGAGCCAGTTCCAGCATATAGAACGTACAACCACATGGAAACTACCAATGAACGTGGCCAGAAAAGCTTTCTCAGAAAGCCGGAGATCATAGAGTTAAAAGACATAGTTAATCACAGTGCTTTCGAGGCAACAAAAACGGCTACTTTACCAAAGGGGTATATTATTCCTAAAGAGTTTGCCAACATCGCTGAGCACTTGAAAAGACATGGCGTTCAGGTAACCGAGCTTACTAATAACAAGAGAGCGTCTGGCGAGGTCTTTACCGCCACAAACCTAGAAAGAGCAAATAGACCATTTGAAAAACATAAAATGGCGACCATTGAAGGAAGCTATGCAGCAGCTAACAAGAGGTTTGGCAAAGGAGACTTTTGGGTAGATATGGCTCAGCCTTTGGCTAATCTTATTTTTTATTTACTAGAGCCAGAATCTGATGATGGGTTAGTGAACTGGAATTTCTTTGATGAGCACTTCGATAGCAATGGTATTGCTGAGAAGCCTGTTGACTATCCCATTTTTAAATACTTCGAGATTAAATAAAGAGCCATGAAAAAGCAATTGAATCTACTACTAGCCATTGGATTAGCTGCCTTTGTTGGCTGTGCTGAGAAAACGGATCTTGAAAAGACGCTTGATACAGTAAACCAACAAACCATAAAGGATCATGTGTATTTCATTGCGTCCGATGAAATGAGAGGCCGTGACACAGGCTCACCTGAAATACTTAAAGCCGCAGATTATTTGGCTGACCAATTAAAGAGCTACGGTGCTAAACCCGTACCAGGTGCTGACGGATATTTTCAGCCTGTTCCTTTTAGAAAGAAGACACCAGCCACGGCTGGCAGCTTTAGTTATGCGGGTAGAAATTTTAACCTCAATGACGATTTTTTAGTCGTTGACGGAAAAAGTGGAAGTTATGAAGGCGAAATCGTTTATCTGGAATATGGCCTTAAAGAGGACTACAGTTCTGCTGATGTAGCAGGTAAATTAGTCTTTGCAAAAGCAGGTGATGGAACTACCGCAGACCGCAGAGCGATACTACGTTTAAGCCGTGAAAAGTATGACCTGGCAAGAGAGAACGGTGCTATCGGCTTAGTGGAGTTCTATAATTCTCCAGCGACTCCTTGGGATAG
>DLQN01000012.1 GCA_002477595.1 Roseivirga sp. UBA7431
AAGCACAATCACTACCTTGAAAAGGTACGTGAACCTTTTTAGAGGCTCGTGACTTGTAAAGAAAATCCTTTATGCCATGAAAAGTTTCAAACTTGAATTTCCCAATGCAGAAGGTCAAATGTTATCGGCACGGCTAGAAACGCCTGTGGATAAAAGCCCAAGAGCGTATGCCCTCTTTGCTCATTGTTTTACCTGTTCCAAAAACTTTATGGCAGTCACCAATATCAGCCGAGCACTGACGTCTAAAGGGATAGCTGTTTTAAGGTTTGATTTTACAGGTCTCGGGGATAGTGAAGGTGAGTTTGCTGACACCAATTTTTCGAGCAATGTTCAAGACTTGATTGTGGCGGCAGAGTATCTCAAGGCTGAATATGAGGCACCCAAATTATTGGTCGGACACTCTTTAGGAGGTGCAGCCGTGTTAATTGCAGCCAGTCAACTGCCCTATGTTGCAGCGGTGGCTACAGTCGGAGCACCTGCCGACCCTCCACATGTAAAGCGCCTGTTTGATGGCGCTCTAGATGAAATTGAAACCTCTGGAAAGGCTAAGGTTCCCTCAGTGGGCGACCTTTCACTATAAAAAAGCAGTTTATCGATGACCTTAAGCACTACGAGCAGTCTCAAGTCATTAAGGAGCTCAAGCGTCCACTCTTGATCTTGCACTCTCCTCAAGATGATACAGTAGACATTAAAAATGCTGAAAAGATATATATGGATGCGATGCATCCTAAGAGTTATGTCTCTTTGGATGGTGCAGATCATTTGCTCACAAAAAAAGAGGACGCACTATATGTTGGAGAGGTAATCGCCTCTTGGGCCACGCGTTACATGCCAGAAGCTAAGCCAGATGATTTGACTACAGATCGTCAGGTCGTGGTTCGTAATGAAAAGGAAAGAGGCTTGCTTACAGAGATTATTGCCAATGGACATTACATGATTGCAGATGAACCAAAAGATGTTGGTGGAACCGATTTGGCTGGAACTCCTTATGACCTTCTGGTCGCTTCCTTAGGTGCTTGCACCGCCATGACGATTCGCCTTTACGCAAATCATAAAGGGCTAGACCTAGAGGAGGTAAAAGTTCATTTGAGTAGAGAAAAGCGTCATGCGGCAGACGCAGAAAACTTAAACGAAAGTAGCAAGGTTGAGTTTATAGACCGAGAGCTAGAATTGACAGGTAACCTCACTGAAGAACAGCGAAATAGGATCGTTGAGATAGCCGACCGCTGCCCAGTACATAAGACCCTAACACAGGGGGTAACAATAAATACCAAGCTTAAATAATCTCTCTTTCCTTAAAATAAGGGCACTTAGTAAGTCATTTTTGATTAATTTGTAAGCTTGCACAAAGCTAGAATTGAATCATTATTACTGATAAGGCAGCTGAATGACTGAAATACAGCAGATTCTTATACTTCTGGGTGGCTTTGCCATCATAGCCGTGGCGGCTAATCAGATTGCGGGCTTTTTTCAAAAGGCCAAGCTTCCGTTTATTACGGGCCTACTTGTAATTGGGCTTTTTTCTGGGCCGTTTATCTTCAAGTTGCTACCAAAAGAAGCCGGTTCTGGCCTTCAATTTATTAATGACATTTCCCTCGCATTTATCGCCTTTGCCGCTGCGGCAGAACTCTATTTGAAAGAGTTAAGAGGCCAAATGAAGAGCATCAAGTGGATGACCTTCGGCCAGCTGGCTGTCACCTTCATAGGCAGTTCGGTACTTATCTACTTCTTGTCTGGTCAGATTGAATTCATGCGCGATATGAATAATGGGTCAAAAGTAGCCGTGGCTATTATGATGGCGACCATATTTGTAGCCCGATCTCCCGCGTCAGCTATTGCCGTAATCAATGAAATGCGGGCTAAAGGGCCATTTGTACAAATGGCAATGGGCGTTACGGTAATCAAAGACTTCTTAGTTATCATCCTTTTCGCCATCTGTTTGTCTATTGCCACGTCATTGGTAAACGGGAATCCATTTGATCTACAGTTTTTACTCATACTGCTGGCAGAGCTCACGGCTTCTTTTGTCTTGGGCTATTTAGTGGGAAGGATATTAATCTTAGTATTAAAATTTAGAGCCAATGCATATTTGAAAACGGCCCTCATCTTGGGGGTTGGCTACTCGGTTTATTTACTCTACTATTTCGTTAAGCACTATACGCTCGATAATTTTGGGCATGAGTTTCATATTGAGCCACTTTTGATTTGTATCATCGGTAGTTTCATCGTCACCAACTACTCTCGTTTTCGATACGAGTTTATTAAGCTGTTAGAAGAGATAGGACCAGTCGTATATATCTGTTTTTTTACATTAACAGGAGCGTCCGTTTCCATCGATATTTTGATCAAAGTAATTGGGGTAGCCTTTATGCTCTTCGGTATTCGTCTGGTTACAATGATTATTGGGTCTATTCTTGGGGGTTCATTAGCAGGAGATTCGGCCTTGTTTAGAAGAATTGGCTGGATGCCGTTTGTAACGCAGGCAGGTGTAGGTCTCGGCCTTGCAACGATAGTTGCGAATACATTCCCCTCATTTGGAGCAGAGTTTCAAACCATTGTCGTGGCAGTTATTGTCCTGAACCAATTCGTTGGGCCACCATTGTTCAAGTGGTCGATTCAACTCGTTGGCGAAGCACGGACTAAGGCGAATACACCTCATTTTGATGGTGTGCGTGATGCAATGATCATAGGAATAGAATCTCAATCTGTCGCTTTGGCAAGACAGTTAAAGGAGCACAATTGGGAGGCGGAGCTTTTGACTAAGAACAAAGAAATACAAACGGATGAATACCCAGATCTCGTAGTGCACCAAGTGGATGATTTTGACTATCAAAGTCTAGTTGATAACAATGTTGAAAAGGCTGAAGCGGTAGTGCTAATGCTCACAGATGAAGAGAACTTGGCCATTGCCGAAATCTTATACGAACGTGTGGGTACAAAAGACATTGTGGTACGACTTAACCACCGTTACAACTTTGAGAAATTCCATAAACTAGATTGCCTGATCGTAGATCCTGCTACTGCAATGGTAAGCTTAATGGATCACTTGGTAAGATCCCCTCAAGCAGCGACACTCCTATTGGGTATGCAAGAAAACCAAGACACAATGGATGTCGATGTTCAAAACCCGAATTTACGAGGCCTCGCCCTAAGGGATTTGAGGTTGCCTTCAGATGTTATTGTTCTTTCAGTCAATAGGGGTGGGCAGAGTATAATTACACACGGTTATACTAGGCTCAGGTTAGGCGATATTCTAACAATCGTTGGTTCTAACAAGAGTCTCGAAGAAGTAGCGCTTCGTTTTGAGCGATAAGGAATTGACCTCTCATCAATTCTTTCAAGTTGCTTTCAGTTAGAGCGATTATATTGATTGAAAATCTAGCCATATGAGAACCTTCATAACTCGTTTTACTTTTTTATTATTTGGTGTTTTTCTGATTGGAAGCCTTTCAGCTCAGAATCTCTATATCACAGGCGGATCATACTTTGATGTCGAATCAGGTGAAATGATAAAGAATCAAGGCATTGTCGTGCGTAGCGGAAAATTCGTTCGCGTGAATGAGTCCCTCAATTCTTCCGAAGGATATGAACTCCTTCAACTTAGTGACGACCAATACTTATTGCCAGGAATTTTTGACTTGCATGCACATTATCGCGTAACATTTGATGGGGTAAGGCGAGATGAAGTCGAAGCCAATCCCGTAATTTTTCTAGCGAATGGGGTTACCTCTACTTTTCCAGGGGGTGAAATTCAGCCAGAAGTAATGTTGGAGGCTAGACTAAAGATTGATCGAGGCGAGAAGATTGGTGCACGTATTCATAGCTCAGGCCCCTACTTTGGAACCGCTTTTCCGGCATGGAATAGAGGAACAACCATAGAAGATATTTATGCGACCGTTGATAAATGGGCAGCGCTAGGAGTTTCAGGGTTTAAGGCTAAAGGCATCTCTCCGGTATTGCTCAAGGCCTTAATTGAAAGAGCGCATTTACACGGATTACCAGTTACAGGTCATCTAGGCTCAGGTTTTAGAAATACTGTCAACCCAAGAGATGCAATTGATATGGGCATCGATCGAATAGAACACTTTCTCGGAGGAGATGCCATTCCGAATACACAATCGGCATACGCTACACTTCAAGACTTGGACGTGAACGATCCTGCTGTCGATAAGCAAATTGATCATTTTATTGATAATGGCGTTTTCTTTGACGCCACTTTAACGGCCTACGGCTACTATGGTCATAGAAAAGAGTTTTACGATTACTGGCATGAAGAGCGCAAGTATCTGACACCATATGCCTTTGAAATCACGAAAGAAACGCGCCAAGATTTGGGTATGTTTCAGAAGATATTTGATGTGAAGAAGGTCACTGTCAAAAAGTATTTTGACAAAGGAGGTAAGATTACTTTAGGAACGGATCATCCGTCAGTGGGAGAGTACATTCCTGGGTTTAGTGCCCATAGAGAAATGGAAGCCTTGGTCTCTATTGGAATCCCGAATGCTGATGTGCTAAAGATTGCTACAATCAATGGGGCCGAGGCGCTTAGGAAGAGTGATATCCTTGGAAGTATCACGGTGAGCAAACTAGCAGATGCCTTTGTAATCAATGGAAATCCTTTGACAGAGATTACAAATACGCGAAACGTTCAGCAGGTGATCAAAGGAGGAAAAGTATTCGACTCAAAAGCCTTATTGAAAAGTGTTGAAGGTAAAATGGGTCCAAAAAGCGAGTTGGATTGGAGATAGGTAGTTGGTCAGAAATGACTTTTTTCCTCCTTTGGAGAAGGTTAGTAAAGTATCAATCGTCATCCTGAACTCGTTTCAGGATCTTAAATAATCCAGAAAACTGTGATGCTAGACTCTGAAATAAATTCAGAATGACGTGAATTTGTATACTATCAATTATGAACGAAGGCTTAATTACCACCATCCCCTCCGCTTTCTTTCTTCTCTTGCATTTTCTTTTCGATGCCGCGTTTACGCATCATCATTCGTCTTTTACCTGTTTGCGTTCGTCCAACGGAATCTTGTCGATCTACACGCCCTTTTTGGCCACCGATATTATTTCTACCTCGTTGTCCACGAAACCTCTGACCTTTTCCTTTACCCTCTTTTTGAAACTGTTCGTATTTCGCCCACTGCTCAGGCGTAAGAATGTTTTTCATGCGTTCCATGCGCGCTTGCTTTTCTACAAAAGCATCTCTTTTCATCTCTTCACGTAAAGCCTTCATTTTTTCTATGGTAGCTTTTCTACTTTCTTGATTTGCCTTCAACTCCTTGTCAAGTTGTGTTTTTTGCTTGTCTGACAACTCTAGCTTAGCAGCCATCTGCTCAGTTTGTAGGAGCGTTTTGTTCCTGTCTTGTGCTAAGACTTGCCCGGCTGAAAAGATGACTGTGAGTATAAGTGTGATTTTTAATATTGACCTCATGATTCTTTCATTTAAATACACCATTTGGATGTAAGCGAAAGACAAAGGTTTAATTCGCCTTAAGAAAGAATGTGATAAGAAGGAGTGCTAAGAGATAGCTTAAAGCACGCTAAAAGGGACAGTCACTTTGGTGTGATCCCAGGCTAAGATCAGCGCTGGAGTGCCATTGTCCTCAGTAAAATCGATTGTGAATAGCTCGACTACGTCTGGTAAATTCTCTAGTCTGGCAGTCACATTGACAATGTCACTTTCGGGGAAATAATCGGTACCCCAATCAGGAATTTGACTATTAAATATGACGGTCCAAGAGGAAGCGTCAGGTATGGTAATTAAAGAATATTTACCAGCAGGTAAGCGTTGATCTTCCCCAAACACAATGTCTCTAGAAACCTCAATTACTGTGGGTTCATTAGCGCCTGTTCTCCACCATTTTCCGAAAGGAACGAGGTCACCAAAAATCTCTCTTCCCTTCTTTGAAGGCCTGCTATAAGTTACTTTGATGTTTACATCGCTGCTGGTGTACTGTGCAGTAGACTCTGGGCTGTACTGTTTTGTCTGGTACAACATATACTGTTGAACCGCGATAATTGCGAGCAATGCAATGATTACTACGCCTACAATGTAGATGACCCGCTTAGACATAATGTGTAAATATACCCATTTGGGCGATTGGATAGGCTTTTTTTCAGCCCTTGTTATTTGATCGGTCTATTTCCTTTTTTAATTCATGTCTTGTACTTGTTGAATCCCTTTTCCATATCTTTGCGGCATGGCACAGAACGAAGATAATTTGCTCAAAAAGATTGCGGGTCACGCAAAGGAATACGGCTTCATTTTTCCATCAAGCGAAATCTATGATGGCCTGAATGCTGCGTATGATTATGGGCAAAATGGAGTAGAGCTTAAGAACAACATTAAGCAGTATTGGTGGAAGGCAATGGTCCAGATGAACGAGAACATCGTGGGTCTCGATTCGTCTATTTTTATGCACCCCACTACATGGAAGGCTTCTGGCCATGTAGATGCCTTTAACGATCCGATGATCGACAATAAGGATTCCAAAAAGCGTTACCGTGCCGATGTATTGATCGAAGATTACCTTGACAAGGTAGAAGCGAAGATCAACAAAGAAGTGACAAAAGCTGAAAAACGATTTGGGGATGCTTTTGATAAAGCCGAGTTCCTTAAGACCAATCCAAATGTGTTGAGAAATCAGTCGAAGATTGATAGCATCAACGAAAGAATGGGTAAAGGTTTTGAGAATGGAGATTTGGAAGATATCAAAGCGCTCATTGAAGAATTAGAAATAGCCTGCCCAGTTTCTGGGACTAAAAACTGGACAGACGTTCGTCAGTTCAACCTCATGTTCTCTACTGAGATGGGTTCTGTTGCTGAAGATTCCAACAAGATTTACTTAAGACCAGAAACGGCTCAAGGTATTTTTGTGAACTTTTTAAATGTGCAGAAAACTGGAAGAATGAAGATTCCTTTCGGTATCGCACAGATTGGTAAAGCCTTTAGAAACGAGATTATTGCACGCCAGTTCATTTTCAGAATGCGTGAGTTTGAGCAAATGGAAATGCAATTCTTCGTGAAGCCAGGAGAAGAAATGCAATGGTACGAAAACTGGAAGGCAAAGCGGATTGCTTGGCATAATGCCCTTGGTTTAGGAGAAAAAAACTATCGTTTCCATGACCATGTGAACTTGGCGCATTACGCCAATGCTGCTGCCGACATTCAATTTAATTTCCCGATGGGCTTTAAAGAATTAGAAGGCATTCACTCAAGAACAGACTTTGACCTGAAAGCCCACGAAGAGCATTCTGGTAAGAAATTGCAATTCTTCGACACCGTAGAGAACAAATCTTATGTGCCTTATGTGGTGGAGGCTTCTATCGGTTTAGACCGTATGTTCTTGGCGATTATGTCAAGCGCTTTCACAGAGGAAATTTTGGAAGATGGTAGCGAAAGAACGGTATTGAAAATACCTGCTGCTTTGGCACCATATCAAGTAGCGGTTTTGCCGTTATTGAAAAAAGAAGAGTCTGGGCTTCCAGCAAAAGCAAGAGAAATACTTGCTGAGCTTAAGATCGATTTCAATTGTCAGTATGACGAGAAAGACGCGATAGGTAAGCGATACAGAAGACAAGATGCGATAGGAACACCTTACTGCGTAACAGTGGATCATCAGACATTGGAAGACAACACGGTAACCATTAGAGACAGAGATGATCTATCTCAAATCAGAGTGTCTATCGATGAAGTTAAAGGCAAATTGAAAGAGACGACCTCTATGGAGTCGCTTTTGAGGAAGCTTTAATGCCCGTTTTTCATCAAAGGAAAGAGAAATAACCATCGTACAGTCTAGGTCTGATCGCCCAAAGCGGTCAGGCGCTGATTAAACAGTCAAGAAAGCGGCTCCAAAAACCCCGGCACTATCGCCTAATTTGGGTCTAACGATTTTCGTTTCTAACCGAGGGTTGAATATGTATTTTTCAGCTTCTGCCACACCGCGGGTATAGAGTTCTTCGATGTTACCGACTCCACCGCCTAATACGATTACATCAGGGTCGAGAACATTAATAATTGTTGATATGCCCAGGCCGAAGAAATGAATAAGTCGATCTAAGGTTTTAACAGCATTAGGGTCTTTTCCTGATCGGGCATCTGGTAGAATTTCCTTGAGTCTTTTTCGAGTACCTGTGAGCGCTTCATAGTAGTTCTCAAGACCAGTTCCAGAAATGATTTTTTCGGCACAGCCAGACTTTCCACAGTAGCAGGTTCCACCGGAGGCATCAAGAAAATTATGACCCCATTCTCCACCAATTCCATGTTTTCCATTGATAACTTGTCCGTTGACCACCACGCCACCACCACAACCGGTACCCATAATCACTCCAAAAACAACTTTGGCTTCTGGGTCAACTTCGGGTACAATGCCCATTTGTGTTTCTGCTAGCGCAAAGCAGTTGGCGTCATTCGCCATCACTATTGGTATACCCAATAGTGCTTCAAGGTCTTTCAGGAAAGGTTTATTGTTGATGGACTGAGAGTTGCTATTCTTTAGAAGTCCTGTAGGAGGGTCAATGGCACCGGGAGTTCCCATGCCTAGTGTTTTGGGTCTTTCGCCTACTTCATCAGCTAATTGATCAATAAGCATTTTGATGCGCCCGACCACATGTTCGTAGCCTTGATTAGCTTCAGTGTCGATTCTTTTTCGAAGCAGCACTTCTGGATCGTCTTTCGACTTTAAGACTATTCCTTCGATTTTTGTACCGCCTAAATCAATTCCCCAAAGCTTTTCTGACATGTCTAAATATAATGGCTATCAATCGTTAATTCTAAAAATCTTTGCCTCCCAAGGCCTCATCAGCAAGTCTTCGGTTGCATCCGTATAATTATAAATGAGGAGTTCTAATCCTGTTATAATCGGGTCGAAGTCTACTTCGTGATCTGAGAAGTTGAGTACCACCAAAAATTCATTCACATCATCCCACCTACGATAGGCATATATCTTATCATGATCATTTTGCAAAGACTCATAATCCCCATATACTAGTGTTGGATTGTCCTTACGAAACTGAATCATTTTACGATAGAAGTTCAGAATAGAGGACGTGCTTCTTTCTTGATCTTCCACATTAATATCTGGATAGTTAGGGTTCATTTTTATCCATGGCTCTGCTTCCGAGAAACCAGCGTTTTTATCCCCCGACCAATGCATAGGTGTTCTTGCATTATCACGCCCCATTTTGTGGACATTATGCATATGGTCCATTGGGTCTTTGCCTTCTGCTTCGAGTGACTTGAAATAGTTGAGCGTTTCAATGTCTTTGTAATCTTCTGGGTTTGCGAAGGCTACGTTACTCATTCCTAATTCATCGCCTTGATATACGTAAGGCGTACCGCGCATGGAAAGTAACATGCTGGCCAAAAGTTTGGCTGCCTTTTCACGATACGATCCGTCTGAGGCAAACCTTGAAACCATTCTTGGAAAATCATGATTGCCCAAAAAGATGCTTCCCCAACCATTGCCTTGGCTCAGTTTTGCATCCCACCGATTGAATATGTCTTTAAACTCAACGAGGGAATAGGGGATCGGATCAAATTTTCCGCCAGCACCCATGTCTAAAAACATGTGGTCGAAGTGAAAGACCATATCGAGCTCATTGCGATCTTCTCCAACATAGTCTAGGCCATGTACTAAAGTGATACCGGGTCCTTCGCCTACGGTCATGATGTCGTATTTACTGAGCACCTCTTGATTCATGGACTTTAAGAATTCATGAATCCGAGGGCCATTAGCGTATTGCTTGGCGATTGTCTCCTCGAATACCGGAGAGATCATATCAGTATAAATTGGTCGCTTGGAGATGAGTGAAATCACATCCATTCTGAAGCCATCGACTCCCTTGTCAAACCAGTAACGAATAATGCTGTTGACCTCTTCCCTAACCTTAGGGTTTTCCCAGTTCAGGTCAGGTTGTTTTTTGGTGAATAAGTGGAGGTAATACTCTTCTGTCGTCTCATCATATGCCCAGGCGGAACCTCCAAAAAAGGCTTCCCAGTCTGTCGGAGGGCCACCATTTTTCCCCGGCTTCCAAATGTAATAATCGCGGTATGGATTGTCTTTAGATTTTTTTGACTCCTCGAACCAATCGTGTTCATCAGAAGAATGATTGACGACCAAATCCATGACGAGCTTCATTCCTCTATCATGAATTCCTTTGAGCAATGCGTCAAAGTCGGCCATGCTCCCGAACTCATTCATGATGTTTCGGTAGTCCGAAATGTCATAACCATTGTCATCATTTGGCGACTCATAAACTGGGCAAAGCCATATCACATCTATACCTAAGGACTGTATGTAGTCTAATTTCTCAATGATGCCAGGGATGTCGCCAATGCCATCGTTATTTGAGTCATTATAGCTTCTTGGGTAGATTTGATATACTACGCTTTCCTTCCACCAGGTCTTTTTCATAAGGCTTATTTGTTTGTCAACCAATAGAATTGATAGGGCTTGAGAGTAAGTTTCCCTTCTGAAGTTTTTACTGATTTGCCAGAGATGCGATCCACCATTTTAAAAGGATTGACTTGGGTTTGTGGGAAAACAAGGTGCGGATAAATCTCTTGATCTGAATCTTTAAAGTTTGCGATGACTAATGTGCTTTTACCCTCAAAGGTCCTTTGAAAAGCGAAAATGTGCTCGTTTGATACTTCAATCAATTGTGTATTGTTTTCATCTGCGAATTCAACCACGGATCTTCTTACCTTAATCATTCGCTTCAGCATACTGAAGACTTTTTCTTCTGGCGTGTTTTTCTTTGCTCTTTTTTCGGCTCTTTTCCAGTCCATTGCAGCTCTATGCATCCAACGATTATCGTCACTCTTCGATTCGTCTTTCAAGAAACTGTAATCATTGAGCGTAGCGATTTCGTCTCCCGAGTAAATCACAGGAATACCGCCATAAGAAAGTACTACACTATGGAGTAAATTGATTCTGTCTATTGCCCTACGAATGCCTAGTTTATTGCCTTCAGTAATGGATTTTTCTAGTCCAGACAGAGAAGCCAGTGACCCTGAAATTCTTGCATCGCCCGTTTTGGGGTTATACATAAAAGGCATTCCTTTGGCGAAAGAGTCATGGAAATCTCCTGTTAAGAATTTGGTCAAAAACTGCCTGTGTGGCCCTGGTTCGAAGCCCGATTCTTGAATGTGTCGATCCTCAAAAGCCATTCCAATATCGTCATGGCAGCGGGCATAATTAAGCCAAGTTGTGCCTTGGGGTTTCACTGGAATATCTCTCAGACCAGCTTTCATTACTCGCGTACTTCGTGTTGCAATCGAGTTCCAGAGCAATGCCATCAGTGTAGCATTATAGGCCATGTCATGTTCATTGCTCCATACTTCAGAGTCGCCAAAGTACTTGACAACCTCAGTTGGTGCGACTATCGCTTCGGCTAAAAAGGCAACTCCAGGAGCAGTTACTTGTGCACACAACTTAAATAGCTGATGAATCAGGTGTGCCTGCGGAAGGTTTTGGCAATCAGTCCCAATTTGTTTCCAAACAAAGGCCACGGCATCCATTCGGAATACGTCTACACCCATATTTGCCAAGTAGAAAATGTTATCGATCATTTCTACCAAAACATAGGGATTGGTATAGTTCAAATCCCATTGGTAACTGTTGAATACCGTCATCACCCATCGCTGCATTTCTTTATCGAAGGTGAAGTTTCCGGGTGAAGTTTCCGGAAATACTTCTGGCATGGATCGCTCATACATATAAGCCGTAGCGCGGTCTTCAAAAGCGTAATAAAAATCTTGAAAGTCCTTGTCTCCTGCTTTGGCTTTTGTAGCCCAAGCATGCTCGTCACTTGTATGGTTCACCACAAAATCGAGCATGACCAAAGTGTCTTTATCGCGTAGTGCCTTTGTTACTTTTTCGAAGTCTTGATTGCTTCCAAAGCGACTATCGATTTTGCGATAATCGCTTACTGCATATCCCCCGTCATTCTTGACTTTTGGGCTCTCAAGTAATGGCATCAAGTGCAGGAAGTTAATCCCAAGCTCTTCGAAGTAATCGGCACGATCCAAAAGACCATTGAGGTTTTTATTGAAACGATCCACATAGAGCATCATGCCGGTGATCTCTTGGCTTCTGAACCAACCAGGATTTAGTTCCCGCAGTTCATCCGATTTTTTTAAGTCTGTAGGTCTTTTAAGGTAGCCATGTAACATGTTAAGGCTAAGCTTTTCAAAAGCCTTCATGGCGTTTTCATGTTGACCATACAGCTTCTGAAATCGGCTGAAGATATCGCTGAAGAGGGCGATGTATCTTCTTTCAAAGTCTTCAATATTCTTATTGCCAGCTTTTTTCCTGAGTTTAGGAAGCAGTTGTTTTAGCAGTATATGTGCCGATGGATTATACATTGAAGGTTTTGCTCAATACGTTTTATACGAGGCGGCTAATGTATTTTATTCTCGTTTGAGAACCAATAGTGTGAAGTGTAAAAAGCCCCGATTCTTATATCTTGGAATCAGGGCTTTTGTTAGTTAGTTATCATGCAAACCACAAGACAATGATGGCGGTCAATATCAGGAGGATTACAGAAAGTATTCTGTAGTTCTTATACCAAACAAGTCCAACCAAATCTTTGGTTTCGTCTTGATAAATGCTTTTGCTCCAAATCATATCTTTTAATTTCTCATCTGTCGGTGCAGGAGATAAAGAACTGATCGCCAAATTGATTGATACTGCAATTACAAATAGTACCGGAACAATGTAGAGGAAGTGAACTCCAGTTTCAGCATTGCTTATGCCGCCAAAGTTGGCAAAGCAATAGGCAATCCAAACGAGGACAAGGGCATAGGATAATACTAAACTCCAGAATCCACCATTGGCATTAGA
>DLQN01000034.1:0-6106 GCA_002477595.1 Roseivirga sp. UBA7431
ATTGAGAGAAAAGTAGTCCGCTAAAAAGTCTAACTAAGTAATTTCAAAATCTAAAAAAAGCTCGGTTGGTCACCGAGCTTTTTTTGTTTGTGATGTGAGGTACTATTAAAAGAGGTTAATTCTATTAATTTTAGGCCATGAAAAAAGTATTAAAACCCATTCTTGTCGGTCTGCTAGTGACTTTTGTGGTCATTCAATTCATTGCTCGACCTGAAAAAATCAGCGAACCCGTGAATGAAAACGATATTATCAGTGTATTGGAGATTGAAGGCCCAATCGCCACGATGCTTAAATCAGCTTGCTACGATTGCCATTCTGATCAGCCGCGATACCCGTGGTATGCTAGTGTAGCCCCAGTTAGTTGGAAAATAGGAGAGCATATAGAAGAAGGCAGGGATGAACTCAACTTCTCTAAATGGGCCACCTATTCTGCTAAAAGACGCGACCATAAATTAGAAGAGATGGTTGAAGAAGTAGAGGAAGGGAAAATGCCTCAGCCCAATTATGTAAGAATGCACAGTGAGGCGAAGCTAACTGATGAACAAGTAGCATCCCTGAAAACATGGGTCACTGCCGAACGCGCTAAAATTGCCCCAGAGCTTGCAGAAGCGATGAACTAGAAGACCAAAGTAGGAGTAACACTACAACAACAAAAAGGCCCATCCACTTTCGTGAATGGGCCTTTTACTTTTAACCTATTCGACTACTTATCGATCGACCCCATAACACGCTTCATAAATGTATTCAGCGCTTCTTTCTTAGGGGTTCCCTCCTTCATCATCGTATGCACTTCGAGTGCACCGTACATGTTGGAGATCATTTCGCCCAGTACATCCAACTCCTCATCCTTCAGTGACTCACTCTCGGTTAGGTTTTCTAACGTTTCAAGTGTCTCCAGCAAATAGTCCTGATCGTTCTGCTCGATAAAATCGGTTAGGTGTTTAATTAGCGGCAACCTCATCTACCAAGTCTTTTAGTGATTCAAACTTGTTGGTCTGCACCTGCTTTACGAATTGTCCTTTTTCAAAGGCAGCAAACGTTGGCAAGTTGCTTACATCAGCCATTCTTCTGGACTCAGGAAACTTTTCAGCATCTACAAGCACAAAAGTGGCATTCTCAGTCTCATTGGACAGCTTCTTGAATTTTGGTTTCATGATACGGCTTCTACTTCTTTTGGAAAATGCTTACAATAGCTAAATGAAAGAGATCATAGACGGAAGGGAATTCAAAAACATCAACTTTTCGGTAGAGCCTTTTGCTAATGTGGACTATGAAAACTGTCGCTTTCAAGGGTGTAGTTTCAACGGAGCGGACCTATCGAACATCAGCTTCTTGGAATGCGAATTCATAGCATGTGACCTTTCCTCTTCTAAATTCCTTGCTACAAGTTTTAAAGAGGTCAATTTCAGGGCGTGCAAATTACTTGGCCTACACTTCGACAGATGTAATCCTTTCTTATTAGAGATGTACTTCTATAATTGTCAGCTAGACCTCTCCTCTTTCTACCAACTGTCTCTGAAGAAAATCGTGTTTGAAGCCTGTAGCCTTAAAGAAGTAGACTTTGTTGAAACGAATTTGACGGAAGCCAAATTTAATGACTGTGACCTTTCAGGTGCGGTATTTGAGAACTCGGTCCTTAACAAAGCTGACCTTAGAACGTCTCATAGCTATATTGTCGATCCAGAGATCAATCAAATCAGCAAAATGAGGGTGTCGTCAGCGGGTCTCCCTGGGCTAGTCTCCAAACATGACCTGAGAATAGACTAACAAGGCATGATGACTTAACAAATAAAAACGTCAGACCTATTGCTAAGTCTGACGTCTAAAATCTTATGTCTTGAATCTAAATACTAGTGCTGGCCGCCTTTAGTTTTCTCAAGTTTAAGGCTCTCTCCTTCTGTTACTTTTTCTTCGGTTTCGTCCACCAAATCATAACGAAGTGTTCTTCCTTTCAACTTAGCTGGTAGACCGTAAGCCATCCATTCTGGCATTGGCTCACCTTTTAAGTAGTGATTAAAGAACTGTGCCATTCTAATGGAAAGATCCTTACGGTTCTTACGTCTTGTCAGGTTATGCGCTTCGTCATTATATGACACTAACCACGCAGGCTTTTGCAGCCTTCTGAGCGACATATAGAACTCAATCCCTTGATACCAAGGCACAGCACCGTCCGCATCGTTATGCATGATGAACATAGGTGTTTCAATCTCAGGCACTTTAAACAATGGTGAGTTCTCGATGTACAAATCAGGTCTATCCCAAAGCGTAGCACCCAAACGAGTCTGTGTCTTTTCATATTGGAACATTCTACTCATTCCACTAGCCCATCTTACACCTCCATAAGCTGATGTCATGTTAACGACAGGTGCACCTGCACCTGCTGCCTTATAAAGGTTGGTTCTCGTCACCATATGGGCGACTTGATATCCACCCCAACTTTGCCCTTGAATGGCCATGTTATCTTCATCTACGAATCCCATTGCCATTACCGCTTTTGTAGCAGGTACCACGTGGTCCATGGCACTTTTTCCTGGGTAACCTACTTCATACTTAATGTCTGGCACAAGTACCAAGTAATCATTACTCACATAGTAAGGAATGTTGATTGTACTCGCACTAGGTGCAGGACTTGGATGACTGTGTAAAGAATTTGATCTACGCTCATAGAAGTATGCAATCATTGGATACTTCTTATTCGGGTCGAAATTCTCCGGCTTGTAAAGAATCGCCTGCATCGTTTCCCCATCATAAGTATTGTCGAACTCGATGAGTTCTGCAGTACCCCAATTGTAAGGTTCTTCTTGAGCACCAACATTACTTAGCTTTTTGAGACCGGTCATACTCACGCTATTAGCAGCGTATACTTCACTGTATTCTTGGTAAGTAGACTTTCTCACGAGTACACGATCAGCATTTTTAGCTTTAATTAAGCCTCCGATGCTCATATCTTCCATCACCACGATCTGTGGATCAGAAGAACCATTCATGTTGGCAGTAACAAATCCAGAAGCTTTAGTCCACTCATTGAAGGCAGATAATGTTGCTCTTCCTTCGGTAGAGATCGTTCTAGCTTCTCTATCTAATCGCTGATAACGCATGGTAATCTTATTCTGACGGCCAAAACCATTAGTTACATTCACTGCGCTTCCTCCTTTAGGGTCAACCCTCCAAATATCATATCTGTCATAAAGGAAAAATGCTGCATCATCATCCGACCAGCCTGGCGTACCATAGCTGCCAGCTAATGAAGGAGAATCATGTAGCTCATTCGCAAATGAAACGCTCATTCCTTCAGTCAAATTCTTGATATTACCTGAAGCAACATTCATCATATACCAATGACCATCTTCGATATTATGCCAAGTCAAATAGTTTCCAGCTGGAGAAAGAGAAGGAAATCCTTTAGCTCCTTTGATCAATAATTCAGCATCACCTGTTGATGTGCTAATCTTATAGAAGTCTCTTGGAATTTGCGTATCCCAAGTCATTTGGGTTCTGTAAGGCTGATCGTTCATCGCCAAAACAAAGTCTCTGTCGTTTCTTGTGTCAATTGTAACAGATTCAAGGTCAGGTCCGGCTAGTTGTACTAGTTTCCCAGTCTGAGTATCTAACATTACATCGAAAGACCTGTTTTTCTCTCTTCCCGCCTGAAGCTTCTGCATTGGCTGGATATAAGGATCGTTGTATGACCAAACATCAACATCTGGACGATCGTCTTTCAACAAAGTAGTATCCGCTTCATAAGCATATTCGAAAGGCCTCGGTGCTGTACCGAAATAAACTCGCTTACCTGACTCTGAAAATCTGATATTACTATTATCACTCACCATCCAGTTTTCCGGAACGCCAGCAGTAGTTGTGTCCGCTACAATTGTTGCGCTAGCCTTACCAGCACTCCAATGCATTAGACTGAAATACTTGTGATCGTCATCCTTTGTGTTTGCTGTAGCAAAAAAGGCTATCTGATTTCCTTCTTCATCGGTTGACATCTTTTTGTATTCGATCATCCCCTCATTAAGCGTTGTCATCTCGCCATTGGCCGTATTTATTGCATGAATACCAGACTCATTTAAAGAATCAACTTTATCATACTCGAAGAATAAGTGATTTCCTTTTTCAGTTAAGCTATATTCCATCACACCAGTGATGCTTTTTGATTCACCCGTCTTTAAGTTATAAAGGACCAATTCTGTACCTTTTGATTTGGCACGTGGATCTTCTGGTTCTACAGGCTCAGGCGTTTCTTCCTTAGGCTCTTCTTTCTTCTTTTTCTTTCTCTTACTTTTTCTACCCTCTACAACTGGTTCTTCTTTTTCCTCAACTGCTTCCTCCTTTTTCTTTGTCTCTTTCAAAGGCATTTCATGAACCCAAGCCATCCACTCTTCAGATTCTCCCGGAAGTTGAAAATTCTTAACCCTTGCGACTTTCTTGATATCGCCTGAATTTAGGTTAATAATATAAAGAGAGTCCTTCGGCATTTTGGTTGCTGTGGTCTTCTTCAATTTAAGTTCACGTTCCACTAAATATGCCGGCTTTACTTCAGCCGCCACATATTGGCCATTAGCGGAGAAAGAATAGCGAGAAACCCTATCAACGGTAATAGATTCATCGGTATTCAAGTTCCTTAATTCTAATGTAGCATCACCAACTTGTGGTGTGATGCGATAGCCTGCCCAAACACCATCATTGCTGATGATAACCGAAGCAATGCTTTTCCAGTCATCATAAACATCGTGAGTAATAGGTTTTTTCTGGGCAAAAGCCAACGATACGAGGCATAGTAAAGCCAGCATCAAAAGGGATTTTCTAGAAATCATAAGTCTTTTTTTTTGTTTAGTAACCTTACAAATATAATTGTATGGCTGTGTTTGCAAAGACTTCTTATATTGAAGGCATCAGAAAAATCATAACCTGAAAAAGACATGTTGAGAAAATCAATCGTTATTACACTACTATGCCTATTTACGACAGTTGCCTTTGCCCAAAAGACAATTGCCGAATTAACAAAGGGCATGACCAAAAAAGAAGGCTATTTCAACTACTACTGGGATGAGAAAGAAGGTAAAGTATGGCTCGAAATAGAAAATCTAGATTCAGAGTTTCTTTATGTAAACGCGCTTTCAGCCGGTATCGGATCAAACGATATAGGACTCGATAGAGGAAAGCTAGGCAGTACGCGTGTTGTAGAATTTAGGCGTGTTGGACCCAAGATCATGCTTGTGCAGCCGAACTACTCCTATAGGGCCGTTTCTGATAATGCAGATGAAGTGAGAGCCGTTAAAGAAGCCTTCGCTGAATCCGTATTACAAGGCTTCAAGATTGCTGGAGAAAGTGATGGCAAAATCCTTATCGACATGACGCCAATGCTGCTGAGCGATGCCTTTGGTGCTGCCAGAAGTTTACGTAGCGAAGGAAGTTATAAAGTAGACGCCAACCGTTCGGCCGTTTATCCTGCTATGCTTAAGAACTTTCCGAAAAATTCAGAGTTTGAAGCAACCATCACCTTTACAGGAACAGCGACCGGCAGGTTTATCAGAAGTGTAACGCCATCATCAGACGCGGTGACAGTAAGGATGCACCATTCCTTTATTGAGCTTCCCGATGCCAACTATGAAACTAGAAAAGCTGACCCAAGGTCTGGTTATGGCGCCATCCAATATATGGACTACGCTACTCCTATCGAAGATAACATTGTCAAGCAATTCGTTAGAAGACATCGATTAGAAAAGAAGAACCCTGATGCCAAAATAAGCGATCCAGTAGAACCCATTAGATACTACGTAGATCGTGGCGCACCAGAGCCTATTAAGTCTGCATTGATAGAAGGTGCACGCTGGTGGAACCAAGCCTACGAAGCAGCGGGCTATCGCAATGCATTTATTGTCGAAGAAATGCCTGTTGGTGCTGATCCATTAGATGTTCGCTATAATCTTATTCAATGGGTACACCGATCCACTCGTGGTTGGTCTTATGGATCTTCTGTAACTGACCCAAGAACAGGAGAAATTATTAAAGGACATGTAAGCTTAGGCTCATTAAGAGTGAGACAAGATTTCTTGATCGCTCAAGGTCTTTTGACACCTTACGAAAACGGAACTACCCCAGA
>DLQN01000034.1:6244-17873 GCA_002477595.1 Roseivirga sp. UBA7431
ATCTCTTTAGACAATGCCTATGATGTAGGAATTGGCGATTGGGACAAAGCGGCTATTACTTGGGGATACCAAGATTTCCCAAGTGATGTGAATGAGGAAAAGGCTTTGAATGATTTATTAAACGGTCAAGCCAAAAATGAACTCTACTTCATTACAGATTCTGATTCAAGACCAATTAGCAGTAGTCACCCTGAATCACACCTTTGGGACAATGGGAAAAACCCAGTGGATCAGCTAAATCACCTGATGAAAGTCAGAACCAAAGTCTTAGAGAACTTTTCTGAGAAGAACATTCCAATGGGAGCACCAATGGCTAAGCTTGAGGAAGTACTTGTGCCTATGTACATGATCCATCGCTATCAATTAGAAGGCGCAGTGAAAGTAATTGGTGGTACTTACTATAACTACAAGCTGAGAGGTGATGTACAACCCACTCAAAGAGTTGTACCAAGAGCAGAGCAAGAAGCTGCACTCACTGCACTCATAAATGTTGTTAACCCAAAAAACCTAGCTTTCCCAGATCACATCATCGCTATGATACCTCCTCGCCCCCCTGGGAATGGTCGTTCATCAGAGACTTTTAATGTGAGAACTGGCGCTAATTTCGATCCAGTAGCACCTGGTGAAACTATTGCTGGGGCTGTAATGAGTTACATTTTCAATCCGCAAAGGGCTACGAGACTTGTACAGCAAAAAGCATTGGATCAGAGTCAAATGGGTTTGACAGATGTCGTTAATAAGATTCTTGAAGGTGTTTCGGGATCTACCTATAGCAACTATTATTACCTAGAGCTTAAAAGAGCAACGGAGAAGCAATTGATGAATGCTTTAATGAGTCTTTATAATAGTAACAGTGCCTCTTCACAAGCAAGAGCCGAAGCACTACTAAGCTTGAAGAACATCGCTAAAAGAATGGACCCTGCTAACAATGATGGGGCTGCAGATGAAGCGCACAAGATGTACATCACCAATTTGATCACTAGGTTCTTTGACAATCCAGGAGATCTTCAGGTACAAAGAGCATTGACTCCTCCTGCTGGTTCTCCTATTGGAACAGACCTTCAGGATTGGTGTTCTTTCGGAACCAACAATTAGAAATCAATAGTAAAAAGGCTGCCTTGTGCAGCCTTTTTTTATTTTCGCGTTACCTTTTGACAATATCAAGCGTCATAACAGTATCGAAATAGTCACTTATGAACATCAGAAACATAATTGCGCTTACGCTAATCATTGCTTCACTATTCTTTTTATATCCTGGTTTAACAGAGCCAATGTTGAGCATTCGTATAGCAGCAAAGATTCCATTACTAGGTGACTTTGAATTATTCGAGCGCACCCAAAGTATTATTGAAGCGATCCGCGCTTTGTATGATTACAACAACAACCTTGTTGCAACCATGATCTTAATCTTCTCAGTGATCATTCCAGTATTGAAAGGTATACTCTTACTGATCGTACTAGGCTTTAAGAAATGGCGTTTTAGAAGTCATGTCTATCGTTTTGTGTCTGCCATTGGTAAATGGTCTATGGCTGATGTATTTGTGGTGGGGGTATTTCTTGCCTATTTAGCAACAGCCTCAGAAGAGAGCATTTCAGCTGAAGTTTTTGATGGATTTTACTACTTCACAGCGTATTGCATTATCTCAATTTTAGGCATCCAAATCATGGACTTAAGAGACATTAAGAAGACCCTTAGTCCTTACAACAACTAGATCCTTGATGCTACTCTGATTGACCGAAAAATTATATTAGGCAACCATTCATCCAAACTGAGAGTATTAGAGATTGAATACTATATATTGGAAGCAATCCTTTTTAGTTCACACGTATCCTTAACAGAGAGTAAAAAATCATGGAATCACTTGCAGCATTCCCTTGGTGGGCTTGGGTATTAATAGGTCTTTTCCTTGTCGCACTTCGAGATGTCTTTCAGAGAAAGCATGCCATCAGCCATAACTATCCGATTGTTGGACACCTAAGGTACCTTCTGGAAAAAATAGGCCCAGAGCTAAGACAATACATAGTCGCTAATAATCGTGAAGAGCTTCCTTTCAACCGAAGTCAACGCTCTTGGATCTATGCCTCTTCGAAAAAAGAAAATAATTATCAAGGTTTTGGTACCGATCAAGATCAAAATGCCCCAGGGTTTATTTTCATCAACCCTACAATGATTCCATTAAAGTTAGCTGCTGGCCATCCTAACCTTATCAACAATAATATACTTCCTTGTGCCAAACTGATGGGAGAATTTAATCGCAGGAAACGACCTTACAGACCCAAATCGGTGATTAACATTTCTGCCATGAGCTACGGATCATTATCAGCAAAAGCTATAGAATCATTGAATAAAGGTGCTGCTAAGGCTGGCTGCTATCACAACACAGGAGAAGGATCACTATCCAAGCATCACCAGCATGGGTCAGACATAATCTTTCATTTTGGCACTGGATATTTTGGTGTAAGGGATGATGAAGGGAATTTTTCCATGGATAAGATGGTGAAATTGACGCAGGAATTTCCTCAAATCCGTGCCATAGAAGTCAAGCTATCGCAAGGCGCTAAACCTGGCAAAGGCGGTGTACTGCCTGTCTCGAAAATCACGAAAGAAATTGCCGAAATCAGACATGTAAAGCTGGGGGAAGATGTGCTCTCCCCTGCTAATCATACAGCTTTCTCAAATATTCCTGAGATGCTTTCATTTATCGAGGATATCGCTGAAAGCACAGGTTTACCAGTAGGCTTTAAATCAGCGGTGGGTAAGCTAGAAATGTGGGAAGAGATGACGAATTTAATGTTGAAAACTGGAAAAGGACCAGATTTCATAACTATTGACGGTGGTGAAGGTGGCACAGGTGCTGCCCCACCTGCATTTGCTAATCATGTAGCCTTACCATTTGTATATGCTTTTGCTGCTATATATAAAATATTCGAACGCAAAGGACTTACAGGCAGAGTCGTTTTTATTGCCTCTGGTAAACTAGGCTTTCCCTCAAGTTCTTTAATGGCATTTGCCATGGGCGCTGACTTGATCAACGTTGCTCGTGAAGCTATGATGTCCATTGGTTGTATTCAGGCACAAGTGTGTCATACAAACACTTGCCCTGCTGGAGTTGCAACACAGAAGAAATGGTTACAAAATGGCATCGACCCTACTTTGAAGTCTGAGCGCTTTGCCAACTTTGCCAAGACTTTGAGAAAAGAAATTCTCGAAATCTCTCATGCGGCAGGCTATGAACACCCTTGCCAGATGACGATGACTGATGTAGACATGAGTATGGGAGATAATAACTATACCACTACTTTGGAAGAAGTGTATAAATACAAGAAAACTCCTGTGGGCTTTTCCAACATGCAATCTTTGATTGATTGTGAGCATTTAGGTGGTCAGCATGCTCCTAAATCATAGATTTAAAGAAAACCAGATATTTGAGTAAATTGGTTATCCGACATCAATTTACTCCATGAAAAAACTTCTTCCGATAATAGCATTGTTCTTTCTGACCAATAGCTGTTTCCTGTATGAACGCTTTGACATTCTATTGCTCAATGGGATAGTATTCGATGGTGAATCTTTATCTAAAACGCCACAAGATGTAGGCATAAAAGACGGCAAAATCATAGCAATCGGTGACCTCGAAGGTTATGGTGCTGCTCATACAATAATGCTTAATGGCATCGAAATCATTAGCCCTGGTTTTATAGACGCACATGCCCATATTGAACGCATTATGCGACTGCCTGACGCTGAAAGCTTCATTCGCCAAGGAGTAACTACGGTTTTAGCGGGGCCTGATGGAAGAGGCCCTGCACCAATGGGCAAGTTCCTTGACAGCCTTGAAACTTATCGCTTAGGTATTAACACCGCTTGGTTAACTGGACATAATACCATCAGACGTAATGTGATGGGTACTGAAAACCGTAAACCCACTCCGGAGGAAATGGCAGCTATGAAAGCTGCTGTTAAAGAGGCAATGGATAACGGAGCGTTTGGTATATCTACAGGACTAAAATATGTTCCAGGCTCGTTTTCAGATGTAGAAGAAGTAATCGAATTATCGAAAGTTGCTGCTGCTCAAGGCGGGATTTACACTTCCCATTTACGGGAAGAAGGCTTGGGTTTGCTTGACGGAGTGCAAGAAGCAATTCAAATAGGTCGCGAAGCAAACATTCCCATTGTCCTAACGCATCATAAAGTAATTGGTAAACCGATGTGGGGTGCAAGCGTCAAGACCTTGGCAATGGTAGACTCTGCCAGAAGACTTGGAATTGACGTAATGATGGATCAGTACCCTTACACCGCCAGTTCAACAGGACTTTCTGTACTCATCCCTACTTGGGCAATGGCAGGTGGCCAAGATGAATTCAAGAAAAGAATCGCTGATCCTGTTACCAGAAGCCGTATTCACAGCGAAATCATGTTCAACATTGAAAACGATCGTGGTGGTGCAGACTTAGATGTGGTACAGTTTGCCAATGTAAGCTGGAAACCTGATTTAAATGGCAGAACGCTTAAGGATTGGGCCATTGAAAAAGAGCTTGAACCTACGTTTAGCAATGGCGCAGACTTGGTGATTGAGGGTCAATTTAATGGCGGGGCCCAGTGTATTTTCCATGCGATTGGAGAAGAAGATGTTCAGCGCATCATGCAGCATCCATTGGCCATGATAGCTTCTGATGGTGGATTAGTGGTACCAGGACAAGGACACCCACACCCGAGAAGTTACGGTACCTTCCCAAGGGTTCTCGGCTACTATGTAAGAGAAATGGGAATCATAAGTTTGGAAGTAGCCTTAAGAAAAATGACCTCCCTTCCGGCAGAACGCATTGGCCTTGACAACCGAGGAAGAATTCAAGAAGGTATGCAAGCAGATATTACCATTTTTCACCCAGGCTATATTGAAGATGTTGGAACTTTTGAAGATCCTCATCATTATCCTAATGGGATAAATTATGTAATCGTCAATGGACAGCTAGTATATGGCGGAATGGAAGAACTAACTGAGGTAAGGGCTGGTACTGTACTCCGCAAGAAGTAGTAAAACAAAGAGTGAATCCTTAACTTCATCCTTATGAGACGTATATATAGCACCTGCATTCTCCTCTTCATGGCTTTAGGGTTGTTTGCACAAAGCAATTCAGAAATAGCTGACGAAAAACTTCAAGCTTTTGTCGAGAAAACCAAAGTACCCGGACTAAGCATTTCGATTTCACAAAAAGGAGAGTTAGTCTACTCAAAAGGCTTCGGTTTTGCGGATAGAGAAGAGCAGGTCCCTGTAGATCCTTCTAAATCTAAGTTTCGCATTGGAAGTGTGTCAAAGACGCTAACCGCGGCTGGTCTCGCTAGGCTTTATGAAGATGGAAAAGTAGACTTGGACGCCCCTATTCAAAGGTACGTGCCCATTTGGCCAGATAAAGGAGAAAAAATTACCCTAAGGCTATTAGCTGGTCATCTTGCTGGCATCCGTCACTACAAAGGCACTGAATTCATGAGCCGTACGAAATATGAAGACGTAGCAGATGGCCTTTCCATATTCATCAATGACCCTTTAATTAATAAACCAGGAACCGAGTACGCCTACTCTTCATATGGCTGGAATCTAATCTCAGTCGCTATGGAAAATGCTGCTGCCCCCCAAGCAAGTTTTCTATCCAGTAAAAACTTTCTAAAATTCATTCAACAAGAGGTCTTCGATGCCCTTGAGATGAACAATACAGTACCCGACCATGCTGATCAATTTATAGCCAACCGAACACAATTCTATCAATTTAGAAATGGCGAAGCTGTTATAGCTCCTTACGTAGACAATAGCTACAAATGGGCTGGTGGCGGCTTTGTTGGTACTACGGAAGACCTATGCAAATTTGGTCAGGCACACATGAAAGCAGGCTATTTGAAGCAAGAAACACTAAATGAATGGATGACTTCACAAAGAACAGTGGATGGTAAAGAAACAAACTATGGCATCGGCTGGAGAACTTTTCAAAGACCTAGCGGCAATACCTTCTACGGCCATAGTGGTGGCTCGGTCGGTGGCATTACTTTCTTTATGATGCACCCAGAAACAGAAACTGTACTCGCTATTGTGGGAAATATGGACCCTCTCAGTTATGCTGGTCTGCAATACGAATTGATGGAAATGTTCATCAAATAGCAAAGGCCGCTCTGTTCCAAATACTTAACAAAAAGAATCTGCAAATGTGATCTAAGTCACAGAACTACTCATTTACATTATTGAAATTTAAGCCATGAAAGGAAAGATCATCAAGTTTTTGATGGTATGCCTAGTTTGCGCAGGCATCATTTTCGGTATTTCAATCTTAATAGAATACTTAAACTAATTGCTATGAAAAATAACATGGGATCAATCGATCGAATCGTCAGAATCGTAATTGTAGCTGGCTTAGTTGCACTTTATTTTACAGACACTATTACTGGCTTATGGGGAACTGTTGCATTGGTAGCTGCAGGTATCTTTACCTTGACCAGTCTTGTCGGCTTCTGCCCTATCTATGCCATTTTCGGTGTAAAAACCTGTAAAGTATAGTTTACGACTTATTGAATTAGAGGTCATTTCTATGAGATGGCCTTTTTTATTTCAATATTAACTAATATATTAGTTTTATATTTAATCATTTAGTTGAACAGCCCTAATCATGAAAAAACTATCCCTATTATTAATCGTTGCCATTACCGTATCATGCGCAGATGCTGAAATGTATGTTGAACCTGAAGGAAGCGACTTTGAAGTCAAAGGAGTTATTGCAGAAGAATCTTCTGATGAAACGGTATTCTTAGTCGTTGAGCAAGACCCCACATTTCCAGGAGGGCGTGAAGCCTACAAAAAGTTCCTGGGAGAAAATATTATCTATCCACAAGAAGCCAAAGAAAAAGGAATTGAAGGAAATGTCTATATGACTTTTGTTGTTGATACTGACGGATCTTTAAGTGATTTTGAATTATTAAGAAATCCAGGAGGTGGATTAGGTGAAGAAGCGTTACGTGTCTATATGGAAGGACCAAACTGGACACCTGGTATGCAAAGAAATCAGCTCGTAAAAACTAGATTAACTGCTAGAGTAGCCTTCAGGTTAGGAGAACACACTGGAAGTACCCTAACCATTGAGGAGCCTAAGGAAGTTGAAGAAATTATCTTCGAAGAAAAAACAAACAACTGAGCCCAAAGTCAAAAACAAAAAAANNCTCTTAAGAGGCTTTTTTTTGTTTAAGCTAGTCTTGCTGCTTCCATTTCTTTCAACTCTCTCCTTAAAATCTTACCTACATTAGACTTCGGCAACTCATCTATAAATTCAATGTATTTGGGCTTTTTATAGCCTGTTAATTCCTCCTCGCAGTAATGCCTTAACTCCTCTTCCGTAAGCGAGGGATCACTTTTTACAACAAACGCCTTAACGCATTCGGTAGAATGCTTATCAGGTACACCAATAACAGCTACTTCTAAAACCTTCTCATGGTCGGCAATCACATTTTCCACTTCATTTGGAAAAACATTAAAGCCAGATACGTTGATCATGTCTTTCTTTCGGTCAACGATCTTGAAGAATCCATCAACATCCATTTGACCAATATCACCTGTTCGGAACCAGCCATCTTCGAAGAAGACACCTTCGTTATCCTTTTTCCAGTAACCAGACATTACTTGCGGCCCCTTAATACAGATCTCTCCTACTTCACCCTGAGCTAAATGCTTGCCATCATCATCACAAATAGACAATGCCGTTGACGGTATCGGAAGACCAACAGTACCCATGCGATGCGTTCCATCTAAGGGATTACAACTTGCTACAGGAGATGTTTCAGAAAGTCCATACCCTTCTACCAAAGCTGAGTTGGTTTTCTCTTCCCAATTACGGGCTACAAAGTCTTGAACAGCCATGCCTCCACCGATTGAACCCTTTAAATGACTCCAGTCCACTTCGTTGAAGTTCGGTTGATTAAGCAGTCCGTTGAAAAGAGTGTTCACACCAGTAAATAGAGTGAACTGGTGCTTCTTCAATTCTTTGATAAACCCAGGCATGTCCCTTGGGTTAGTAATCAGTACATTCTTTGCACCAATGTGCATCATGAAAGTACAGTTAACATTGAGCGCAAAGATGTGATACAATGGAATCGCAGTAATCATCAATTCGGTTTGGCCTGCCTTTAATAGTGGTGTAAACCAGCTAGCAATAGCGAAGGTATGTGCCACCACATTACCGTGTGATAATGTAGCTCCTTTTGAAACGCCTGTTGTGCCTCCAGTATATTGAAGAAAAGCCGTGTCTGAAGATTTAATTGATGGCTTAGTGTATTTCAACCTTGCCCCCTTTTTCATCACATCTTTAAATTTTTTAGCCGTTGGTAAGTTGTAGGCCGGAACCATCTTCTTGACATGCTTCACTACAAAGTTGACCAGTTTACCTTTTACACCACCGAGCAAATCACCCAGCTCAGTCACGATAATATGCTCAATCTTGGTTTTCGGTAACACCTCTTCCAAACTACTGGCAAAATTGGCGATGATGACAATCGCTTTGACTTCCGCATCAATAAACTGATGTTCCATCTCACGAGGCGTATACAATGGATTAGTATTCACTACGATGCAGCCTGCTTTCAGTGCACCAATAAGTACAATTGGATATTGAAGACAGTTCGGCATTTGAATAGCGATGCGATCACCCTTCTGGACTTTTACTTCATTCTGTAAATAAGCAGCGAAGAAATCCGATTGAAGATTAATTTCTTGGTAGGTCAACACCTTGCCCATATTTTCAAAAGCCTCTCGACTTCCGAAGCTTTTGAAGGCTTGATTAAACAATTCAAGTAAACTCTCTGGTCTGTATTCAGAAATCTCTGCTGGAATACCTGCTGGGTATTTAGCGATCCACGGGTAAGTACTCATTCAATAAAATTTGGCTAACACCAAATATAAGAGAAATGATGAATTGAAGGCTCAGTCTAAATAAAAAACCCCAACCTGAATCAGGTTGGGGTTTTGCTGTAGGAGAAGGACTCGAACCTCCACAGAGTGATTAGGCCAATTGGCTTTATTTCAGAACCTCTACCCTCGAGAAAGGAGGGCACGGCTGCCTGTTTCGTCACCCTACGGTGTGTTTCAATGCTGAGCGTCCGATTGCTAGGACGCTCAATATTGATAATTACCAATCATACTAAAACATTGTTCGTTGAAAGCATTTATGCTCTATTCTTTAAATCATTCGCATCTCGAATGATATTATGCTGTAGGAGAAGGAATCGAACCTTCACGGAGAGATTAGTTTTACTTAGGTAGTTTAATTTATTTCTTATTCTCCACCCCCGGGAAAGGAGGGCACGGCTGCCTGTTTCGTCACCCTACATTATGTCAATTGTTATTGTTTCTCGTTTGAAACTGTTTCAAATGTAATAGATATTGGCCATTCATTAAAATATTAATAACGTATTGATTAAATATTTACAGATAAAATATTTATTAGCTATATTTATTACCGAATTAATAATTCAACACTTCGTTTATGCCTGATAATTACGAAATCGATAACGTAGATCTTAAGATCCTCTCTCTTTTGCAGCACAATGCTAAAAAACCCTACACAGAAGTCGCCAAACAAGCTTTTGTTTCAAGCGGAACAGTTCATGTACGAATGAACAAGCTTGAAAAGATGGGGGTAGTCAAAGGAGCTTCACTTGACTTGAACCTTACTGCACTCGGTTATTCTGTGGGTTCTTTTCTAGGTGTTTTTTTATCTAAGAGTTCTCTATATGAAAAAGTAGCAGAACAACTCAAAAAAATACCTGAGATCACCTCCATCCATTATACCACTGGTAACTATAGTATGTTCGTGAGAATCTACGCGAAAAGCACCGATCACCTGAAAGACATTCTTCATGATAAGGTTCAAAAAGTAGACGGTATTGAGCGTACTGAAACCTTTGTGATATTAGAAGAAACATTAAGCCGCAGTATCGAGTTGTCAGTATAGTTGCAAGACTATTTTTTAATTATTGGTTTCTCAACCAGATCTATAAAAAAGACGTACTGAAACCTTTCATTAAATTTTTAGGTTGTACCTTTGTATTTGAAATCATTCTAAATAAGATTTGATGAGTAAAGACGACCAGATATTAGAAGAATTCACTTCAAAAGAGTACGAGTTTGGCTGGACAGTAGACCTAGAAGCAGACGAAGCTCCCAAAGGGCTTAGTGAAGATATAGTAAGATTTATTTCTGCAAAAAAGGAAGAGCCAGAGTGGTTACTAAATTGGCGATTAGATGCCTATAGAGCTTGGTTGAAGATGAAAGAGCCAGAATGGCCTAACGTTAACTATCCTAAGATTGACTATCAGGACCTCATTTATTACTCTGCTCCTAAAAAAGGTGCGGCTAAAAAATCCTTAGACGAAATTGATCCTGAGCTATTAGCCACTTTTGAAAAGCTTGGTATCTCATTAACGGAACAAAAAAGACTTACAGGTGTAGCTGTTGATGCCGTGATTGATTCGGTTTCAGTGGCAACTACTTTTAAAGATACATTAGGCAAGCTTGGCATCATTTTCTGCTCTTTTTCTGAAGCAGTAAAAGAACACCCAGAATTAGTTAAAAAACATATGGGCAGTGTTGTCCCTGTTTCTGATAACTACTTCGCGGCACTCAACTCAGCCGTATTCTCTGATGGTTCTTTTGCTTATATCCCCAAGGGAGTAAGATGTCCAATGGAGCTCTCTACTTATTTCCGTATCAATGCGGCAAATACTGGTCAATTTGAGAGAACACTGATTGTTGCGGATGAAGGTTCTTATGTCAGCTACTTAGAAGGCTGCACAGCGCCCCAGCGTGATGAAAACCAATTGCATGCAGCTGTTGTAGAGATTAAAACAGCAAAAGACGCTGAAGTAAAATATTCAACCGTTCAAAACTGGTACCCTGGTGACAAGAACGGTAAAGGAGGTATCTACAACTTCGTGACTAAAAGAGGCATCTGCGAAGGTGACAACTCCAAAATATCATGGACACAGGTTGAAACTGGTTCGGCAATTACTTGGAAGTACCCTTCTTGTATTCTAAAAGGAGATAATTCTCAGGGTGAGTTTTATTCTGTTGCCGTAACCAATAACTATCAGCAAGCGGATACTGGAACTAAGATGATTCACATTGGTAAAAACACCAAGTCGAGAATCGTTTCAAAAGGTATTTCAGCTGGCCATTCACAAAATAGTTATCGTGGACAGGTTAAAGTAATGAAGCGTGCACACAATGCGAGAAACTTTTCACAATGCGATTCCCTGCTGATGGGTAGCAAATGTGGCGCACACACTTTCCCTTACATAGACATAGAAAACGAGTCGGCACACGTAGAACATGAGGCAACGACCTCCAAGATAGGTGAAGATCAAATTTTCTACTGCCAACAACGTGGTATCGATGAAGAATCAGCTGTAGCCCTGATTGTAAATGGATACGCGAAAGAAGTATTGAATCAATTACCAATGGAGTTTGCCGTTGAGGCTCAAAAACTCCTTGCCCTGACCCTCGAAGGTTCGGTTGGTTAATCAGACTCCAATTTTCAAAAAAGACAAAAGAGTAAAATGTTATCTATAAAAAACTTAGAGGCCAAAATTGAAGAGAAG
>DLQN01000075.1 GCA_002477595.1 Roseivirga sp. UBA7431
TTTGTTGTCTGACTTTTCTACGCGGCCGACTATCTGTGCAGGAATGCCAAAGGACTGTGAAATAGATATTATTTCGTCAGCAATACTCTTGTCTGCATATATCTCCATGCGATGACCCATGTTGAAGACTTTATACATCTCCTTCCAATCTGTACCGCTTTCTTCTTGAATTAATTTGAAAAGAGGAGGTACTTCGAATAGGTTGTCTTTGATGATGTGTAAATTATCTATGAAATGGAGGATTTTAGTCTGTGCACCACCACTGCAATGGATGACTCCACCAATTTCATTTCTAAATTTTTTGAGGATTTCGACCATTACCGGAGCATAAGTTCTAGTAGGAGACAGCACAAGTTTACCTGCGTCAAGTGGTGATCCATCAATTGCATCCGTCAATTTCTTTGAACCGGAATAGACTAAATCGCCTGGTACACTTGGATCGAAACTTTCAGGATATTTCTCAGCTAGATATTTGTCGAAAACATCGTGTCTTGCAGAGGTAAGACCATTTGAACCCATGCCTCCATTGTACGCTGTTTCATAAGTAGCTTGACCATAAGACGCTAAGCCTATTATGACTTGTCCAGGTTGAATCTTTTCGTTGGTAATAACATCTGCTCGCTTCATTCTAGCGATTACGGTGCTGTCTACTATAATACTTCGAACTAAATCGCCAACATCTGCAGTTTCGCCTCCCGTACTGATAATGTTCAGTCCATTATCGCGAAGCATTTGCAAAACCTCTTCTGTACCATTGATTAAGGCGGAAATGACTTCACCTGGAATCAAGTTCTTATTTCTACCAATAGTTGAGGATAACAAGATGTTGTCAGTAGCTCCTACACAAAGGAGATCATCGATATTCATGATGATGGCATCTTGTGCTATGCCTTTCCATACACTGATATCGCCAGTCTCTTTCCAATACATGTAAGCCAAAGAGGATTTGGTGCCTGCTCCGTCAGCGTGCATAATGTTGCAGTAAGCATCATCGCCACCCATAAAATCGGGAACGACCTTACAGAAAGCTTTTGGAAATAGGCCCTTGTCAAGGTTTTTGATGGCATTGTGCACATCTTCCTTTGAGGCAGAGACCCCGCGTTGCATGTATCGGTCGTTCATCTTCAGAATATTATTTCACAAAAATAAGAAAGCCTCCAAATATGGAGGCCTTTCATGTATTTTAACTTCAAAGTTCTAGCGAAATACTAATTTTGATCCACATTGATCACTTTGAATTCCGTTCTTCTATTTTTTTGATGCTCTTCTTCTGAACATTCAACGTCATTGGTACAGCCATTAATTAATAACGATTCGCCATAACCCTTCGCAACTAGCCTTTCTCGGTCAATTCCTTTTGTAATGATATAATCAACTGCAGCTTGAGCCCTTCTTTGTGAAAGGTCCATATTGGCGTCATCATCATCACGTGAATCTGTGTGAGAGCTAATTTCTATTTTGATTTCTGGGTTGTCATTCAATAACTGTACAAGCTTGTTCAATTCTAAAGCAGCATCTGATCTAATTTCTGCTTTCGCTAAATCGTAGTAGATGTTTTCAAGCAAGATGATAGCATCTAATATGATTGGATCCAATGTCAGGTCTTCATTAAATACTTTCTCTGTAAACCTTTCAACTAAATCTTCTTGTGCTATACCCTGTCCAACAGTCGAAAATATTTTTCTGGAAAGGAAAAAGGCATTCTTCTCACCTTGCAAGGTATAATCTTTTTCAGGGTCTATTGGAAAACTGAATGAACCGCCACGGCTACTCAATACGTCATCCACTAATTCGCCATTTGCGTCTAATAGTTTTACGCGAACATCTCCTAAGATTACCTGAGTGCTATCCTCATTTCGCTGGTAAGTGGTTCCGCGTAATGCATAAGTGATCTTTTTCAGGTCGCTAGAATTATCAACGAAACTGTAAAGGTCATCTCCACCTTTACCGCCTTCTCTATTGGAGGTGTAAAAGCCTTCAAATGGAAAGTCTGAGTAGATCAATCCAAAGTCGTCAGCGGCAGAATTAAATGATGGGCCTAAGTTTCTTATCGTCACAACTCCACCTTTGTTCTCAGCGGAGAATAAGTCTAGCATGCCGAAGCCTGCGTGCCCGTTTGAAGCAAAATATAGTTTGTTGTCAGGCGCTACATATGGAAAAACCTCATCACCTGATGTATTGATTGAAGCACCCATGTTACTCACGTTGGCCCATCTGCCGCGGTCGTTTAATGTTGCTCTATAAATATCAGAACCACCAAAACCACCTGGTCTGTCGGAGGCAAAGTACATGGTAGTACCTGCTAGATTGAAAGAAGGAGAGGTATCCCAATATTCCGGACTATTGATTGGCATGGAGACTGGAGTACTCCATTTGCCGTTCTTTTTGTAGGAGATAAATAAGTCTACGCTTCTTCTGCTTTTCTTACCATCAGTATTTCCTTTCGCAAAAACCATGGTGTTGCCGTCAGGGCTAAAAGCCAAAGAGCCTTCGTTCACATTTTGAGAATTGAAAAGCTCTGGTAATTGACTCAGTGTAGCGGCATCAGGTGTTAAGCCTTCTACACCTACTTTATACAAGTCACTGAAAGGGACATTGTACCGGTTAAAGGTCCCTGCTTCACGCGTGCTTGAAAAATAAAGTTCGTTATTAAAAAAGGTAGGGCTGTATTCCGATTCTGGCGTGTTGATTTCATCGAGAGGCTTCAGGTCCACATTTCTGACATATAGACTGATACTGTCTAGTTTCTCTAGGTTCTTAATTTCTTGTTGTGCCCTTTCTTTATAAATCTCAATCGTGGCGAAATTAGCGTAAGTAGAAAGCACCTTTTTCGCATTTTCATACTGTTCATCAGCCTTTAAGGCTAATGCGTAATTCAGTTCTAATTCGGGGTTATCGAAACCTGCAGCGATTGCCTTAGCATAATAGGGAATCGATGACTTTGGATCCCCTAATTTTCGATATGACTCTGCCGTGTAGTAATTGATGTCACCTGCTTCGGGGTTGTTTTCTAGTTCAGCCTTGAAGTCCTCTATGGCCTGAATGTAGTTTTGATCTTCCACATAGCTCTTCAGTACTTTGGGCGTTTTTTGCTCTTCTTTTTCTGCGGTAATGATTTTAGCAGCATTCTGAGTAGAACCGATTGATGGATTGCTAGGAGTGGCTACAGTTTTCTTTGGTTCCTCTTGAACACCAAGAAAATTGGTTTTTTGAGTGGCACAGCTACTCAGG
>DLQN01000018.1:0-1897 GCA_002477595.1 Roseivirga sp. UBA7431
TTTATGATGAGATAAAGGGTCAAGTACTATCTGACTATCAAGACTTTGTAGAGCAGCAATGGATTAAAGAGTTAAGGGCCAAAAGGAGCATTCAGATTTACAATGAGACGCTTGAGGAAATCGCTAAAAATTGAAACTACGTTACCTTTCCATATTGCCCATATTACTCAGCCTATCGTCATGCGATTACCTGGCATCCTCTGACCAAATGAGTGCCAATGCAAGTAAAGAGCTAGTTGCTAGCGTAGGAAACTCATTTTTGTTTGCCTCCGATATCTCCAATATAATTTCGGCCCAGACCTCAAGAGAAGACAGTGCGCTAATTGTAGAGCAATTCGTTAGAAACTGGATAAAAAAGGAGCTTCTGGTGCAAGAAGCCAATAATAACATGAAGATTAACCAGTCTGAAATAGAACGAAAAGTAGCTGATTACAGATTTACCTTACTCTCCTATGAGTACCAAAAGCTAATGGTGCAACAGTCCTTGGACACCTCGGTATCCTTCCAAGAAATTCGAGATTATTATGAAGAAAACCAGATAAATTTCGCGTTAAAGCAAAATATTTTTAGAGGTCGCTATCTGAAAATTTCAAATGATGCTCCAAAGAAGAATGATGTAAGACGCTGGATAAAATCAAGTCGACCTCAAGATATGGAGTCGCTTAAATCTTATGCTTTTCAATTCGCAGACAACTATTCACTAGAAGATTCCACATGGATTAAGTTTGATGACATTATAAAAAACTCACCATTATCTACAATTTCTAATAAAGTGCAATTTCTAAGGCGTAACAGGTATGTGGAAGAAGTGGATTCTGTCTATCTTTACCTTCTTAATATTCAGGAGTACAAAATTTCAGAGGAGGCTTCACCGTTAGAGTTTGTGCAAGAAGAGATTAGAAACATAATTCTCAACAAGAGGAAGGTAGCGTTGGCGAAGAGTTTGGAGAATGATATTTATGGACGTGCAAAGGAAAATGAAGACTACAAAATATATTATTAGGGCAATTTTGGTTCTAGCCATTTTAATACCTGTTGCTTCATTTGCTCAAGAGGGGCAGGTGGTTGACAAGATCATTGCAAAGGTGGATGACAAAATTATACTCAAGAGTGAGTTAGAATCGGCATATATATCATTCTTAACAAGCCCTCAAGCCCAAAGCTTTCAAGGCGATGCCAAATGTGTGTTGCTTCAGAGCTTTGTAGAAAGCAAGGTAATGCTGATCATGTCCGAAATAGATTCAGTCGTTGTCGAAAACAACAGAATCGACTTCGAATTAAGAAGCAGAAGCCAACAAATTATCCAGCGTTTCGGATCTGAAGAAGCCATTGAAAAAGCCTATGGTAAGTCATTAGATCAAATTATGAACGAACTGAAACCTTCTATTGAGGAGCAAATAAGAGTTGAGCAACAAGAAAATAATGTACTATCAGACATAACAGTGACACCCAAAGAGGTTCGGAAATTCTTTAACCGATTCCCTCAAGATAGCCTTCCCCTTTATCCTATGGAATTTGAAATTGGTGTTATTGTAAAAGAGCCTGACGTTAGCGAGCCAGAAAAAGAGCGTATTAAAAAAGAACTTATTGCCATTCGTGAGCGTGCTATCAATGGAGAGAATTTCGAACTACTAGCCACTTTTAATTCTGAAGGCCCTTCTGCCAAAGATGGAGGAAATCTAGGGTTTGCATCAAGAGGTACTATGGACCCCGCCTATGAGGCAGGTGCACTAGCCTTAAAGCCAGGAGAAATTTCAATGCCTGTCGAATCCTCATTCGGTTTTCATTTGATCCAACTCCTTGAGAAGAGAGGTAACGAGTACCAAACGAGACATATCATTATGACTCCAAAACCAAGCGAGGATGATTTCGAAAAAGCCGCAAAGATTTTGGAGGA
>DLQN01000018.1:1949-3202 GCA_002477595.1 Roseivirga sp. UBA7431
TTCTATGCAGATCAATTTGGATCACTTCGGATACCAGCAAAATCCCTCGATCCTGAGTTATTTTTCTTGATTGATAAAATGCAAGAAGGTGACATTTCAGAACCTCAAACAGTCCTAGTAGGTGAATCAAAGGTGGCCAGAATAATATACTATAAGAAAAGAATGCCTCCTCATAGGGCGAATCTAACCGATGACTATGAAAAGCTCAAAGCGGCTACTACTCAAATGAAAAAGTCGTTAAAGCGTGCAGAGTATTTAGAGGAGAAGATGCAAGAAGTATACCTAGAACTAGACCCCGTTTTTAACCGTTGCGGTATTATTAAGAATCAATAAGTATGAGTGATAACACATCTGATGTCGCATTAGCCGACAAATTCTTTGAAGATTTCAAAAGACTGCAAGCAGAAATATCAAAAGTAATTATAGGGCAAGACGAAGTTGTAAACCTTCTTTTGACCTCGGTATTTTGTCAAGGTCATAGTCTTCTCGTAGGCGTTCCCGGCTTGGCAAAAACCCTTCTGATTCAGACAATGTCTTCAGCCTTAGACCTAAGCTTCAAAAGAATTCAGTTTACGCCAGATTTAATGCCTTCGGACATCCTTGGAGCAGAGACTATCGATAAAGACAGAAATTTCAAATTTATAAAAGGCCCAATCTTCGCAAATATCATCCTTGCTGATGAGATCAATAGAACTCCTCCTAAGACTCAGGCAGCACTCCTCGAGTCAATGCAAGAGTATTCTGTAACTGTCGCAGGACAACACTTTGATTTAGATAGGCCGTTCTTTGTATTGGCCACTCAGAACCCGATCGAACAAGAAGGAACTTATCCTTTACCTGAAGCACAACTCGACAGGTTCTTATTCAACATCACACTTGAATACCCAACTTTCCAATCAGAGGTAGACATAGTAAAGAATACAACTTCAGATGTTCAAAACACTGTAAATCACATATTAGACGGAAAGGCTGTCATGAATTATCAGCACCTGGTCAGAAGAGTACCAATAGCAGATAACGTAGTTGAATATGCAGTTGGTTTAGTGCATAAGACTAGAGTCAATAATGAAAAAGCACCTGCGGTTACTCAAGAGTATATCGAATGGGGTGCAGGACCACGTGCCTCACAAAACTTAGTGATTGCAGCCAAATGTCATGCATTAATCAATGGCAAGTATTCACCGGACATTGAAGACGTTCAGGCCGTTGCCAAACCTATACTTCGTCACAGAATTATTAGAAACTTCAAAGCT
>DLQN01000113.1 GCA_002477595.1 Roseivirga sp. UBA7431
ACTGTAGAATAATATTAGAAGGGAGTTTTACTCCCTTTTTTATTGTGCCTTTAGGTATTCCTTCTTTAGTGCCGGACAAATCTTATAGCGCTCATCCTTGGTGTCTTCATACATCGCTTCGAGAAGTTCGTAGATGTTTTGAATACCAATTTTCTTACACCACTCAAATGGTCCGTTAGGGTAGTTAGTACCTAGTTTCATGCCTAGGTCAATATCTTTCTTAGTTGCAGTACCCTCTTGGACAGTGTAGAAGGCTTCATTAATTATCAAGGCAATAACTCGGGGAGTAACCATTCCTACACGGTCATCAACAATTTCAAAATCTGTACCGATTGATTCACAAATCGACTTCAATTTTACATTTTGGTCAATGCTAGTAGAGGAAACCTCCAAGATTTCTCTATTAATGAAGGTTGGTAAACCATTGAATCCGAAAATGTAATTGCTCAATTCACCTTCTTGAAAGTATACGAGCTCTGATAATGAGATTTTTGGAGCATTCACAAATACTGTCAATCCTTCATGGTCTTGATAGTTTGAGAAAAGCTCTGGATCGTCCCCGACAAAAAAATCAAAAATTACATCGAAATCAACGAAGGTCGAATGGAATTGATACCTGGGATCAAAAGTTAGCTCATTCGTTAATCCGAACTTTTTTTCGAATTCATTAAAATCTCCTTCGGTACCAATAACCAGAATCTTCATAAATGATTAATTTGACACAAAAGTATTAATAATTAGACCATGTCAAAGACCATTGTTACAAGTACACAAGCACCGGCTCCAATTGGGCCATACAGCCAAGCTGTTAAAGCGGGTAATACGCTTTATATGTCAGGGCAAATTCCTTTTGATCAACTTACCGGAGAAATGATCAATGAGAACATTACTGAGGAGACACATCAGGTAATGAAGAACATTGAAGCTGTCCTTAGTGAGGCTGGAATGACCTTCGACCAAGTGGTGAAATGTTCTATTTTCATTAAAGACATGAATCAATTTGCTACAATTAACGAGGCGTATGGTATGTATTTCAAAGAAAATCCACCGGCTCGTGAAACCGTGGAGGTTGCCAGGTTGCCAAAGGATGTAAATGTTGAGATTTCTTGTATCGCTGTTGACCTTTAAGGTATAATGCCAGGCTCTCCCTTTAATAAGTCTTCCTATATTTGCGCCCTAATTTATAGTCTATGAGTGTTCGTGTAAGATTCGCCCCCAGTCCAACAGGGGCATTGCATATTGGTGGTGTCAGAACGGCATTGTATAATTACCTTTTTGCGAAAAAGCACAACGGTACTTTCATTCTAAGGATTGAAGATACAGACCAGAACCGATTCGTAGAGGGTGCAGAATCTTATATCGAAGAGGCCTTACTGTGGGCAGGAATCGTACCCGATGAAGGTGTTAATGCTGGTGGGGATTTTGGTCCTTATAGACAGTCTGACCGAAAGGGTAGGTATAAAGATTTTGCAGACCAATTGATTGCAGATGACAAAGCTTACTATGCGTTTGATACATCCGAAGAGTTAGACGCAATGCGCGATCGATTGAAGGAGGCAAGAGTCGCCAACCCTCAATACAATGCCATCACTCGAATGCAAATGAAGAATTCACTGACTTTGTCGACTGAGGAAGTAAATGAATTAATTGAACAGGGTCATCAGTACGTAGTTAGAATTAAGCTCCCAAGGAATGAGGATGTAAGGTTTAAGGATATTGTCCGTGGTTGGGTGGTGGTTAACACGGCCACTATGGATGATAAAGTTTTGCTGAAATCTGATGGAATGCCAACATATCATCTTGCCAACATCGTGGATGATCATCAAATGAATATCTCTCATGTTATTCGTGGCGAAGAATGGCTACCATCGGCCCCACTTCATGTATTGCTCTACGAATACCTAGGTTGGGAGAAGCCTGAATTTGCTCATCTTCCACTTCTATTGAAGCCTGACGGTAATGGTAAGCTGAGTAAAAGAGCTGCAGACAAGCTTGGTTTTCCAATTTTTCCGCTAAACTGGACTGATCCGGTCACACAAGAATTATCAAAAGGTTTTAGAGAAGAAGGTTATTTGGCGGATGCATTTATAAATTTTTTATCCCTTTTAGGGTGGAATCCTGGAGGAGAAAAGGAATTGTTTTCCATGAAGGATCTGATTGAGCTTTTCAGCCTTGAGAGAATTAATAAAGCAGGTGCTAAGTTTGATATAGGAAAAGCAAAGTGGTTCAATGAGCAATATCTAAAAGCAAGATCGAATGAAGAGCTTGCTGAACAGTTTAACGGCCTTTTAGATACACCTATTGAAGAAAGTAGAGCGCTTTTGATCGTAGATGCATTGAAAGAACGTGTGACTTTCATCAATGAAATGGTTGATGCAGGGCGTTTCTTTTTTGAAGCACCTGACGCATATGACGACAAGACAGTTCGAAAAAAGTGGAACCAGCAGGCGGTAGATAAATTACTTGGCTTTGCAAATAGGCTTCAGGGCAAAGAGCAAATTGATAAGGAAGAGGCAAGGCAGTTATTAATGAGTTACCTTGCTGAGGATGAAACCCCGTTGGGCCATATAATGCCAGCGTTGAGGCTTTCATTAACTGGTGAGGCGGGTGGGCCTGATTTGATGGCAATTATTGAAATTTTAGGGCCTAGTGAGGTCATCACTCGAATTAAGAAAGCAACAGAAGTTATTGCTATAAACGATTAAGGATGGCGAAGAAAAAAGAACAACCGGGAAAAGCGAAAGTTGCGCCTGAGTTAGATGGGCTAGAAGTCAATATTGACTCTTTTGGAGAGATTCAGAACTCTCTCTCAATTGATAAGATTAATGAGTTTTTGAATAAGAACGTTGACGATAAAAAGTTGAGAGATCGCAAGGATCCGGATGAGAAAAAAGATGAGGAAGAGGAGTAGTCAACTACTTCACTTTACTCACATATAGTTCGCCCCCACTTACTCCATGCACTAAAATAGTTTCACTACCCACGGTCAAGCTTACGGAAGATTTGATGTTTCCACTGGCTCTATAATTTGAGTTTCGGGACATCTTAAAGCTATTCAAGTTAGTGTCATAATAGACTGAAAAGCCATGGCCTGCATCATATTGGCCCACAGTCACTTCAGTACCATAATTATTTCCACTTAATAAATAATCCCTCCCTACTTTAGCAATTGCGTTTAGAGGAGCGATTTGTGTTTCTTTAGGCAGAGGAATTGCTTTATATCCATCGGTAGAGCTCAGGAAGGCCGTATGACTAAAGGTATTTGCCTTAAGGATGTAGGCTCCGTCACGAATTTCTAAGGGCACGATTTCGGCAAAAGTTGCCTTTGCAAATTCTTCGTGCTTAACATATCTCTTCTTGAACCGAATGACTTGCTGTTCTAAAGTACTTTTTGAATGAAGCACGTGCTCTTCACCGCCAATAAAGCAACTCATAATGGCATCGATCATTCCATTGTCATCATAGTCTTTAGCGAATACACTCAAGGGTTCGTCTGCAGATACATCATATTTTGTATTCTCGCCCAAGTTTCCAGCAATAATATCCAATTTCCCATCACCATTAAGGTCCTCTAGGAACATAGTATTCCACCATCCTGTATGGCTTGAGAGCTTTAGCGTTGCTGTGGCATCTGTAAACCTTCCGTTTTCTTGTAAGAAAACGGTGATTGGCATAAACTCACCTACTAGAACGAGGTCTATATCACCATCACTGTCAAAGTCTGCCCACTCTGAGTCAGTCACCATTCCTATTTTTTGAAGATTTTGAGCAATGTCAGTTGTCACATTAGAGAACTTCCCACCTTCATTTCTGAGTATGTAAGAAGTTCCTGGTAAAGGATATTTCTTGGGGTCAAGGCCGCCTCCAATGAAAAGGTCAATGTCACCATCGTTATCAAAATCTTTTGCTGATACAGAACCTGTACTGGTAAGCATTTCAGGTAGAATGTTTTGGCCAAGCTTGAATTGGCCTCTGCCGTTATTGATATATATTCTGTCTTGATATTCCTTGCTCAAAGCATCAAACTCGTTGCTTCCTGAAGCTACATACAGGTCTAAGTCTCCATCTTTGTCAAAGTCAAAGAAGATGGCATCAGTATCTTCAGAATCATTAGCGCCATCGAGCGCTCTTTTATTGAATTTTCCACTTTTACTCTGTGTAAAAATGTAGGCAGCGTTTCCGGCAGAACCACCTACAAATAGGTCATCTAATCCATCACCGTTTATGTCTCCAGTAGTCAAGGCAGGCCCTGATTGTGATAGCCTATGAGGTAAAAGGGGCTCATAGTAGAAGTCTACATAGTCATTTTCGACAGAAGTATGATCAAGTCCATACTCGCTAGATAGGTTTCCAGAAAGAAGGTTTATGGGTTGATTGCTATCTACTTCCGAGGCCTTTGCATTCTGAATATCGAAACTCTCCGTTGTATTGAGCAATGGACTTTTGATTTGGACTTGACCATTTGGCCATATTACTGTAACCTCAATTGGAGCATCATTCTCGCCAAAACCGAAGTAGATTTCTGAGCTAACATTCGAAAGGTATCCCCGAGTTTTTGCCTGATAATGACTTCTTTGAATATTGCCTTGTTTGACAATGATTTTGGCACCTAGGCCATCTGTATTCTCTTTGGACCCCTTGAGTCTTACCTTGAGGTAGTTTGGTTTTATTTCGGCTTGGTCTAATGTATTTTCATAGATATGGGCATTGTCATCAATATTGGATATTACTAAATCGAGGTCACCATCTTGATCGAGATCAGCATAGGCCATTCCATTGGACCATGTTGGTATTGAAAGCCCCCAGTCTGCAGTTACATCGCTAAAAGTTAAATCTCCGTTGTAAGTGTAAGCATAGTTGGGAAGCTTTAAATCATTAGTCTTTTTTACAATGGCGAGCGCGACTTCATCAGGGTCTTGTCCTTTTCCGTTGGCAATTTCGAGCTGCTCGCTGATATAGTTTCTAAAGTCCCAGTCGGTAACATTTCTGCGGAAGCCATTGGTGATGATAAGGTCTGTGCTACCATTCGCATCGTAATCTCCGAACACTGGTGCCCAACTCCAGTCTGTTTCGTTGATACCTGCAAACTGACCGATCTCTGAAAAGCCTTTTTCCCCTTGATTCATTTGCAATGAATTTCTCATGTACTGTGGGGTATAGCCTTCCTTGACAGATAAGTTGAAGAAGTCGAATTGCATAGGTCCGAGAATCTTCTTCTGACGATAATTGTCCTCAGGCATCATGTCCATTTGAATCACATCGGGGAGCAGGTCATTATTGAAGTCTTGAGCATCGACTCCCATTCCGAAATGACTGGTATGCTTCACATAGTCTTTTGATCTGTCGCTGAAAGTCCCATCCTGATTGTTGATGTAGACGATATCGTCAAAAAGGAAATCATTACTAATATAGAGGTCTGGATATTGATCATTGTTAAAGTCATTCACAGCAATACCTAACCCATAGCCCTCTACAAGTATACCTGCTTCGAGGGTTACATTGGTAAAGGTATTGTCGCCATTGTTTCGGTAGAGTCTATCGTTAGAAAGTCCAGACCCGTCTATAATTTTCTTATTGACCATTTTAAGGTCAGTACCTTCATTGTTGCCATAGGTCAAAAGGTACATATCCAAATCACCATCTAGGTCATAATCCAGGAAAGCAGAATGCGTAGAGTGACCATCATCATTCAGGCCATAGGCTTTAGCTTGTTCGGTAAAAGTAAGGTCACCATTATTGATAAAAAGCAGGTTTTCTCTTTTTGTGCTATCGGGGTTTGAAACTGCGATGTAAATATCGTTGAAACCATCAGCGTTAATATCTACAATAGAAACACCATTACACCAAACGTCAGTCTCAACACCAGCTTTTTCAGTGATATCATCGAATTTTAATTCTCCTTTATTCAGATATAGTCTACTCGAAACGAAATTTCCTGTGAAGAAAATATCTTCTAGCCCATCGTTGTTGAGGTCTCCAATCGCAACTCCTGCTCCATTGTAAATTGGCGCGAAGCTTAGTAGGTTGATTTCTCTATTCTCCTGCATCTCATTGTCAAATCTGATACCTGTTTCCTTTGGAGAAAGTAATTTAAAAAGGCCGCTACTTTCAGCAGGTTTATTGCATGAGATTACGATGATTGCCAATAATAAAAATACAACTAAACTTAGTCCTGACTTATTCATGTTCGCTGTGGTTCATTGAATCACTATCTTTTAAAAAATCGACACGAGTGAGTGTTCGGCTTATAATTTTGTCACTTGATTCTATGATTTCAATAGCCTGATTTGCAGATATGTTTTTGAATACTTGTTTTGAATTCTTCATTGGCCATTTCACTTCCAGGATTTCGATAGACTCTGATTTGCCAAGGCCTATTTCGAGTGCATAGCTGTTGCCTCCAAAGCTTGCTCCATTGGAGACTGTTCTGTAAAGATGTTGTCCGGTTGAAGTGACCAAGTGCACTTTCGCTCCTACCGCTTTCCTATTTGATTTCTTGCCCGTCAGTTGAATGTTGATCCAATTGTTATCTTCATTAGGGTTAACAAGCAATTGGTTTTGGTAAACGTCACCTTCATGTGCTCCGCCCATGGTAATGTAAATATCATGATCACCATCATTGTCCATATCTCCCCAACTGATTCCATGACCTTTCTGAATATTTGAAAAGCCTCCTACAAAGCTCACCTCTTCAAAAAACTCACCTTCAACGTTTCTGAACATCCTATTAGGAATTATACTTTCAAAATTTGGATCACCTGTTCCGAAGTATAAGTCAAGATACCCATCATTATCAAG
>DLQN01000001.1:0-3804 GCA_002477595.1 Roseivirga sp. UBA7431
AATGGCTACTTCACAATTATCTGTCAATCGAATGAAGACTTTGACAGTGAGGTCGCCCAAATCCGTTCTTTACTATCGTGTAAAGTTGAAGGCGTAATTCTTTCACTTTCAAGTCAAACAAAGAACTATGAGCATCTCGAAATGCTCGAAGCTTATGACACTCCCTTTATTTTCTTTGACCGCATAGCGCCAGGTTTCGATATGCCAACGGTTGAGGCCAATGACTTTGCTGGTGGTTTTCAGGCTGTAGAACACCTAATCAAACGTGGCCGAAAGAGAATAGCTCATTTGGGTGGTCCTGGAATGCTAGGCATAAGCAAGAGTAGGTATGAGGGTTATATGGAAGCCCTTAAGACTTACGACTATGAAATCAATGATGCCTTTGTGGAATTCACGAAACCAGAAGAAGATCATGAGGCTATTATCGAAAAGATGTTTGCTGACCCTAAGAAGGGCCCAGACGCACTCTTTACATTTAGTGATGAGCTAGCCGTAGAGGCAATTCTTAAACTGAAGAAAATGGGTTTAAATGTACCTAGAGATGTGTCTGTAGTTGGTTTTGGGAATAGTAATTTATGTGAAATAGTAGAGCCGCACTTAACAAGTGTTACACACGAGCCCGTTCAAATGGGAGAGGCAGCTGCAGACTTGCTCTTCAAGGTAATTCAGAAGAAGCACATTCCTCCACACCTTAAGAACCGTAAGTTTGATTCTCGAGTAATTATCAGAGACTCATCGAGATAATTAAAAACGAAGTATAAAATCACTGAGATTATCCTTGCGCTCAAGAAGCAATTTCTTTCTGACGCGATAACGTCCAATTTCAACTCCACGAACTGAAATGTTCAATAGGTTTGCGATCTCCTTAGTATTCAGGTTCATTCTGATGTAGGCACTGAACCTTAGCTCTTGTGGCGTCAGTCCTGGATAGGCTTCCTTCAGTCGGGTGATGAAATTACCATGTACTTGATCGAAGTTGTCTTGAAACTGTTCCCATTCTTCGCCAGAGGCTAAGTCACGGTCAATTGATTTGACGATTCTATTCAACTGAATGACATGCTGTTTTTCTTCTAATTCTTTGTTTATGTTCTTAAGGGTATTCTTAATTTGGTTCAGCAGCTGGTTTTTTTGAATCAAGTTCATTGCCGATGAGGTGAGGGCTTGACTTTTAAGCCCAACCTCGGTAGTCAGTTTTTCATTCTTGAGTTTAATAATTTCCTCTTCTGATTTTAAGGTGATATGCTCGATCTGATACTCCTTTTCTTTAATCTCTTCATTCTTTATACTTTCCAAATTACTAGCATTCTTCTTGTGCCGAGCATCTATAGTCTTGAAGCCAGTGAATAGGAGCATAAGTATTCCAGTACCATAAAATGCATAAGCAAATGTTGTACGATAGATAGGGGGCTTGACTTCAAATTCATAAGTAATAGGGCTGGTTTCTTGGTCAAATATATTCTTTGCACGTACAGTGAAGGTGTATGTTCCTTCTCTCAGATTTGTATACTCTTTGAAGTTTGTCCTCGTCCAGGCAGACCAATTATCGTCATATTGGTCCAGTTTGAATTGATAATAGACTTGAGTACCACTTTCGAAATGAGGTGCTGCAAAACTAAAGGCTAGAGAGTTTTGTGAGAACTTTAATTGTATAGGACCTTCTTCTTGAGCACTCGTGCGATGTCCGTAATTCAATATGGAATCAATCTTTCCAGAGTTCTTGATAGACCTGAAGAGTACATTAAAATCATCACTCTTAGGCATATCTTTACTTCTTGAATAGTGAATGAATCCCTCACGGGCACCAATAAGAATGTTATCATTATCGATTACAGTGATGTTACCCAAGTCATCGTTTAAAAGGTTTTGGATCTTATTAAAAGGAGTGGTAGACAGGTCGTAATCAAAATCTCCTTTGGGCTTAAGGACGCCTAATTTATTAGCCTCAATAAAATAGATGTTCCCAATTTCATCTGTTTCCATATCAACCATAGATGATTCTATGCCCAAAAGTTCATTGAAGCTGTCTAAAGGTTCGAAAGTATCTTTTTCATTGTTGTATTGATAGAATCCACTTTCAGAAGTAAATATGAGTCGGTTGTTTAATTTAAATACGTTGATGAGTACATTGGATGGAAACCCGTTTTCACTGTTATAAAGCTTTACTTCTTCTATGGTTGACCAGTCTTTTGATAGTGTAAGACGAAATGCTCCTTTGTAGCCTTGTGTTACCCAGAGATATTCATCATCAAACTCCATAATACGTGAGGATTCACTGAACCCTTCGATCTTTGTAAAATCCGGCTTATTGGTGTTGGATAAATCGAATCGATTCAAGCCGAGATAGGTACCTTCAATAGCGATGTCCCCGTTAACTGGGTTTTGCTTAAATACCCAAGCACCTTTCTCTCTATTTAGAAGTTGAGCTCTTTGGTTTTTGATTTCCATTGCGCCATTGTGGTGACCGATGAACAACCGGTTTCCAATACGCTGTATTGAATAAACCTGTCCTGCAGTACCCTCAATGAGCTTGATATTTCCATCCTGTAAAAGGTAAAGGCCATTATTAGTGCCAAAATATGTTCCTTCAGGCGTGTTTAAAGCGGCATATCCTGAGCCGCTTAAATTCAACTTTTCATTGATGAGAGTGAAAGGGGAGTTGAGGTCAACTCTCGCAATTCCATTGTTTAGTGTCAGCCATAGGTTGCCTTGCAAATCCTCATAGATAAAATTCACAGTCCTATCTCTTAGCCCGGTGGATTGGTCGATCTGATTGATCACTTCTCCTTCCTTATTGATGATAATGAGCCCTCCGTTTTGAGTACCGAGTGCTATTTGACCAGTAGATAAGCGAGTCGCATAATTAATGATTAGCTTTTTTAGGTCAAGCTTAGCATCTGCTTCAAAGGACTTTATCACACCATTGTTATAGGTGAAAAGGCCATAGTCAAATGTGCTGATTAGCCATTGCTGATTATCATAGTTGAAGACGTTTGATATCCTTTTGTCTTTGAAAAACTCACCATTTGTCACCAGTTGCAAAGCATCTCCATGGAGCTTTGATAGTCCTTTTCCCCATTCTTGTGTATACAATTCATTATTGTGTAGGAAAGAAACTTCTAATGGGTAGTCTGAAGTTACTACTTGTAAACTACTGCCATCATAAACGAAGATTTCTGAGAATGTGCAGAAATATACGAGCTCGTCTTGCCCATAAATTTTCCAGGTCTCATCAAAATCACGAAAATCTTCAGCGAGAGAATCAGCCAGTGAGGTGTACACTAACTTGCCAGCTTTATCAGGCGAAAAGTATCCAAAATCTCTTTGGGAGCCTACATAGATATTTTCATTTTGATCAATAAATGTACTCCTCACTTTGGTTCTATTTGGGACAACATACTTCGCCCAAGAATGTCCATCAAACTCTAATAGCCCCATGTTATTTGCAACATAAAGCATTCCTTCGCTTTGTTGAATAATAGACCAATTTTGAATACCAGCATTGTATTCCTCAGGTCCATAATTTTGAATAATAGGTAGGCCTTCTAAGTCATTATTCTGTCCCACTAAACGGGAGCTGAATAAAGTCAACAAAATTAACAGAGTGTTTAATAATTTCATTTGAGTGTTGAGTAATTAGGATATGGACTACTAAGGTTGTGTAACGGTCTAAGTTTATTGTATATATAATTAATTTATAAAAATGCTTAAAAATACATCTAAACGCAATAAATATCTTACTTGATGAATTATTGATGTATATGATTTCAATCGATTGATGTGTTCTTGTGTAAGTGGTTTTTTTGT
>DLQN01000001.1:3821-10196 GCA_002477595.1 Roseivirga sp. UBA7431
ATTTTTATCAAGCTTAATTTCACTAACATTGTTAGTGACAGTCGCATCATGCGACAATGGAAACGCAGACTTCACTGTTGTTGATATTGCTCCAACTGTTGAAATTGGAGCATTGACTGGTGTAATAGAAGGAGAAACTTTTACAGCCGCATTGACTTTCGGTGATGGTGCAGAAGGTAGTACTATAAGTACTTTAGCCAGCGGAAGTTGGAGTATTACATTTGGTGGTGCTGAGGTTGCGTCTGGAACATTAGTTCCTTCTGGAGATAACTGGACAGGCGCTCTTTCAACTACAGGCCTTGTAGAAGGAGATCACAGCTTAACTGTTAGTGCTACAGATTCAAATGGAAACACTGGCTCTGCTTCTACCGATTTTTCAATTGTAGGTGCCATAACAGATATTACAGGTACTTGGATCCTCAAACCAGCAGCAGGTTCTGTTAGGGTAGGTAGTTTTTCTGGAGGAGGCGATTATTTCTCTTTCCCAGCAGAATTTGTAACAGACAGAGCATGTTATTATGACGATACTTACACGTTTAATGCAGATGGATCTTTCGTCATCGATATGCAAACTCAAACGTTCTTGGAAGATTGGCAAGGTACTAACTTCGCTTGTGCTGCTCCAGCAGCTCCTCACGTTTCTGGAACTTACGGTTACTCTTTCAATGGTCAGACTATGGTTGTGACGGGTGCTGGTGCTTTCATCGGTCTTCCTAAAGTTCACAACGCAGGAGAACTTCCAAATGTTCCTCAAGTTGGAACATCAATCACTTACGAAGTAGCGTCTGCTACGACTACTGCTATGGACCTTAGAATCCGTGTTGGTGGTGATGGTGCTGGATGGTGGACTTACGAGCTTATTAAGCAATAAGACGATTTTATAAAACGCCTGCTCTCCTGTGAATTTATTCATAGTGTAGGGTAGGTGTTTTTTTATATCCCATACTCATGAAAGAACCTCTAAGAATAGCTTGTCTTGGCTTAGTACTCGCTATTATGTCATGTGGTAGCTCAGGAGAAGCTACTCCTGATGAGGACGATTCGGACACTGGGGTTGTTATTCCAAGTACCGGTTTTACATCTCCTACTTCTTATCCCAATAGATCCTTAGTTTGGGAAGATGATTTTTCCGCCACTACTATTAATCAAGCTGATTGGACCTTTGAAACCGGTACTGGTGACAATGGTTGGGGTAATAACGAGCTTCAGAATTACAGGGCAAACAATGCTTACACTCAAGCGGGGCATTTGATCATAGAAGCAAAAGAAGAAAGCTTCCAAGGAAGCGATTATACATCCGCTAGGATGGTAACGCTAGGTAAACGAAACTTTCGATACGGTAGAGTAGACATAAGAGCTGTATTACCAAAAGGTCAAGGGATTTGGCCAGCATTTTGGATGCTCGGCTCTAACTTTACGACTGTTGGATGGCCAGCGTCTGGTGAAATTGATATCATGGAAATGATCGGTGGTAGTGGACGTGAGAATACTACCCATGGTACTGTTCACTGGGATAATTTTGGACAGCGTGCTCAATTTGGTGGAAGCGTAACACGTACGAATGGAACATTTAACGATGAGTTTCATGTATTCTCCATAGAATGGACCGCTTCGCGCATCACCTGGTATGTGGACGAACAGCAGTTTCATTCAATTGACACCACACCCGCAGAGCTTGACGAATTTAGAAACCGTTTTTTCTTTATTTTTAACTTAGCGGTTGGTGGTAATTGGCCGGGCTCCCCTGATAATACGACCACCTTTCCACAATATTTAATTGTAGATTACATTCGGGTCTTTCAGTAGATCCTTCTTTTTTTAATTAACCTCTACCAATGAAAAGTCAATCAGGGTTTACTTACAAAGTAGCAGCAATTGTTGCACTTGGCGGTCTCTTAATGGGATTTGATGCATCTGTTATTTCAGGTGTAAATAAATTTGTTCAGATAGAATTTGATATGTCCGATGCTCAGCTTGGGCTGTCGGTTGGGTCTTTAACCTTTGTGGCTGCTGTTGCAATGTTGTTTTCTGGTACTATTAGTGATCGCTTTGGTCGTAGAGTAGTGTTAAAGGCTTGTGCAATCATTTTTACAGTTTCGGCTTTCGGATCTGCACTAGCACCGAATTTTACTTTATTCCTAATCTTCAGAATGCTCGGAGGAATTGGAGTCGGGGCTTCCCTTATTTTGGCACCCATGTACATCGCTGAAATAGCGCCCCCGAAGATCAGGGGAACAATGGTGTCTTTCAATCAATTGAATATCGTTGTCGGTATTTCTTTGGCATTCTTTACCAATTATCTCATCCTGTCCTTGGGAGATTCAGATGCTACTTGGGTAGAGAGCCTTGGTATTGGTGAGAACAATTGGCGATGGATGTTAGGTATAGAAGCCTTGCCAGCCATTTTATATTTCTTAGGCCTTCATTATGTGCCGAGAAGCCCAAGATGGTTATTGATGAAAGGTAAGGATGAAGAAGCAACTAAAGTAATGAAGATGTTTGTCAGCGAGGAAGCTGCTGCCGCAGATATTGCTGGCGTAAAGCAAGCACTCTCTGCTGACGAAGGCAAGCCGAAGGCTCCTTTAAGCGCATTATTTAAGCCTGCTATGGGGCTTGTTTTAATGATCGGTTTAGTGATTGGTATTCTACAGCAGATAACCGGAATTAATTCTGTTTTCTTTTATGCTCCAATGATTTTTGAACAAACAGGTGGCGGTACTGACGCAGCATTTCAACAAGCGATTATTGTTGGATTAGTTAATCTTGTCTTTACCATCATTGCAATGATATATATCGATAAGTTAGGTCGTAAGAAGTTGCTTGTATTTGGGGTCACTGGTATTGCAATATTCATGTTTGTGATCGCCTATGGTTTCAATCAAGCTACTTATGAACTTAAGGAAGAGAATCTAGTCAACTTGTCTGAGGCTGTAGATGTCAATAAACTACAAGGAATTGTTGGAAACCCTTTTGAAAATGATGTTGATTACAAGATCGCTTTGCGAGAGGCTTTAGGCCCAGAACAAGCAAAAATTTATGAATCAGAGCTAATTACAGCTGCTATTGATATGAATCCAACGCTAATTTTAGTGGGAATTTTAGGATTCATTGCCTCATTTGCCATCTCACTAGGACCAGTCATGTGGGTGTTGTTTTCAGAACTATTTCCACTGTCCATCAAAGCGGTTGCGATATCCTTTGTTGGATTCGTCAACTCCATGGTGAGTGCAGGTGTACAATCGGTATTCCCTTGGGAACTATCAACAATTGGAAGTTCTATGACCTTCCTGATTTATGGAGTTTTTGCGGTCTTTGGATTGGTGTTCATCCTTTGGAAGGTTCCTGAAACGAAAGGAAAGAGTTTGGAAGAATTAGAAAGAATGTTAGTAAAAAATTAATCCAATGAAATTCGTAAAGTACACATCGTTTTTGACTGTAATGGCCATTTGTTTTGGCTGCGGTTCACCTTCACAAGAGCAAGCGGATAGCAGCGCTGACATTGTGTTTGAAGTAGAAGATTACAAGGAGTCTTCAGGCAATGTTGAAAAGGGCCAGACTAGCATTTCATCTACGGGTGATGCTTGGGTAAGCTTTGAAGTCAAGGTGCCAACTGTTGGGCGCTACAAAACTGAGGTTTTTGCAAAAGGTACTGGTTCAGCTTGGGTAGAAGACTACCATGACAATCCTGATGGAAGAACCTATAACATCACCGGTGCAATGATGTCCGATAGCCAAAGCTTTGCTTTAGTAGGCAAAGAGGGTAGCCCATTGAATACTGGTGTTCACCAAATGAAACTTCACCTTTCAGGTGAGGTGGAAGTGGATCGCGTTCAGTTCACTAAAATGATTGATCATGAAATGACTCCTAAATCTATGACGCAAAGCGTAGTAGGTTCTGAATGGAAAATGGTTTGGTCGGATGAGTTTGATGGAGAGGGCGCACCTGATGCATCAAAGTGGACCTATGATGTAGGCAACTGGGGGTGGGGTAATAACGAGCCTCAGTACTACACAAAGGATCGTAGGGAGAATGCAAGGTTAGAAGATGGCAATTTGATCATAGAGGCACGTAAGAATGACATGGGCGAAGCGTGGACTTCTGCTAGGCTAACGACACGAGGTAAAGTGAGCTTCCTTTATGGTAAAATTGAGTTTCGTGCCAAGTCTCCGTCTAAAGATGGTACTTGGGCAGCCGGCTGGTTACTAGGGGATGATTATCGAGACGAATTATCTTGGCCATATTGTGGTGAAATTGATGTACTAGAGAACATCGGTAGTGAAATAGATGACGAGACGGGTAATGGTATCAATCATGCTTCTTGTCACACTAGAACCTATTATTTCAAGGAAGGAACACATATCACTGCTGTGAAAGAGGTTGAAGACATGACCAACACATTCCATACGTATTCAATTGAATGGACACCTGACGGCATTAAAGCCTATTTGGATGGTGAATATTATTATACCTATGATAAGACAGCGGACGATTTAGAATGGCCATTTGTTAAGCCCCAAAACCTAATCGTAAACCTTGCCATGGGGGGTGGAATGGGTGGAGCCATTGATCCAAGTATTGAAAGTCAGCAATTTACCCTGGACTATATTCGGGTTTATGAGTTAGCTGAATAGATTGGATTTTTCCATTTGTCACAATTACAAAGGGTTTAAAAGCCAAAGTCATTTCGACTTTGGCTTTTTCTTGTAGTTTTGAGTTGTGTAGAAACAATGAAATGGGGGAAACATTATTTGTTTAAAACACATCAGATGTCATTAAGTAAAAAGTACATGAAACCTCTAGGGTTAGCTATGTACGCAGTGGTTTTTACCCTGTTCCTTTCAGGTTGTAATTCTAAGGGATCAAAACTAGTTTGGTCTGACGAATTCGATAGTGCGTCACTGGATAACGAGAAGTGGACTGCCGTGATTGGTGATGGCTGTCCAACACTTTGTGGATTTGGTAATAGCGAACTTCAATATTACACTAGTAATGCTGAAAATATCAGGTTAGAAGATGGAAAGTTGATCATTACGGCTTTACACGATTCTATTCAAAACAGTGCTTACTCTTCTGGAAAATTAGTAACAAAAGATAAAGGTGAATGGCGCTTCGGACGCATTGAGGTCAGTGCAAAACTACCTCAAGGTCGTGGTACATGGCCAGCCATTTGGATGCTTCCTACTGAAAAAAAGTATGGAGGGTGGCCAAGAAGTGGTGAAATTGATATCATGGAGCATGTTGGTTATAACCAAGGAATGGTCTACGGCACGGTCCACACGCAATCTTTCAATCATATGCTGGGAACACAAAAAGGAGATTCAACGCTAATTCCTGATGCTTTAGAAGCGTTCCATGAATATGCCATAGAATGGAAAGAGGATAAAATTGAGTGGTTTATTGACGGAAAGAAGTACCACACATTTAACAATACTGCAAAAAATTCAGATGATTGGCCATTCGATCATCCGTTTCACATAATTTTAAACTTAGCTGTAGGTGGTAATTGGGGAGGATCAAGAGGAATAGATAATTCCATTTGGCCTCAATCCTTGATAGTGGACTATGTGCGTGTTTATACTTTTTAATTTGACTCAACCTTAAAATATAGATATGGTAGATTTAATAGGGCTCGATTATGCAATAATTGCGGGCTACTTTGTGTTAGTATTCGGCATTGCCGGTTGGGCTACTTTCAAAGAAAAGGTGAATGCATCTTCTGCAGACTACTTCCTTGGAGGTAAGAATGTAGGTTGGTTCGTTATAGGGGCTTCATTATTTGCATCTAACATAGGTTCAGAGCACTTAGTGGGCCTTGCTGGCTCTGGAGCTAGTTCAGGTGTAGCGGTAGGGCAATTCGAAATCCTTGCTGGTTTTATGTTACTTCTATTGGGTTGGGTATTCGTGCCTTTCTACGTGCGAAGTGGCGTTTATACCATGCCTGAATTCTTAGAAAAAAGATATTCGCCAGGAGCAAGGACCTACCTCACATGGGTTTCAATAGCCGCCTATATACTGACGAAAATATCTGTAACAATTGCGGCAGGCGCCATCGTGTTTACGGCAATTGGTGTTTCCTTTTGGACAGGAGCACTCATCATAGTTGTTGCGACAGGAGTTTATACCATTTTTGGAGGGCTAAAAGCAGTACTCTATACAGACATGATTCAAATGTTTGTGCTGATTGGCGGCTCTATTGCCGTGACAATTTTTGGGCTGAATGCCTTAGGAGGCTGGGGTGAATTACGCGCTACTGTAGGAGATAGCTACTTTGATATGTGGCAACCAATGGATCATCCAGATTTCCCATGGACAGGTATTTTGTTTGGAGCACCTATACTGGGAATTTGGTATTGGTGTACTGATCAGTACATCGT
>DLQN01000071.1 GCA_002477595.1 Roseivirga sp. UBA7431
GTAAAGCTCGAAGTGAGCATGATAAATGAGCTCACGATAAACGATTTTGGAAAGTCTATCTTAAGGAACTCAAGATTTTCGGGCCTTGAAGCGGTAAATGCCACGATGGTAAACAAAAAGATAACACCACTACCGATCATGCTTACATAAAGCAAAACCATGTGCGGGTGCATCTCCTCAATACGCTTAAAAGCCTCTTTCCTAAAGTCTAATTTGTCTTTTGCTCTTTTCATTAGGCGTCTCTAACAATTGTTTAAACGAAAGGGTTATGTGAAGCAACAAAAAAATCTGCTTAAGTCGAGAAGCACTTATACAAGTGGATATTTGAAAAATAGTACATTTGCAACCCATTCCAGACACATCCATTGAAGGTTAAAGATTTCATCAAGGTTTATAAAGAGGATACGGTCATTCAATCCATAGCGGAAAGAATTAGGCCGAATGAGACCACGCGCCTGAGACTGAAAGGGCTGGTCGGTAGTCTTGATGCTGTTGTGGCAGCCGCAACCTATCAGATCAATAAGCAGACAAACATTTTCGTTTTACACGATAAAGAAGAGGCTGCCTATTTTCATAATGACCTGCAAAACCTGATGGGAGAAAAGGAAGTGCTCCTCTTCCCTACTTCATACAAAAGACCTTATCAGTTTGATGAAACTGAGAACGCCAACATCCTGATGAGGGCAGAAATCCTCAATCGAATCAATCACAAAGCATCCATTGGGGAGTTAATCGTAACCTATCCAGAAGCGCTCACCGAAAAAGTAATCAACAAAAAATCACTCTCATCGAATACGTTTACCGCTAAAGTTGGCGAGGCACTAGACGTGGAGTTTTTGACTGAATTATTGCAAACGTATGACTTTGAGCCAACTGACTTTGTTTATGAAGCAGGCCAATTCTCTGTTCGAGGAGGTATTTTAGACGTCTTTTCTTATGCGCATGACTTGCCCTATAGAATTGAGCTCTTTGGTAACGAAATCGACAGTATTAGGACTTTCGACCCGGTTTCACAGCTGAGTAAGGAAAACATTAAGGAAATCAATATTATCCCAAATGTTCAAACAAAGCTTTTAGCAGAAACACGACAGTCCTTCCTCAGCTTTATCCCTAAAAACTCTAAAATCTGGTTTAAAGATTATCAGCAAACTTTAGATACGATTGAAAAATACTTTATCAAGGCGACTGAAAACTTCGATCAGATACTTGGGGTAACTGATGCCCAAATTGTTTTAAGTCCTGAAGAGCTTTTTGAAAAGCACAACACCTTTAAGGCCGACCTTAAAGGCTATACTCAACTTGAATTTGGCAGCAGGGCTTACCTAAAGGCAGATTACACTTTCGATTTTGAAGTAGAGGCTCAGCAGTCATTCAACAAAGACTTTGATTCCATAGTAGAAAACTTGGGCCAATGGCAACTTCGAAATACTAGCCTTTGCATTGCCTCCGAATCACTTAACCAGATTAGCCGTCTCGAAACGATTTTTCTTGAGCTCGACCCTAGCCTAAAGGTTCTTCCGATCAATATTAGTCTGAGAGAAGGCTTTATCGATAAGAATAGAGAAGTCCTTTGCTATACTGATCATCAATTATTTGATCGTTTTCATAAGTATAAGAGTAAATCCAAACACTCAAAATCTAAGGCGCTTACCTTAAAAGAGTTGCGTTCGCTTCACCCTGGTGATTATGTGGCGCATATCGATCATGGTATCGGTCGTTTTGTGGGTTTGGTAAAAAATGAAGTCAATGGAAAGCTTCAAGAGTCCATTCGACTAGTCTATCGCGATGATGATTTGCTTTATGTAAGTGTACATTCCCTACACAAAATCTCAAAATATACCGGAAAAGAGGGTGTTCAGCCTCCTATTAGTAAACTAGGGAGTCAGGAATGGGAGAATAAAAAGACACGCGTCAAGGGAAAGGTTAAAGATATTGCCAAAGACTTGATAACGCTATATTCAAAAAGGAAAAGCGCTCCTGGCTTTGCATTTTCAGAAGATGGCTTTATGCAAGCCGAACTTGAGTCTTCCTTTATTTACGAAGACACTCCTGACCAAGCAACTGCTACAGAACATGTCAAAAATGATATGGAGCTATCCCATCCAATGGACAGGCTCATTTGTGGAGATGTGGGTTTTGGAAAAACAGAGATCGCTATTCGTGCCGCGTTTAAAGCTGCCGTTAATGGAAAGCAAGTGGCAGTACTTGTGCCAACAACTATCTTGGCCATGCAACACTTCAGAACCTTCTCTGAAAGATTGGAAAAGTTTCCAATTAAGGTGGAGTACATCAACCGGTTTAGGACACCAAAACAAATTAAAGAGACACTCGCGCGTGTTAAAGAAGGCAAAACTGAGATCTTGATCGGAACGCACAGGATTGTCAATAAAGATGTCCAGTTCAAAGACCTCGGCCTTTTAGTAATTGATGAAGAGCAAAAGTTTGGGGTTAAAGTCAAAGACAAGCTCAAGGAATTCCGCGTTAACGTAGACGTCTTGACCTTAACAGCAACACCAATTCCAAGAACCCTCCATTTTTCATTAATGGGCGCGCGTGATTTGAGTGTAATCGCTACTCCTCCGCCTAATCGACAGCCCGTAACTACCGAAATTCACGGTTTCAATGAAGTGATTATGCGTGACGCCATCAGCTTTGAGCTACGCAGAGGCGGACAAGTCTTTGTGGTACACAACCGAATCAATGATATTGAACAAATCGGTAATATCATTCTTAAGCTTGTCCCAGATGCTCGCATTGGTATTGCCCATGGACAAATGGAAGGTAGCCAGTTAGAAAAGAGAATGATGAAGTTCATCGAAGGTGAATATGATGTGCTCGTTTCTACCAACATCATTGAGTCTGGTCTTGATATACCAAATGCCAACACGATTATCATAAATCATGCGCATATGTTTGGCCTTTCAGACCTGCACCAAATGCGTGGTCGCGTGGGTAGATCCAATCGAAAAGCGTTTTGTTATTTATTAACGCCACCATCGATTGGACTTTCCTCTGAGTCCAGAAAACGACTGAGTGCTCTTGAAGAATTCTCGGATTTAGGGGATGGGTTTAAAGTGGCTATGCGTGATTTGGATATCCGCGGAGCCGGAAACCTGTTAGGGGCAGAACAGAGAGGGCTTATTTCAGCCCTAGGGTTCGAGATGTATCATAAAATTCTTGACGAGGCAGTTCAAGAGTTAAAGGACAATGAGTTTAAAGATCTTTTTGTAAAGGATCTAACCAAAGAGGCCGCAAAAGTAGTGGAAAGAGACTGCACCATTGAAACGGACATGGAAATTCTTATTCCTGATAAGTATGTGTCGAACATCTCTGAGCGAATAGGCCTCTATGCGAAGTTAGATAGTATCAAGAATGAAGAAAAGCTGCAGGAATTCATCACCAATGTCAGTGATCGTTTTGGGGCAATGCCAGAGGCTGTTAAAGACTTGGTCGAAACAGTTAGGTTACGTTGGCAAGCAGAACAATTGGGTTTTGAGAAAGTCGTAATGAAAAATGAGGTAATGAAGTGCTACTTTATGCCATCCGAAAATGAAGCATATTTTCAATCTCCCATTTTTGGTAAAATTATAGCCTTCGTACAACAGAGGCCTCGAAAGAGCAAGATGAAGGAACATAGAACCCGGTTAATCTTGACTTTTAATGAGGTTAATTCAGTAGACGAAGGAAAAGCACTGTTTAAAGAGATGCTTCAAGAGTAGAATACGCTCCAAAAATGAAGCCGTGTGCCTCTAAAAGCTCATTAGCTCTTTGAACTTAAGCGTCTGCCGTCTTGAAACATCAATTTCTTCTCCTCCCTTCAGGTAAATCCGCAAGCTTCCACTAAACCATGGTTCAATGCGCTCAATCCACTTGAGGTTAATAATCTGTTGCCTATTTGCGCGAAAGAAGGTTTTCTCGTCAAGCCTTGACTCCAAATAATTCAGGGTTCGCGTAATCATCGGCTTAGACGTATCAAAGTATACGGTGGTGTAATTACCACTCACCTCAAAAAGTCTGATCTCTGCCAACTGAACAAACCAACAACGCTCACCATCCTTCACGAACACTTGATCATTGATAGTCAGTATTCCCTCTTGATTGCTGTTCTGCTCGTTTTCTCTTTTCTTGATCTTATCATAGACCTTGGAAACAGACCCTGCTAGTCGTTGTTTCTGAACGGGCTTGACCAAGTAGTCCAAAGCATTGTATTCAAATGCTTTAAGCGCATGCTCATCATAGGCTGTTGAAAAGATCACCTCAGGCAATACTTCGAGCTCTTCTAGCAGCTCAAAACCATTTTTTCCAGGCATTTGAATGTCCAAAAAGATAAGGTCCGGTTTCAATTCATTAATCTTTTCCTTGGCCTCATCTGCGCTTGCAGCCTCGCCAACTATTTGCACATTGTCAAACTCCTTCAGTAACCTTTTCAGCTCATTTCTGGCCAATCTCGAATCATCAATTATCAGTGTCTTCATGAGGTGCGTTTTTCTTTAACATTCAATGGAATTTTTACGGTAGCACAAACCACCTTCTCGTTCAGGTTTTGTACTGTCAAGCTAGCATTCTCGCCATAGAGTAGTCTCAGCCGTTCTTTAGCGTTTTGGATTCCGATCCCCCTTCTTTGCTCACTGGAGATTGGCTTTTCGATACGCTTCATTTGACCCGTATTGGTAATATTGATTAATAAGTAGCCGTTATTCACTGCTGCTTTCACCACGATCTCTCCCCCGTTCGGTAGGTTGTTTATACTATGTTTGATGGCATTTTCTACCAGCGTTTGAACAATCATTGGTGGAATTAACATCTCTCGGGAACTCTTGTCAATATCAAAAGTATATCTCAAGCGCTCCTCTAACTGAATTGCCTCAAGCTTAAGGTAGTCCTCTACTATGTTTAATTCCTTATCTAAGGATACTTTTTCATATTGATCAAACTGAATAGAGAACCTTAACAAGTCTGACAAGTGAGTAATTGCATCCCTTGCCCTTTCAGTGTCCTCTGCCACTAATGACCGAATGTTATTCAAGCTGTTGAACATGAAGTGCGGATTGATTTGTGCCTTAAGTGTGCTCAACTCAGCATCAATGACAGAAGCAGATATTTTCCACTTTTCGATTTCCATCTCTCTCGCTTTTTGCAAATACTGATAAGCAAAATATAATGCTGACCAGGAAATGAAATAGATGGCAAAACTCGTTACGAAGCTCAACAGAAATACTATCATTTTACCTCCGGAGAAATTTTCAAGGCTCGCCTGCCTAAGTTTTTGCATGGCTTCCTCATCTACTCCTTCCATCGGTGGAATCCCGATAAGCTTGTTAATGGCATCAGGGTCACTCCCAACAATCAACATAAAGACAGCGATTAATGATATCAGGGTCAGTAGTGATAACAAAGTACCTTGCAGCACGCTGGCCAGCAGCACTTTTGGCCAAAGCTTCGGAATGCTTAAATCTTTCCAGTTTTTACGCTTAACATACCCTCTATACAGATGGCTTATAAAGACGCCAAGCAAGATCGCCATCAGATTGGTGCCCAGGGCAGGCAAAAGCGGCATAAACATCGCCATCGCCAGAAAGCTCGTAAGCATTAGCCCTCCCCAGCCGCCAAACTGTAGCATCCAATAGAGCTTGTTTTTATTCATGATTCAAATAAAAGAGATTTATAGCAAGTGCCTGTTTTGCATTGACTGAAAGGCAATATACGCTGATTAAGTGATGTATAGATAGACCAACTTCACCTCTAAGCCCTCGAGGGGAGTCACCGAAATTCCGTCAATATTTATCCAATTTTTGAAATATCCCTTTGTTAATCTCGTTTTAGACATTGATTCAGAAGGTTGATTTTGTGATAGACTCAGTATAAATGTATATTAGCGAGTTCATTATTCACCTGAATAAGCTTAAACAGTTAAAAATGAAAAACGCAGCGGGTTATTTGAAAGTTGGCACTCTAAGTGTTCTCCTTTTATTCTCTATCAGTGCTTGCTCTAAAAAATCTAGCGAAAGCACTACTACTGGCGCTAAATACGCGACTAAGAAAAGCAACTTAGGCTTCAAACCTTATTATGGCAAGAAATTACCAAACCCTCCCGGAATGGTATTTGTACAAGGAGGTAGAACTATTCTAGGCTCTTTTGAGCAAGATCTTTATGGCTCGAGAGACAATGTTGAAAGAACTGTTACTGTTAATTCTTTCTGGATGGACGAAACAGAAGTCACAAATAAGAACTGGAGAGAGTATGTATACTATCAGTACAACCCACAGGACCTAAGCCTTCCGAAAAACATTGAAATTGAAAACGCTAGCTCAAAGGAAAACGAAGGCGCAGCAGAGCCAATTCTTCCGTTTATTCCAGACTTAGAAGGGCCAACGCATAGCAAAAGCAACCCTAAAATGATGCTAGACATTATACCTCATGATGAGGTTTGGACGAGTAGTTTCTCGTTTAACGATGTTTATGCCGAAAACTACTACAGCAATCCAGGTTTCAATGACTATCCAGTTGTTGGGGTTACGTGGAGGCAAGTAGTTGATTATTCTAATTGGAGGACAGACTTCGTTAACCTGCAGCAGATATTTAAGATGGATTTCGAAGACCTGCCATTAACCTTTCAGGAAGAATTTTTAGTTAAAAATGAAACAAGTGGAGCATTTGAATTAGGCATTGGTGGACAAGTAATTGGCGACAACAATGGTGAAAAACAAGTTATCTCCGTAGTAGACTTTGATGATTATCAGCAAGAAATTGTTGAATACATGAACGAGCCGATGAACAAAAGACTGTTTATTGAAAGGGGCATTTACTTACCAAAGTTTAGGTTACCAAATGAAGCAGAGTGGGAATATGCTGCAAAAGCAACCATTGGTACTGTCTACCTTGATGAAAACGAAGAGTACGGACGAATCTACCCTTGGGATGGAAGAAGTACGCGTAACCCTTTCGGCAGGAAAAGAGGCGAG
>DLQN01000103.1 GCA_002477595.1 Roseivirga sp. UBA7431
TTTCCATTTCTCAAAATCGGGCTTTTTCTCGTTGAAGGAAGAAGAATTGATGCCATCTTTTTTTACAGCAGTGGCTAAATAGTCTTTGTACATATAGCCAGGTACCTCAGTGATGTCAATACAAAGCCTAGGGTTTATCGCCAAAGTATTAGCAGCACATAGATATGGGTTATCCTGAATAGGGCTAGAAGACCCAAAGTCAGGTGAGAGTAAAAAAAGATTGAGGGATAAAAATAGGACCAGCTGTTTCATAGAATAGATACCAATGGCCCTAAAGTAAATGATTTCATTTGAGCGTAAAAGACAATTTGTTAAGCAGGCTCAAATAATGCACAAACGGCACCCGCGGGGTCTTCGATGTAGCAAGTTCGGCCATACGCCCCCATAGATTTAATTTCGGAAAGCAGTTTGCCACCATTTTCAGTTACTGCGGCTACGCTCTTATCTAGATTCGCTACGTTAATATAAATCATCCATTGAGAGGGGATATTTTTATTCGAGCCTTTTTTATGACACACTCCAGCTTTTGGTTCTCCATTAGCAGTCATGTTATAGTCATTATAGTCTCCCATCGAGACTGGCTCAGGTTTCCATCCGGTTACTTCAGCATAGAAATCCTTAACATTTTCGGCATTGGGCACGGTTAGGTCTATCCAACCAATTGTGCCATTGATAGTTTCTTCTTTATCATTCATAGTTTTTATTTCAAATGTGATCGTTCAGGTGGTAATGGTGGTCATACTTTAGTATGAATTACCAGTTCAGTCGTTTCTTAAGGGATAAAATATGCGCCAGGTGATGTTTCCCATGCCATGCATACAATCCTATAACGTTTTTAAGAACGTTAATCTCTTTAGTTTCAGGGTGAACGAAAGTCCGCTCTAAATCAGAAGGGCTGAGGTTTCTTAGCATGATTACCCAGCGTGCATGAATGGCCTTCAAAAGTCCTAATGAGATATCAATTGGGACGTCTTCGTGGTAGTCCATTGCTGCAAAGGCCTTTTCGTCATAAGCTTTAATCACTGGCTTATCCTCAGTGAGTGCCCAATGAAAACGACAATAACTACCCATATGGCTATCAGGCATATGGTGGATCACTTGGCGCACTGTCCAACCTTCTGTTCGGTAGGGTGTGTTTAATTGGGCTTCAGACAAACCTGCTACAGCTGACTCCATTAAGCGCGGTAGCGCTGCAATCTCATCAATCCATTGGGTGATTTGTTCGGGTATTATGTTTGCAGGGGCCTCAAATTGGCCAATGGGATAGCTTAGATCACTCATTTTATTTATTTAAGGTACGTTTTCGCCTTTTGATGCGACCCACAACTCAAACCATTGTTGGCGTGTTAAGTCAATTGTTAAGGCATCGACAGCCCTTTTAACTCTTTCAATTTTGCCTGATCCAACTATTGGGATAATGTTCGCTGGATGCTTGAGTAACCAAGCATACATGATTTGGTCTATTGTTACTCCATGCGCATCACTAATTTTATGCAGTACATTCCTGATGGTTAGGAAGCGATGAGTTTCCCCGTTGAATACACTTCCACCAGACAGAGGAGACCATGCCATAGGTGAGATCCCAACCTCCTGACACAGGTCGATCGTTCCGTTATCAAACTCTTGCAAAGCAGTAACGGAAATTTCAATTTGGTTGGTGACTAAAGGAAAATCCAGGTGAGCCTGTAAACTATCAAATTGTGCTGGTAGGTAATTAGAGACACCAAATTCACTGACCTTTCCTGATTGTTTTAAGTCTGTAAATGCTCTTGCGATTTCAGAAGGGTCGTTGAACGGGTCTGGTCGATGAATCAATAGCAGGTCGATATTTTCCCTTTTGAGTTTTTCAAGAGAGTTTTCAGCAGACCAAATGATATGGTCATAACTGGTATTATAGTGCTTGATGTAAGTGTTTGGGCGGTTGCCAGACAGTAACTGTATACCGCACTTGGTTACAATCTTTAATTGCTTGTTCAAGCTAGGGACAGAACCGAGTGCCTTGCCAAACTCTTCTTCGACCATATAGTCTCCATAGATATCGGCATGATCGAATGTGTCAATGCCAAGTGCTTGGCATTCTTCTACAAACTTGATCAATTCCTTTGCCGAAAACCCCCAATCTGTTAAGCGCCACATGCCGTGTACTATGCTGGATATACTGAGGTTTTCGCTAAGCTGAACTTGTTCCATGGATTTAATTTTTTACTAAATTTGAAATAACTTTTGAAATAACACGCCTAGTTATTTTTTTTATCTTTGTGGAGTGCTGATTAGCTAGAAATCAAAACAAGGGTCTTAAGATGAAATCAAGAAAAGTACATTCCTATCAAGGGAAGAAAGCTTATTACGCAAGATTTGGTAGGAAGTGGATTGTTGAAAAAGACGCCAAAGTGGAGGAGTTTTCCAATATTGAGGTGATGCTGGAAACCTATCCTGATTTGCTTAATGTCAATGCGATAAAATTATCGTTTGAAAAAAGGCAAGCAGCAAGAGAAGAAATATTGCCACCACCTATCGTAAGAAGTCAAGAAATACACTCAAAGTCTGTTACTTGTTATTATTGCTCAGGCTCTGGAGAAATTGTTGGAGGCGTACCTTGTCCTAACTGTAATGGTAAGGGCAATTATATCGTTTCGACTCGAGGGTTAGGCTAAACATATGATTCAAATCCTTCACAATCCTCGCTGTGCTAAAAGTCGGGAAACGCTCAAAATACTTCAAGCGTCTAGTGCTGATATAGAAATTGTTGAGTACCTAAAAGATGTACCTACTGTATCTGATTTAGAAGGTATTATCAATAAGCTCGGAATCAAACCATTTGATTTAGTGAGAAGAGGTGAAACTATCTTCAAGGAGCAGTTCAAGGGGAAGTCTCTAACAGATCGTGAATGGGTTGAGGCCATGGTTGAATATCCAAAACTGATCGAAAGACCAATTGTCATTAAAGGCGACAAAGCTGAGCTGGGGAGGCCTCCAGAAAGAGTCTTGAGCCTTTTGAAATAAGCTGCTTAGGCTTAATAGCCGAGAATATTCAACATGCTTTCATGTTTTTGCTCTTCCGCAAATACCGTTGTCACCAACTTTCCGTTTTCATCTTTGTCAATTAATACATGCTTAGGTGCGGGGATTAGGCAGTGCTGAATACCTCCATATCCACCCAATGAGTCTTGATAAGCACCAGTATGGAAAAAACCAACATAAAGATTTTCATCTTCTTCGATCAATGGCATAAATAATTCGGATGAGTGTGCTTCAGAATTATAGTAATCCATGCTGTCACAGGTCAGGCCACCCATGTTGATTTTTTGGAAGGGATGATCCCATTTGTTAATGGCCAAAAGGATGAATTTTTGGTTCATTCCCCAAGCGTCTGGTAGACTGGTGATAAAAGAACCATCCACCATGTACCAAAGTTCTTTGTCGTTTTGCAGTTTTTGGTCTAAAACCGAGTACATAATCGCGCCACTTTCTCCGACAGTGAAAGAGCCAAACTCTGTAATGATATTTGGCATTGGTACATTACTCTTATCGCAAATCCACTTAATGTTTTCGATGATCTGATCCGCCATGTAGGCATAATCATATTCGAAAGTCATCGAGGTTTTAATAGGAAACCCTCCTCCAATATCGACTGTATCGAGTTCGGGACAAATCTTCTTCAATTCACAATACTTGTACATGAACCTGCTCAGTTCACTCCAGTAATATGCACTGTCTTTGATGCCAGTGTTGATGAAGAAATGAAGCATCTTCAACTTGGCATTAGTACCTTTTATTTGATCCGTATATAGTGCGTTGATATCGCTATATCGAATACCTAGACGCGAGGTGTAGAATTCGAAATTGGGTTCTTCATCCGCCGCTACTCGAATCCCTACTTGAAAGTCTTTATCAATGCGTCCCTTATATTCTTCTATCTCGCCTAAATTATCCAGTATTGGGATACAATTTTGAAAGCCGTCATTGACCAGCTCTTGGATGTAGTCTACGTATAATGGGCGCTTGAATCCATTGCACAAGATGAGTGCATCTTTGTCTATCTTCTTTTTTCGATAAAGACTTTTGACTATTTGGAGGTCAAAGGCAGAGGAGGTTTCGATTTGACAATCATTGTCCAAAACTTCATCAAGGACAAACTCGAAATGAGAGGATTTGGTACAATAACAATAAGTGTAATCACCTTTGTAGTTATGTTTTTTAATTGCTTCTCTAAACCATTTTTTTGCCTTCTGGATATTCTCAGAAATCTTCGGGAGGTAGGTTATTTTCAAAGGCGTACCATGCTCTTTGATTACATCGTGGAGCGGGATCCCTTGAAATTCAAGGTATTTTCCATTGACTTTGAATTCTTCTGTAGGGAATTCAAAGGTTTGGTCTATCAGATCAAAGTAGCTTTTCACTGTGGCGTAAGCATTTAAAACGAATACAAATATTGCAACAAATCGTGGATTGTGAACACTAGAAAGTCAGAAATTGTCAGCGTACTTTTTATGGTAGCATAATTTTCTCGGATTGAGAGTGAAGTCTTTAGAAATTTTCACAATTACCAAGTCAAAAATGTACCTTGTAAGTCTTTTGTAAACTACAAAGAATGAGGAAAATAAGATTAGTTGAAGTGAGGTCTGAACTTGCTGCTGGAACACGGGGTGCAAGTATGGGCATTGATGCGCTAAAAATTGCGAGTATCAAGAGGCATTCAAATTTCTTTATGCGTTTTGAGCCGGTAAGTGTTAAAGATGAGAATCAATTATTATTTGGAGAACCTCAGTTTAAGTACGCTAAATATGGAGAGGGAGTACATACTATGCTCAATCGCGTTTGTGATACAATCGCTGAGCTACGAAAAGAGCACCTTTTTCCAATAATATTGGCAGGGGATCATTCTACGGCAGCAGGTACTATCTGTGGTATCAAGCAGGCAGACCCTAACAAGCGCCTTGGCGTTGTTTGGATTGATGCGCATGCTGATTTCCATTCTCCATATACTACCCCGTCTGGTAATATGCATGGCATGCCTTTGGCCATGGTTACTGCTATGGATAATGAGGCTTGTGAAGTGAATGATGTTGAAGAAGAGACTGAAGCACTATGGGAAAGGATCAAAGCAATTGGAGGAAGAGGACCAAAAATATCACCGAAGGATATTGTTTTTATAGGAGTGAGAGATACCGAAGCACCTGAAGACCATATCATTGAAGAATACGGTATTCGTAATTTTAAGACGGAGGAGGTCCATGAAAGAGGAGTAGAAGCCATAGCCAAAGAGACGATGGAAGTGCTGAAGGATTGTGATCAAATCTACATCTCATTTGACGTGGATAGTTTAGATACCTCAATTTCTACAGGTACAGGAACTCCTGTAGCTAATGGACTGTCAAAAGAGGAAGCTTTTGAGCTAAATAAAGAGTTGATAAAAGATAAAAGAGTTTGTTGTTGGGAAATTGTAGAGGTGAACCCAACTTTGGACACTGAAAACCGGATGGCGGAGAGCGCTTTCGATATACTCGAAGCAACTACCGACTCTCTGATTAAGAATTTCTGATTGATGGAAGAACAGATTAAACAAGGTATATCTGATGCCTTGAAAGCATTATATAGTTACGATTTAGCGCCAAATGATGTGGCGTTGCAGCCAACGCGTAAAGAATTTGAAGGAACTTACACTTTTGTGACCTTTCCTTACGCTAGGTTCTCAAAGAAGAATCCTGAAGAGACTGGAAATCAAATTGGTACTTTTTTGGTTGAAAATACTGAGGTAATTTCTGCTTTTAATACAGTGAAAGGCTTTTTGAATATCTCCATTTCTGAAGCTTCTCAATTACAGAGCTTTGTCGGGATGTTCAATGGGAAGGACATCAGCGCTTCTTCTCTATTCAAGGCTAAACCTACTGGTCGAACAGTAGTCGTAGAATATTCTTCTCCCAATACCAACAAGCCCCTTCATTTGGGCCACCTAAGGAATAACTTTCTAGGGAATTCGGTATCCAGAATTTTGAAAGCTGCGGGCAACGATGTTCATAAAGTACAGATCATCAATGATCGCGGCATCCATATCTGTAAGTCCATGTTAGCGTGGCTAAAGTTTGGCGAAGGGGAAACCCCAGAGGCTTCAGGCCTAAAGGGCGATCACCTTGTTGGAAAGTACTATGTGGCTTTCGATAAAGCTTTTAAGTTAGAAGTTGCCGATTTGATGACCAAAGGTTTTCAGAAAGAACATGCTGAAAAAGAAGCTCCCATCTTGCTTGAAGCGCAAGAAATGCTCAAGAAGTGGGAGTCGAAAGATCCAGAAGTATATGCCTTATGGGAGAAAATGAACGGCTGGGTATATGATGGTTTTAATACCACTTACGAAAAAATGGGAGTTGATTTTGACCAACTCTACTACGAAAGTGACACCTATCTGATAGGTCGTGATCGGGTAATGGAAGGCCTTGAAAAGGGTGTTTTCTTTAAGAAGGAAGACGGCTCAATTTGGGTAGACTTGACAGGTGAGGGACTAGACGAGAAACTGTTACTACGTAAGGATGGTACCTCCGTTTATATGACCCAAGATATTGGAACTGCGTTGATGCGTTTCGATGATTATCCAGGCCTTAATCAATTGATTTATACAGTAGGGAATGAGCAGGAATACCACTTTAAAGTCCTGTTCTTAATTTTAAAGAAACTGGGCTACGATTGGGCATCTTCTTGTTATCACTTGTCATATGGCATGGTCGATTTACCATCCGGTAAGATGAAGTCTCGTGAGGGTACTGTGGTGGATGCTGATGAATTGATGAAGGAAATGGCAAATACTGCTAAGTCTAGAACCGAAGAGCTTGGAAAAATCGATGGGTTCACGACTGAACAAGCAGGAGAGCTATATGAAATGCTTGGTTTGGGTGCTATTAAGTACTTTTTGCTAAAGGTCGATCCTCGAAAGAGAATGCTCTTCAACCCTGCAGAGTCAATTGAATTCCAAGGCAACACTGGGCCGTTTATCCAGTACACTCATGCACGAATTAGCTCAATTCTAAGAAAAGCAAATCAGCTAGGGGTAAGCTTTGATGATATTGATTTTGATCGAGTAAATGACATTCATCAAATGGAAAAAGATCTGATCTATGCTTTGGGTCAATACCCTGATAAACTGAAAATTGCTGCTGAAACTTATTCTCCAGCGATAATTGCTCAATTTGTTTATGATTTGGCTAAGGATTACAACCGTTTTTATGCTGAGCTATCGATTTTCAATGAGTCGGACAAAACGCTACAACAGTTCAGAGTGGCGCTTTCTGCATTAACAGCACAAACAATCAAGGTGAGTATGGGTTTATTGGGTATTACAGTGCCTGATCGAATGTAAAATGAGATATCTAGTATTAAGTCTTCTTCTTTGTTTCCCGATAACCACTAGCAATATGAGCTTCCACAGTTTCAGTATGAATGCCATTGATGGTCAGTCCATCAATTTTGAAAAATATAAAGGCAAGAAAGTGTTGATAGTCAATGTAGCCTCTCAATGCGGATATACTCCGCAATATGAGGACCTGCAGATGTTACATCAGCAATTTGGTGATAAAGTCGAAATTCTTGGTTTTCCTGCAAATAACTTCGGTTCGCAGGAGCCTGGAACGAATGAAGATATTGAGCAGTTTTGTCAGAAAAACTATGGCGTCACTTTTCAGATGTTTGAAAAAATATCTGTGGTTGGAAAAGATCAAAATGAGCTATACAAGTGGTTAGAGGAGCAATCAGGGAAAGTTCCGAATTGGAACTTCTGTAAGTATCTCCTTGACGAGAAAGGTAATTTAATCGGTTTTTATCCCTCAGCAGTTAATCCGTTAGAGGAGGCAATCACTTCTAAATTATAGTATGAAGAATTGGCTGGCAGCTTTTAGACTTAGGACTTTGCCTTTGGCCCTAGCTTCTATAGGAATGGGAGCCTTTTTAGCTGCAGCCTCTGGTGCATTCAATGCCTTGGTCTTTGGGCTATGCGCACTGACTACCATTTTGCTTCAAGTGCTTTCGAACCTTGCCAACGATTATGGCGATTCAATTCATGGTGCTGATAGTGTTGAAAGAGAAGGCCCATCAAGAGCTGTTCAGTCAGGTGTGATTTCTCAAAAAGCCATGAAACAGGCCATTATCATTTTTGTGCTCCTGTCATTGGCCAGCGGGATAGGCTTGATTTATGTCGCTTTTGGATGGCTGACATTCAATTTTTTGTTGTTTTTAGGAATCGGTGCACTGGCTATTATTGCAGCGATTACGTACACAGCAGGTCATAAACCTTACGGCTATGCTGGCTTAGGCGATATCAGTGTTTTAGTCTTTTTTGGCTTTCTGGCCGTGATGGGCAGTGCCTATCTCTATGAAGGAAAACTGAACTGGGATTATTTGCTGCCAGCTATTTCAATCGGTTTCTTTTCTGTAGCGGTGCTCAATGTGAACAACATCCGGGATATCGAATCTGATGTAAAAGCAGGTAAAAAATCTATACCAGTGAGGCTAGGAAGGGCTGCAGCGGTCAGATACCATTGGTTTTTGTTATCCGTAGGATTTTTGTCTTGTGTAGCATATATAAGTCTAAATTATAATGCCTATACTCAGTTTCTTTTCGTCCTTACAGTACCATTGTTATTAGTTAACGCAAGGGCCGTAAAGAATAAAACGACCGCTGCTCAGCTAGATCCATTCTTAAAGCAAATGGCACTGAGTACCCTTGCTTTCGTGGTTCTTTTTGGTTTGGGGCAGCTCCTGTGAGATGTTCTTTATAAAGCTTTGACGTTGAGCTAGAGTGGGCTATTTTAGTACTTTTGAATTTATGGCAAAAAAGAATAATCGTGATAAAGGCCGCTCTGGAGTAGTTTACTCTACTAGCGCTGACTTTTCCTATGACTATGATAATGACGCTGAGGCCGAAACGTTGGCTCCAGCGGATCAAAACCTCAAAGTAATGCTTGATAAAAAGAGCAGAGGAGGCAAGCAGGTGACGCTAGTAGAAGGTTTCATCGGTACAGAAGACGACTTAAAGGATTTGGGTAAGACGCTTAAATCGAAATGCGGTGTGGGTGGTTCTGCTAAGGAT
>DLQN01000064.1 GCA_002477595.1 Roseivirga sp. UBA7431
ACATTATGATTAAACTTTTCAATTATTCGAATCTTAGGCTCCATATCTTTCTACGCTGAACGAATGAAATATAAAGATTTTCAAAGACAAGTCTGACTGCAATTCACTTCTTAATATGATTTCAAAAGCATTTGATAACATCATTGTTGGTGACCACATGAACAAGGACTAAATTTATGGCATGTCTAAGCATTTAATCATCAGACGTATTGAACCGAGTGAAGTGGATTTACTCCGTGTCCTTGGTGAAAGTACTTTCCGTGAAACTTTCGAAGCGCAGAATTCCAAAGAGAATTTGGACGCCTATCTGGCTAAGAGCTTCAGCTTAGCGAATGTTCAAGCACAACTCGATGCTAGTACTTCTGAATTCTATTTTGCGACAGTCGATGGCGAGGTACTTGGCTACTTGAAGCTGAACACATCTGATCAAGGCTTGGAGATTGAAAGGATCTATGTTAAGGCATTTGCCCAAGGTCAGCGAATTGGTAAAGCCCTCTTTGAGTTTAGTTTGAACCTCTCAAAATCAAGGGAATCCGCTTGGCTCTGGTTGGGGGTTTGGCAGAAGAACGTCAAGGCAGTTGAGTTCTATAAACGGCAGGGCATGGAGATCTTCGATACGCGTCAATTTCAATTGGGCAGTGAGCTCCAGGATGACTTTTTAATGCGGCTGCGGGTTGGTTAATTGATTAAATATCTATCCTAGCGACTCATCTGGAAAACATGGGTTTTCCCAATTCCTTTTAGCTCAACTTCACCGAAGTCTTTGAAGACAAAATCGCCAGATATTTGAGCTTTAAATTCCTGAGAGCAACAAATTTTCATTGTCTCTCCGTGCGATTCCAATCGAGAAGCTACATTCACAGTTTCACCCCATAAATCATAGGCTATTTTGCTACTTCCTATCACACCTGCCACAACAGGTCCGCTATGAATTCCTATTCTAACCGAAAGCGATTCATCTACTTTTTGATTTATAGTATTGATAATCTCCAACACATCGCAAGCAAAATTAGCCATTACCATAAAGCCGACATCTTTTGAATTGGCTGCCACCATGGGCGCAATGATTCCTCCTTCGCTATGGCCTACTAAGCCAATTTGCGTTGGATCAATATCACTTCGTGTTTTCAGGTAATCAATCGCACTTTTTACATCGGTAGCAAAATCTGCCGTAGTAGCTTCAGAAAAACTACCCGTGGATTCATTCACCCCACGATCGTCATAACGCAACACTGTAATCCCTTGACGAGTTAAATGATCGGCTAACACCCAAAAAGACTTATGCCCAAAAACTGCTTGATCTCTGTTTTGAGGCCCACTTCCTGTAATCAAGATGGCTACTGGATGAACATCACCGGTATTGGGTAAAGTCAGCGTTCCCGCAAGGGAAATATTGTCTTTTGCATTCTCAAAAGTCACGTTTTCTTCCTGATAAGGATACGGTCTTACAGGTTCCTGAGGTCTTACTTTGGCTTTAATAGCCTTCAGTTTTTCTCGGCTTAAAACCAATGGGACAGCATTCGGTCCTTCGATAAATTTACCCTTGATATCGGCACTGTCTGGGCGAAATGTTCCTTTGTATTCAAAGCCCAAGTTCTTCCCGTCAATATAGAGTTGATTGTCCTCGAAGCTTACCTCCTTGGTTTTTATACCCTTCAGGTTCTGGCTAGGGATATCAAGCGTAGCAGTTAAGCCTTCTGCACCTTTCGACAGATGAAAGATGAATTGAATTTTGCTATTGTTTCCAACCTCACCATACCAATCTCCTGTAACATCTTGCGCAGCAAGGCTAAAACTGATTAAAATGGCGAATATGATTAATTGAAAAGATCTCATGATAGTGATTTTTGATTTGAATAGGACGTAGTTGTCCAGGCCGAAGCAGTTGCCTCGGTTTTTTATTGATAAAATTTGTTGATGAATTAGGGCTTAGATCTGCTGATCTAACTCGTCTTCGGATGCCTCACTTTCCATGCTGATGATCTTATCACGCATGGCCCTGATATCCTTATTCTGTGACACATAGAAGGTTCTATGCTCCCAGCGCGACGCTAGGTAAGTCACTGTAAAAAAGATAGTCACTAGCAGTATGACCCACCAAGCGGCACCTGATTCGACAAGACTAGCCAATGTCAATAATACCACAGACAGCAAATAAAAACGACTTGTCTTCGAAAACTTGATCTGATAGTCTGACGTGGCGATGGCGTTGTCCAAATCGCCAACCATACTATCATCGAAGTTGTCTTGCACTTTAAGTCTTTTGTTTCTGATGTAAAGGATAAACCCTGCAGTCAGGTACATTATGACCATCATCAAGCTGCCTGAGATACTGTATTTGTCCTTTAATAGACTTGGCACTAAGATCATCGTAGCGGCAATAATATTGGCCCCGATAAATATCTTTTCTGTTAAGTCGGCAGTTCTTCTTGCCTTATTCTTCTTCTTGATTACACGATTGTGCAGAGCAGATTCGTCAATAGCATACATTGCTTGACCATTCTGTGCGTCCCATATTTTTTTCATTTCTTCGAACTCCATTTTACGTCACTTTTTCTGATTGTTTGCTCAGGTGTTTCTTGATTCTGTTGATCCTTACACCTACGTAACTTTCTGAAATACCCACGATCTTAGACATCTCTTTATAACTAAATCCATCTAATAATAAGAGGCATAAAGACCTGTCTATATTTTCTAGGCGAGCAATTTGTTCGTATAGCCAGTCCAACCTCGGATCAGAAAAATCTGACTGCTCGGTTAAAACATGTGCCTTTTGATCAATATCCTCTCGCCCCTCCTGATGCTTACGCTCTTTACTGGTCCATTTAAGAGCAGTATTAAGCGCAATTCTATACATCCAAGTGGTGACTGCGCAGTCGTTCCTGAATTTTGGGACAGATCGCCAAACCTGAACTGCCATCTCTTGAAAGAGATCCTCCTGGTCTTCTAGATTGAACCCATAAGCCCGTACCACTTTAAAGAGGATGGCCTTATGGTCTTTCAACCAGTCATTAAAGACTTGAGATTGTTGTAGTTCAGTCATTTAGCGAATTGTCAATAAGTTAGTACTTCGCAAGCATCGTTTTCTTACAACTACTTAATGATTTTTTGTAAAAAGGACGTATATAACTGACTTACAATGATTTAAAAATTATAAATCAAACCTCAAATTGACTCTTCCGATCGATTCCCTGGGAAAATCGGTTCAATAAGAACTCATTGGGTATTGCTGTTTTCCCAGTGAGGTGATGAGTAATAAGTTGACCAATGGCTGGCCCCATTTTAAATCCATGCCCTGAAGAACCGGCCAAGAATAGCCCATTCGTAGCTTTGGGGATTCGATCAATGATAAAATCTCCATCTAGCGAATTTTCATAAACGCAGGTATGGTGTTTCAGCACTACGGATTCCTTGAGTGCCGGAAATCTATTGATCAAAATGGCCCTCATTTTATCCAAGATTTCATTTGTTATTGCCCGATCGTCTTTATCTGGATCGAGAGACCATGTTCTTTCGTCATAGGCAAATTTGAAACCCTGGCCGAAGTGGTCGGGAATGCCATAGAACATCTGATCGTCCTTCCTGAATTCTAACCAAATAGGCAAATCCTTGTAATGATCGGGAGCTTCAAAATAATAGACCTCTTGCCTTGATGCATAAATGTAGTCTTTCAAAGTTGGCACCAGCTTCGTCAACCATGGTCCGCATGCAAACACGTATTCATCGGCTTGAAGGGTCAAACCATCCTTAAGCCTTAAAGCTGAAATATTCTCCTTTTCGAAGTCAATACCTGTCACCTCTGCTTCGAGGTAGTTTCCTCCGGCTTCCTTGAATTTCTGTGCTACGACACCACAAGCGCGGCTTGCTTCTAAGTAGGCAACCTTAGGCTCCCAATAAGCACTTGTTATATCCGCTAAGTTGATCTCAGGATATTCAATGGCAAGGTTTTGAAGATCAAGCGGATCGAGGCGGAAACCCCTTGCCTTCATCAGAGGGATTGACAATTCGGCATAGGCCGGATTTATGCCATTGAACATCCATAAAGCACCTTTTTGATGGTAAAGCCGATCATTCCATTGAAGCGCATACTTCTCCCAAAGCTCAAATGACTTTGCTGTCAGATCGGTATAGACCTGACTTCCTCCATAGGCCATTCGAATGATGCGCGTCTTGCCTCCACTACCAGAGAGTGGATTTCCTGGCCCGTTTTTATCAACCAAGGTTACTTTAAAGCCTGCCTTTTGTAAGTGGAATGCTGTCCATCCACCCCAAGCACCTGCGCCTACAACAATTATAGATTTTGACATTGCTGATTTGAAGTTCTGCTGAATTTATACAATCTAAATCTTAACTTAAAGGTCACCAAGACAGAACCAACAATATGAGCCAAGTACTTCACCTAGAAAAAGACCTTCAAGAACTCTTTGTTGACCTTCATGCCTCTGGCTTGTGGGAAGATGGTAAAGAAATCTCAGATGCAATTATCAAAGAATCTCCAAATAAGGTCCTGAGCAAGTATAGGAGTGAAAAAGAATCGACAGGTTTCGACCTAAAAGCTTTTTTCAATCAGCATTTCGCCAAGGCGCCAACTAGAGAGATTGATTATGTAAGTGACAAGGAGGCTCCAGTGGTTGATCACATCAACAAACTATGGCCTATCCTTGCGAGAACACCCGAAAAAAATGATTTCTATTCAACTCTCGTCCAGCTCCCATACCCATACATAGTTCCAGGTGGCAGGTTCAATGAAATATATTATTGGGACAGTTACTTTACCATGCTTGGCCTTGCGGTAAGTGGAAAAGTTGAGATGATCGAAGACATGATCAAGAATTTTGCTTGGATGATTGAGGAGATTGGTTTCATTCCAAATGGCAATAGAAGCTATTATCTGGGACGTTCTCAACCGCCTTTCTTTTCTTTAATGGTTGCCTTATTGTCAGAAGAAAAAGATAGGTCAATACTTAACCAATTTCTTCCGGCCTTAGAAAAGGAACACAAGTTCTGGATGGAAGGCTCAGACAAGCTAAGCGCAGACTCCCCTACTTTTAAGCGGGTGGTTTTGATGGAAGATGGCTCGATGTTGAACCGTCACTTTGACAACATTCCAAATCCGAGGGCAGAGATGTATCAGGATGATGTGGAGCTAATTGAATCACAAGGAGAGGCTGGTAAAAAGACACTCTTAAACATTAGAGCCGCTTGCGAATCAGGATGGGATTTTAGTTCCCGCTGGTGTGCAGATTTTGACAAACTTGAAACAATCCGCACGACCGACCTGGTACAAGTAGACTTAAACTGCCTACTGTATCATTTAGAAAAATTAATTGCCAGTATACATCAAGAAAATAGAGATACCGCTAAGTATGAGGAATACTATGCCTTGTGCGAAAAAAGGAAAGAAGCCATAAATACCTACTTCTGGAATGAGGATGAATCCTACTTCTTTGATTATAATTGGTTAGAAAAATCACAGACTACTTCTATCAATGCTGCTGCTGCGTTTCCTTTATTCTTTGAAATCTGCAGTGCAGATCAAGCAAGAGGTGTAGCGAAAATGATAGACAAAGAGTTATTAAGAGATGGTGGTCTCGTCACCACAAACTTTAATTCGGGTCAACAATGGGATGCTCCCAACGGATGGGCACCCCTCCAGTGGATGGCTATTAAAGGTCTACGCAACTATGGGCACGATCAACTAGCCGGCCAAATCAAAGAACGATGGGTGTCGCTTAACGTCAAAGTTTTCAAGAACACAGGAAAACTGATGGAAAAGTATAATGTAGAAGATACTAACCTACTCAGTGGCGGGGGTGAGTACCCTGTCCAAGATGGCTTCGGCTGGACCAATGGCGTATTGCTAAAATTACTATCCGAAGAGTAGTAAAATACGTCTCCCCATGTAGCGTTTCTGTCAACAGAACGTTATAAAATTAGAATTCATTAGTTTTGACATTCCAGACAATAAAATGATGAAAAGAAACATATTTAGCTTCTTACTTTTCGGACTCTTGGCTTCATGCTCAAGTGGTAGTGATAGCACCCCATTTGACATCATAACAGGGGAGATAGAACAAGTCTTTACCATAGACTGGAGAGGACTTCCTGCTAACCAAACGATCCCGATTACATTTCCAGCATCCTATCAAGAGGTCTCCTTCATAAGTATTCAAGATTTTGATGTTCAGGATGCTGACCAATTCTTCGATCCTACGATTAGCGCTATGTACTATGATATAAGCGGCTGGGATGATGTCAATTCTGCGGGGCTTTTTGAAGTCACTATAAGTGTAATCGGCAACAATGGCCTACCTAGGAGACTGACAACTTTTTCAATCAGCAACCTTGCAAATACGGTTACACTGAACAACAATCAAGTTGTACTTGCTAAGGAAGTCATTTACAATAACACAGAAGGCAGTGTAGTGGTAGATGGGCTTGTGTTTGCCAGTCAGTCGATACTCCAAGGAAGACTCACGTTAGAAGTCGAAATTGCTGGAAGGAATGTAGTACTACAGAACCCAGATCAATTTGACATAACCTTATCCATGGAGCTCTCCGCCTTGGCCAGCGTAAATGATTAAGCTCAATCTTAAAACGCTTAACAACGCCTATTACTCTTTTGATAAGACTTTTACCAGCCAAAGAATAAGGTAAAAACCAATGCCTAGCCCAAATAAAAAGAAGGCAATCACAAAACCGATACGAACTGCTTACTCTTGAACATTAAGTTTATCTACAAGCCATCCTGATACTCCTAAAATCATACACGCTAAGTTTAAGAATTGATATTAGCAGTTTTAATCAAAAACTGCAAGCGATCTCCTAGTCACTCAATGCATTGATAGGATCCTTAGTCAAAGCACGCAGGGTATGAAATAAGACTGCTAAGCACGTAACGGAAGCAAGGAGTGCTATAGCAATCACGAAGCCATCAATCGGCACTGCAATTCGATAGGCAAAATCTTGAAGCCATAATTGTGACAGAAAATAAGCCAAGGGAACAGCAATAAGGATTGTGACAAAGAGTATTGAAAGAAATTCGCTGTATATAATGCCAATAATATTGCCGTGAGAGGCCCCAAATATTTTCCGCAAACCCATTTCCTTGAATCTCTTCTGAACCACTAGAGACACTAATCCAAAAACACCAAGCGCTCCGATCACTACCGAGACTATCATTGAAAGATTACCAATATCTCCCCAAATCTTCTCAGACTGATAAAGTGATGCTAAATCATTCGTAAGCGAGGTTCTAGTGAAGGGCTGTTCATAGGCCGTTTCGTACCATAAGCCAGATACTTGTTCAGCAACTTGGTCCTCATCAACGCCCTGATATTTGATAATCATGTAATCTTCTAAGGCTACCCCTGGCTGAAAAACCAATGGCTGAATCCTATTGTGCAGTGTCTCATAATTGAAGTCCTGAATGACCCCTACAATCATATACTTCTCACCATTATAATACATTGGCTTCCCCAATGCCTCCAACGGATCCCCTAGTTCAAAAGCCTCAAGGACCGTTTCGTTAACAACCACTGGATTTATCGACTCATCTTTAAGGAATTCAAAGTCAGTTCCTGTCAATAATCTTATTCCTAAAGATTGAAAATAGTGGTCATCAATATCCCCAACATTCATTAGAATTGAGTCTAAGGCTGCTGGTTCAAGCTTATAATAATTGGTAGCATAAGGCCTACCCGGAACGGTGCTTGCCCTCGAGACTGATGTGACTCCTGCAATTCCAAGTACGTCATCTTTAAGGCTTTGGTAGCCAATATGTACTCCTCTATCTCTGATAGGAATAATCGTTACACTAGATTGATCAAAGCCAAGGTCTTTAGATTTGACAAAATCAGCTTGCCTATTAATTGTTACCGCGCCCACAATCAAAACTACGGATACTACAAACTGAAAAATCATTAAGCCTTTTCTCAGGTAACCAATTCTTCCGAGGGTCACTACATTTAACAATACATCTGTCAGTTCCATCCTAATAATTACTATGGCAGGAGCCATTCCTGAAATAATGGCGGTCAAGAAAATTAGCCCCGCAATGACCAACCAAATATCCCACTGAACGATAGGATTGAGTATTAGATTGGTATCTAGCATCCCATTGAAAGGTGTAATCATAAAGAATAAGGCTATGAGCGACATGACAATTGATATGGAGATAGTAAGAATAGCTTCGAGTATAAACTGAAAGTAAATATGTTGTGCAAAAGCGCCTGAAACCATCCTAACGCCCATTTCCTTCAACCTCTCAACAGAAGTCGAAACCGCAGAATTGATATAATTAATGGTGGCTAAAATGATGACTATTATCGCAATGATAAGAACAACTCTAACAAACATGATGTCACTTTGCTCTTCTATCTCAGCAATAGCATCTGACCTTAAATGAATATCTAAAAGTGGCTGTAAGCGGATCCGTTCTTCTGGAAATCGATCGAACAACCACTCTTGATGCCGAGTATTGAAAGATTTAATATCTGTGCCCGGCCGAAAGTGTATGTAACTATAAAATCCATTATACGCTCCTGTGAGGACATCTGAATTCATCACTCTAGTTAAAGTGGGCATAGAAGCTAGAAAGTCAAACTCAAAATGAGCCCCCACATCTCTTACCTCTTTTACAACCCCAGTAATGACTAAGTCATATTTCAGCTCATACCTCAAAACGCGACCAAGAGGGTCTTCATCACCAAAGTACTTTTTGGCCATCCGTTCGGTGATCACTAATGAGTTCGGTTCGGAAAGAGCCGTTTCAGGATCTCCGAGAAGCAATTCATACCCGAATACATCAAAGAAAGAGGAGTCCGCAAAGAGAAAGTCTTTTTCGTAAAAACCATTATCCTCTTGACTCAACAAGGGCACGTTCCAATGCTTAAAAAGCAATGTAGTACTCTCGATCTCTGAGAACTCCTCTGTTAAGGAGAGCATGATACGTGGACTGGTCTTCGCTACGATTTGGGTATTATTCCCCAAATCCTCCATCCTAAGGAGTCTGTATGTCTGTTCTGGCTGATGATGGAACTTGTCATAGTCCAACTCATATTGTGCATACAGAATTAATAATACTGTCAGCGTAATGCCAATACTCAAACCCAAAAGGTTGACAAGAGATGTCACCTTTCG
>DLQN01000049.1 GCA_002477595.1 Roseivirga sp. UBA7431
ATTTATGGACTCCATCATAAACGAGGGTAACATATTTGGTGAAACCTTCTTTGATGAGGAACAAGAAGCCCATATTAATAGTCAGGTAAGAAAAATATTTGTGAACGATGAAGGATTCAAAGGTTTTGTCCTTGGCAATTTGCCCCTTATGATGTTCATCCTTATCCCATTATTTGCGGGTGTATTGAAGTTCTTCTACGTTAGAAGAAAACATTTATACATCAAACATGTAGTGCATGCACTTCACGTACACTCCTTCGCCTATATGGCCTATGGCATAGGCCTGTTAATCATCTTTAAAATTATAACCGAAGGCAACTTTCCCGATGCCAATATTTCAGCATGGAGAGGCCTATTTGGCGGGTTATTCTTTGTGGGCGCCAGTACTTACGTTTATACCTCCTTTTTAAAGGTTTACAAACAAGGATGGTTTAAGACACTGGTTAAATTCAACCTAGTGGGTGTAATTTATTTGATCTTCCTGCAAGTATTCTTCTTCCTTGAATTATTTATCAGCTTCTGGTACTACTAGTGAATCTTTTTGAGTGCAGTTCTATTCGCCTCAACAATACGCCCAACCAAGTCCTCGGTTATGGATGTAGAAATGAATAATGTTTCAAATTGAGATGGAGGTAAGTAGACCCCGTTGTTAAGCATCTCCCTAAAGTAAAGTCCAAACTTCTCAGTATTAGATGATTTAGCAGTATCGAAGTCAATCACTTTCTGGTCTGTAAAGAACAGGCTTACCATAGAACCAATTCGATTCATTGTATAGCCTAAGCCTAATTCATCTAGGTTGGCCTGAAATCCTTTTTCAATCGCTTCAGTAGTATTTGCCAAGTCAGTATATATAGACTCACTTTCGTTAATTTGAGTAAGCATTGCCATTCCAGCCGCCATGGCAACCGGATTGCCAGACAACGTTCCCGCTTGATAAACTGGGCCTTGTGGGGAAACATAATCCATGATCTCTTTCTTACCGCCATAAGCACCAACAGGCATTCCACCGCCAATGATTTTACCTAAAGTTGTTAAGTCAGGCTTAACATCATAAACACCCTGTGCTCCAGCTTTAGAAAGTCTGAAACCAGTCATTACTTCGTCAAAAATCAATACAATGCCATTAGCATCGCAAAGCTCTCTCATTCCTTGTAAGTACCCTTCGGCTGGCAACGTGCAGCCCATATTTCCAGCGACAGGTTCAACAATAATAGCAGCTACCTGATCCTTATTTGCATTAATAACTTCCTCTAGGCGTTCCAGATCATTGAAAGGAACCGTTAATGTATCCTTTGCTACACCACGTGTAACACCCGGACTATTTGGCTCCCCTAATGTCATGACTCCACTGCCGGCAGCAATCAAAAAAGAATCTCCATGTCCATGATAACAGCCTTCGAACTTAATCATTTTGTCACGACCAGTATACCCTCGTGCTAAGCGGATCGCAGACATGGTGGCTTCTGTACCCGAGTTAACCATACGTACTTTTTCAATACTGGGCACCATTGCACAAATGAGCTTTGCCATTTCTACTTCCATGGCAGTAGGAGCGCCAAAGGAAAGAGAACCCTCAACCGCCTCTTTTACAGCATCGGCTATTCTTTCATTTGCATGACCAAGGATCATCGGACCCCAGGAGTTGAACAACTCAATGTATTGGTTATCATCCTCATCGGTAATAAAAGCACCTTTGGCGAATTTGATAAATAATGGATTTCCTCCAACTGCCTTGAATGCTCTAACTGGAGAGTTTACACCTCCTGGAATGAAGTGTTGCGCTTCTTCGAAAAGACGCTGACTTTTTACTGGTGAATTCATAATTAGTGTTTTTCTCGAGGCACGATAGTCGCAGCCTCCACCTTCAAGACAGGTATGTAGCGATTGTCATTGGAAAGCCTATAATTGAACTTATCGGTAAGTTCTCCCTCAAAAGCATCTCTTCTCTTCACCCCCACTTGAAAATACTTCCCATATTCGTTTAAGAGCCGCCCGAAAGTGACGACAATATCATAACCAATGTAAGCATCGCCTAAACGATCTTCTTTTATCGGACTTTTTAAGTATGCTTCTACATACCTATTTCTAAACTCATTAACAGCGTCAGTGTTATAATTAATTAAGTTTGTTCCTAAAAAAGTAGCGTTCAGTCGTTCTAACTGATCGAAAGAAATAGAACTCTCATTGGTTAAAAACCTTGATGAAGACAGGTATTCAACTGTATCAGGCCTGCCTTCAATACCACTCAGGGCACTTGAGGCTAGTGATGAAATATCGGATGCAATAAATACGTGACCAATGCTGTCAGGTAATATTTTCAATGTGTCATATACGAAATCTCTTTCGCTGTAAATCTCCCATTCCTCTTCACCTGCTTCACGCAGCGAATCCATTTCAGCCATCATGTTAGCTGTCGTAGTTGAGTCTTTATCTAGTTCTTCCTCCTCAATCAACCATTGCTGAATATTCACAGATTCATTTGGCCTGACCTCCCTGAAAATGGTCACATTAAAGGAGTCCTTTTCTATGATCTGACGATACATATCTGCACGTGCCACATCAGAAAATCCACTATAAAAAACAGCCGCATTCTTGTTACGCCTGAAATTCTGCTTCGCATATTCTGCCGCTTCGATCGCGATCGATTCATTGCTCGGGTAATATAAAAATGCAAACGGATTATCCTTTAGGATATCACCATTGGATGACAGCGGATTGATAATATTGATTTTGTTCTCTTTAGAGAAATCAGCCATCAACTCAACTTCGCGTTGAAAAACTGGACCAACAATTAAATCCAAGTCCACAAAATCACCTGCTGCAATTTGATCTTCTAAACTGGTTTCAAGGCTTCTAGTATCTATGCTTATCAAGTTAACCTGTATGCCCTCGTCTTTAAGCTTTTCAACACCCAAGGCGACTCCTTCATACATTCTAGTCGTCCAATTGGACATTGCCCTGACGAGCATTGCTGAATCACTACTAAAGGAGAAAGGTAAAAACAGACCCACATTGTAGGTAGATTTCTTGGGGGAATACTCTATTCCATCAATCCCCAAGTCGAGATTCAAAGCATAGGTTGACTGCAGGTTACTGAGCAATTCCATATCCTGCTCATGCACGGGTTGAGAGAGTATTTGGTTTGCAAGTTGTGAAGCGATAAGATTATCGTTTGGATACTGATCTAAAAGCTTTAAGAGTCCCTTCATGTCAGTAGTATTAGACAGCACTACTGCTTTCAGGGCCGCTTTATTTACCTCTAAGTCAGGCTTATTAACCAAATCGAAGTATTGAAAAGTACCCAGTATATCATTTTCTTGGGCTGCTACGTACCCTAACCAATAGTTCACATCTTCAGTTACAGCCCAGTCAGGATACTTTTGAAGGACTTGCTTGAACATATTCTTAGCAGTCGTATTATCACCAGATTTATACGCGGCAATGGCGTAGTAGTACGAAGAATACTTTACTAGATCATTGCTTTGGTTCACCGAAGTTAATGGAGCGAACTTGTCTAGTGCAAGCGCATACTCCTTCTGGTCAAAGAGTTTTTTACCCTCATCAAAAAGTGCTTTGATATTCTGAGAAAAGCCTTGGCTTACAGAAATTATCAGAAGAACTACTATTAGAAAAAGTCCCTTTCTTATTCCCATTCGATGGTTGCTGGTGGTTTTGAACTGATATCATAAACCACTCTATTTACTCCTTTTACCTTGTTAATAATCTCGTTAGAGATGTCCTGCAAAAAGTTATAAGGTAGGTGACACCAATCCGCTGTCATTCCGTCTACACTGGTAACAGCTCTTAGTGCTACAACACGCTCATACGTTCTTTCATCACCCATTACTCCCACCGATTGGATCGGTAAAAGCATAGAGCCCGCTTGCCATACATCATCATATAGACCATAGTTTTTTAAACCTTGAATGAAGATATAATCTACCTCTTGTAAAATAGCTACTTTCTCAGCAGTTACATCTCCTAAAATCCTGATACCTAGGCCTGGACCTGGAAAAGGATGGCGACCTAGAATATTTTGATCGATCTCTAAACTTCGCCCAACGTTTCTTACTTCGTCTTTGAAAAGTGTATTCAAAGGCTCAACGACCTTCAAATTCATCTTGTCTGGCAAACCACCAACGTTGTGATGGGATTTTATTGTTGCCGATGGTCCCTTTACAGAAACAGATTCAATAATATCTGGATATATCGTTCCTTGACCCAACCATTTAGCGTCTTCAACCTTCTTAGCTTCTTGATCAAATACTTCGATGAAGACTCTGCCTATAGCTTTTCTTTTTCCTTCTGGGTCTGTGATTCCGGCAAGTGCTGCATAGAATTGATCTTTAGCATCAACCCCTTTCACATTCAAACCCATACCTTGGTAAGATTCCAAGACGGACTCAAATTCGTTCTTTCTTAACAACCCATTATCTACGAAAATACAGTGCAGGTTCTCACCAATGGCGCGATGAATCAAAACAGCAGCTACCGAAGAGTCA
>DLQN01000105.1 GCA_002477595.1 Roseivirga sp. UBA7431
GCATTGTATAGGGGCCCTGGTAATCCTTCTGTTACATTAAAACCTAATTCTTGGGTCAATTGAAATTTTGGCAGGGGGGCAGTGTAAAGGTTTGCGATGAATTTATCCTTGATGATTGTTGTGTCAAAATTCATGTTCACAAATCGGAACTGATCCATGTTCAGTAGCTGTCTTTGAGTATTCTCTATATCCGTATAGTTGTATTTTTGACCGGGTTCAAACCTTAACCTTGCATCAAGCGATTTGGGAGAGTACTTGAACTTGCCATAGTTGTATTTCACACCAAAGTAGTTTCTAGTCTCAGTGATCGGATCGTTTCCATTGGTGTTAATAATTATCGAATCTAGTTCAAATGACCTATGGGATTCTTGAGCAGCTGGTTTATTGATAATAGTAGCCACCCAGAGGTCTGTCTTTGTCGGGTCTTCAAGAATTTGAAATTCTATATATCCCTTGTTAAACCCGAAATAGCCATTTTCGATCAATAATAATTCAATACGAGCCCTTTCCGCATCGAGCAAAGCCCTATCATAGAAAGCACCTTTTAGAAGGTATGACGCTGATTGGTTGGCTTCCAGAAGTGTAGTTAATTCTGAGTCACCAGTTCTGATAATTAAGCTATCGATAACATTCCGAGGTCCTGTCTCGATGAGATAGCGCAATGAAACTTTACGTTTCTTGATTGTTTTTTTGGTACTAACTTCTGCCTGTCTGAAACCTTTTGAATTGATGAGGAATGAATTGATTCGCTCTTTTATTCCTTGGACTGTAGAACTGTCATAAATCGCTAAAGGGCTACCTGTTTTCATTCGAAAGTTTCCGTCTTTCAGTTTTTTTTCAAATCGGGCTACTTTTCTTTTCTTTTTAGCTTCTAGCTTCTTAGTCCTTTTTTCATCGCTAGACTTCTGCTCAATTTTCTTGTCAATAGCTTCTATGAAGGCCCTTTTCTTACGGTTAATCTTTGTCGTATCGAAATTATCTTCACCGCGCTCATAGATTGCAGCACCTAATGGACCAATTAATGGGATCCTGGTGTTTGGCTTTAAGGGGATGAGTTGATTTACCTCGTTTTCAAGCTTACTATCCACACCTTCGATGCGTTGTTTATAAAGCCATTTTTCTCCATCTTCCAAATGCCTTGTACCTGAGCATGCAGAAAATAGATGCGCTAAAAACAAGAAGAGTATAAATCGAGTGGCTAACTTCACGAATATTTCAGAATATGCTTTCTAAACGACTAAGTAAGTACTTTAAATCTCTGCAATTAAAGAAATATAGACTTCAAGAGCGAAAGTTTTTGGTTGAAGGTGCCAAAGGGGTTTTGGAGGTCTTACAATCTGATTTTGCAGTCGACTATTTATTGGGTACTTCAGATTTTCTTAAGGAACTGGAAACGGGGCTAAAATCCTCAGTAAATGAGCTGATAGAATGTAAGCCAGTGGACTTGGAGTCGGTTGGCACTTTCAAATCTAATAACGCTGCGATTGCCATTGTACAAATGCCCGAAGTCAATTCAGTTAATATACCTAAAGGTGAGTTAAGCTTGGCTTTGGATGATGTGAAGGACCCTGGAAACCTAGGGACTATCATCAGAATCGCAGATTGGTATGGCGTTAAGAACATCTTCTGTAGTTTAGAAACTGCAGATGTATTTAACCCCAAAGTGATTAACTCAACTATGGGTTCATTCACGAGAGTGAAAGTTCATTACACTGATCTTTATGATTTGATAAAAGCTTCTGATTTACCTATTTACGGAGCATTACTTAGTGGTAAGTCCGTTCGTGACGAAAACTTGATACCAGAAGGTGTTTTGCTAATGGGGAGCGAATCTCAGGGTATAAGTGATAGGTTATTACCGCTTGTAACTAAACCAGTTTTTATTCCTGGTAGAGGTGGAGCGGAGTCTCTCAATGTGGGTGTTGCAACAGCTGTGATGCTAGATAATTTCTTTCGCTAGAAAAGTGATTTATCACTCTCATCACTCGCTTCTTCCATTAAAATCTCAGCTGTTTCTTTACCCAAATATCGGTCAATGACATAATGGGCAACATAGAGCAAAGGAGTAAGTGTAATTGCAATTAAGAATTTATAGATATAATTAGTCGTACCGACTGCCAGTACTTGGCTTAATGACCATCCACCAAGAAGGTAGAAGGCAACAATGAGTACCACAAAACTGTCGATTAGTTGCGAAATAAGTGTAGAGCCGGTTGCTCTAAGCCATATCTTATTCTTTCCAGTTAGCTTTCTCAATCGATGAAAGACATAAACATCCACGAATTGGCTTATAACGAAAGCTACTAATGAAGCAAAAATGATGTTTAGGCCCTGCGTTAATACTTGCTCAAAAGCATAGTTGATGTCAAAAGGAGCCCCATTGTCGTCAGTTCCAAAAACACTCAACCAAAAATCTGCTGGAGCTAATCTCATGGCTAGGTATATCGCAACGAAAGTGTAAGTGATCAATCCAACGGTTATGAAAGTGATCTTCCTAACACCCTTTTTGCCAAAATATTCGTTGATGACATCTGTGGTAATGAAAACAACTGGCCAGAGGACTACACCGGCAGTAAGGTTAAATTGAAGTACAAAATCTCCAAACATGGGAATGTCCAGTGGGTCGTAACCTAAGGTCCGTTCTACTGAAAAAATCTTTCCGCCAATTAATTCTGCTATCAGGGCATTAGTAATGAAAATACCACTGAGGATAATGAAAAGATTGGTTTTCTTATTATCCAGTACAGACTTATCCATGCTTAGTCTTCTAAAATGAATTCTTCTCCCTCTATGGCAAGGTCAGCATTTTCAAACACAGTTCTAGCTTCATCACGGATAGGTTCTAACTCCCTGTATCTAACCGAGAAGTGCCCCAGAATTAGCTTTCCAACTTCAGCCTTTTTAGCAATTGTTGCAGCCTCTTTTGCAGTACTATGATATGTGATACTCGCCCTTTCCGCATGCTCATCCATGAAAGTCGATTCATGGTAGAGCAAATCAACGTCCTTAATCAATGGGATTATAGACTCATCATATTTCGTGTCAGAGCAAAAGGCATAAGTAAATGACCTTCTAGCAGGTAAGGTTAACGCTGCATTCTTATAGAGTAGGTTTCCTTCTTCATCTAGGATGTCTTCACCATGTTTTAGGCGAATGATATTCTTGACGGAAAAGTCTGCTGGAAGTGTGTCCTTCTTTATTCTACGGTTCTTTTTCTTTTCAGCAAAGAGGTAGCCGCTACATGGAACCCGATGATTTAGGGGGATACTGTATACTTTCACAAAATCGTCCTCATGTACCACTTTGTGTATTGTTGTGTCTACTTCTACAAAATTGATTTCGTAGTTAAATACGGTTTCAGAGTACTTCAGCTGCATGGTAATGATCTCTGAGAGCCCCTTGGGACCATAGAGGTTTAACTTCTCTTTTCTACCCATTAAGTGCATGGTAGAAAGAAGTCCCATTAAGCCAAGATAGTGGTCACCGTGGAGGTGGGAGATGAAAATGTTGTTGATCCGCTGCGCTCGAAGTTTATATCGCTTCAGCTGAAGCTGTGTTGCTTCACCGCAGTCCATCAAGTAATACTTCCCCTCAATACTGATGAGTTGAGCGGTATGATGCCTGCGGTGAGCAGGTGCAGCAGAATTGGATCCTAATATTTTGACGCGTATACCCAAAATGGAGCTTACTCTTCTCCGTCTTCTGGGCTGTTGGCAAGGACTAAGTCTTTAGCCGCTTCGTCACTGGCCAAAATGGTCAATACATTGTTCAACTGAGAGATAGTCAATAATTTATCTACAAATGGCGTGATTTCAGAAAGAATGAACGCACCTCCATTTTCAGCATATGCCCTATTCCCTGTTAGCAATGCGCTAAGTCCAGATGAGTCTGCATATTTGGTAGTAGAAAGATTTAAAATCAGGTTTTGAGTGCCTTGTGCTTGCAGCGAAACAAGCTCAGATTTTAAGTCTGGTGATAATGTTGAGTCTAATTTCTCTTCCTCAAGTGTGAATACCGTGTATAGGTCTTGCTTATCTATGCTAAACTTCATAATGTCTTTTATCTATTCTGTAAGTAAGTACTAATATTCGTTTCAATCCTTTCAAGAGTATTTTGGTTCCCATCCTTATGGAAGGATTCGCCAGTTACTTTCTCGAACAGTTCAATATATCTTTCGGAGATAGAATTAACAACTTCGTCAGTCATTTCAGGAATTGCTTGTCCCTCTTTTCCTTGAAAGCCATTTTCAATCAACCATTGTCTCACAAATTCTTTTGAGAGTTGTTTTTGCTTCTCGCCACTTTGTTGGCGTTCCTCGTATCCTTTTTTATAAAAGTAACGAGAAGAATCAGGCGTGTGGATCTCATCGATGAGAATAATTTCACCGTTCAGTTTACCAAATTCATATTTAGTATCTACTAATATCAGCTCTTGTGTAGCGGCCATTTCTGTGCCCCTAGCAAACAATGCTTGAGTATAAGCTTCGAGCTGCTTGTACTCAGACTCTACAACTATCCCCTGAGCAAGAATATCTTCTCTTGAAATATCTTCATCGTGCCCCTCCATAGCTTTAGTGGTAGGCGTAATGATTGGGCTAGGAAGTCTGTCGTTTTCTTTGAGACCATCTGGTAATGCTACGCCACAAAGCATTCTTTTGCCTGCTTTATATTCTCTCCATGCGTGACCAGCTAGATAGCCTCTTATGACCATTTCTACTGCATACGGCTGGCACTTTAAACCAACACTGACATTCGGATCAGGACTTGAAGTAATCCAGTTAGGGACGATGTCACTAGTTGCTTTAAGGAATTTAGCTGCGATTTGGTTTAGTACTTGCCCCTTGAAAGGGATTGCCTTTGGAAGTACAACATCGAAAGCTGAAATACGATCAGAAGCAACCATAACCAATAAGTCAGAGAAGTAGTAAATGTCTCTTACTTTACCTCTATAAAAATCTTGTTGATTTGGAAACCGAAAGTTCGTTTCCTTGATGCCTTCAATCATTAGGTAAAAATAGTCAAAAATTAAATCAGGGAATGCAGGAAGTCAATTTTCTGAACTACTCATGAGCCTACCTCTAGAATAGTTTTCTGTCTTGATAAGTTTCTCAGAAGTGTCGTAGTATTCCCAATTGCCTTGACGGACATCATAAAGGTGATTCCCCTTTACCTTTACCTTACCATTTTCATAATACTCGTAGTACCTACCTGACTTCTGCCCATCTAATAATTTAGTCTCAGTATGTTTCTTTTTGTTAGGGTAGTAGGTGATTTCAGCTCCAGTGTTCCTTCCAAATTTATAGGGAATGGTCTTTTCAAGAACACCTTCTTCAGAAAATATTTTTACATCTCCATTTAGGACACCTTCTAAGTAGGGCGATTCTGCAGCTACTTGTCCGTTTTCATAGTATGTCTTCCACGTCTTATTTTCTCTGCCGCCAGTAAAGAATTGTTGAGTCTTGATTTGGCCGCTTTCATAATATTCTGTTAGCTGACCATCTTTGGCGATTTTTGTATAATTCTCTAACCACATGAGTTTTCCACTAGGGTAGTAGACGTAGTTCTCTCCAATTTTAGCTCC
>DLQN01000102.1 GCA_002477595.1 Roseivirga sp. UBA7431
TCAATCACACAGGGTCCAGCAATGATAGTCATGTAAGCAATCTTTCGTTGGGTGCAAGTATAAACGTATGCCTGCGGTATTACGTATCAAAAGTAGGGAAAGATGTGTGAACGCTTATGCCGTGTACAATTTCTATTCATTCACGTCACCCAGTAATCTCCAAAATCATTACTGTATTCAGGGTCCGCTCAGAAAAAGAACTTTCCTTGAACGACACGAGTAATCACTTCAGAATCTTTAAATGGCTTTACTCTTACATTCGTCCAACCATCAGCATCAACGATGTTTGCCGATTGTGCTGTTAATACAACAGTTCCGATTAAGAAAATAAAAATTACTAGAGGGGATTTCATAATCAATTAGACACAAGGTTATATCGGAAGCGTAGCATCCCGAAGGGTGCTAAAATTTCATATACATTATTATAAGCCATCTACAGTTTAATAATCTTAGAGTATCCAATAATTTCATTTGTTACTACCCTTATAATATAGCTGCCCTGAGAAAAATCCGTAATGCTAATAGGTCCATTAGTATCATTTACTTGCAAGATCAATTGACCGGAAGTATTATATATCTGTATTTCGTTTATCTCTCGTGTAAGTGCCACATTGAAATAATCACTTGTAGGGTTCGGATAAACTAAAAGCTCTATTTTGTCATTTGATTTAGGTATTTTAACTTCTTCTAGTTCTGTGGGCACAAAAGGGACCTCAATTACTCTGATTACGGTTTTATTGATGTTATTAGCACCATTACCACCTGTCACAGGATAGGTAACCGTATCTCCATCTATAGTACCTTCAATGTAATATTCGAAATCAAATCCAGGATCAACTATGTTTGCTTTAAATACATTGCCACTACTATTTACACTTGAGAGAATAAGATCAGAAAAGCCTAGTGTTGATCCTATTTCACGATAATGCATTTTCGTGTTTGAAACAGTTCCATTACCAATAAATATTACTTTTTGGTCAAAGCTACCGTTTTGATATATCTGACTTACCTCCGGCATAGCTCGAACATGCGGTTCACCTTCATAAGCTGTGCTGATTGGAATTGAAATTCCCATTTCTTCACTTGCTCTGATTCGGTCGATAAGCGTGGATTGTTGTAATTGTGCAATTACCCCAAGTTCAGAGACACTTCTCACTCGTTGAATTTCATGTGTCATCAATCTACTAAATGTATTTATGATGCTATCTGCATTTTCAGCCTGATTTATTTCATTTACATATAGTTCTCTGTGGGTCGCGAGTTTAAGTAGATCAATTTGGCCTTGAAAAAAGTGATACCAATACATGTATCTATCCTTATTTCCTGTTCCAACAATATCATCTTTATAAGAACAAAACTCAGTATAGAAATGAATGGCATCTAAAAATGTAGGATCAGTAATACTGGTTGGATCATTGTCTTCCAATTCATTTAAGGCGCTTGGCAAAAATCTGGAAGACCTTGGAATTGATCCCTGAATTCCTTCTCCTGTAAATTTGGGTTCACCTAATCTGTCTGCTTTAGCAAAAAGGTCGCCTATTTCGATAGCTCTTTCAGATCCAAAATTGGCTTCTGCCCAATTCCTATAGAATGCAGTGATCCAATTCACGAAATCTTCTGGTTGCTGATTGAAAGAAGTTTCCCAAATATCGAACATGGGATAATTGTTATGTCCCTGATCTACAGTACTCAAATCATCAACAATGGGACCTCTGTTTTCCCATATCAATGCAGCGTGTGCAGCTGAATTAGGTGCAACCGAGTTCAAACGCCAATGTTTGGCTATATGTGCCTGGACCCCGCCATTATTTAGACTATGACCAACTTCATTAAATATCCCCATCACTCTCAACTGTGGTTGTATCAAGCCCCAATCCTCCTCATACCAGCATGAAGACCATCCAGGTCGTCCTGTTGGTAATACAGCCCACATACTACCTGCGTTATCCCATAAGCCACCAAAGGGTACCTCCAGTGGCAGATCATCATGAAATTCAAGTGCATCGCCATCTCCCCCAGCACTGCCTACTTTCCATCCGAATGTGGCTAGTTTAAACGGTGCGTTCGTTTCTTGTAATACTTCGTTGCAATACTTGTAATTTGAAGCAACGTTTTCTATTTGCTTTTTACTTAGTTGATGGCCGTTGTATGACCAGGTTTCATATGTCCATAACCAATAGTAATCCAAGGGGTGTGTTCTGGCTATTCTGGTAAACATACCTTCCAATAATGTTTTATTGAAGATCTCGTTTGTAATCTTAGTATCTTCAGGGATATTGATTCCATGCCATCGCATTCTGTATTGCACTTCTTCCGGAACGCACCTAATCCAGTCCTTTGTAATTAAATGTTTGCGATAACCTGGTTCGAATCCCAAAGGAGCTTCATGACCTATTGCAGTTTTTACTCCCATTTGCCTTGCATGTGTAAACGACTTCTGTAGTAAAAAACCAACGTTGTTTATTACTTCAGCTTTTTCTGACTGAGTTGTAGGATGTGTAAAGCCCATAGCATCTGATGCCATTTCGTCATAGGCAAATAATTTATCAGCACCATTGCTAAAACCAGTTGTTTTTATGGGGGTGCCACTCCAGCTATTCTCTTTTGTACGGTAGGTACTTGCCCAGTGTGCTTCATAGGCTCCTTCCTCTTTTATAGTGCCATCAAGGTTCACATCGTCTTTGTGACCAATCCAAAGGTGTGGTTCCGGACCATCTAAAGAATTCGGATCTCCTTTTTCCGTATATAAGTGCAGGCCAAAGAAATTCATACCCATCTTTGACAGTTGAGTGATAACAGATTTATAATCCTCTGTACTCCAAAAGTCAGGACCTGCAAGAAAATTATGAAAAGGAAGTATCCCTCGTATCTCAAACCAGGGCAGGCCTTTTTCATCAAACGCGCTGATATCAATTGGGTATGATAGTTTATCATCCGGTACTACATCACCATCCAGGTTGAAATGACAACCGATAAGTTCTGCAAAACGATATGCAGCCCTTAAAGTGGTGATCGAATCGGCACCGCATATGACTAAAACATTTCTGCTGTCTTTACTGATTGATTTGATAAGATATCCTATTCGATCATCAGAACTTGGGGCATCAACACTGCCATAATCAGGCTTTAGCTCTGTAATAATGCTACTGTTGTTTTCAGCCACAACTATAACATCTCCTGAAGGAAAAGAAGTATAAGTATTTGCAGTAACTATTGAAGGAGCTGTTCCTGTTCGAAGGAATATATACCTTCTTATTTCTTTTGCGGCCTGTTCTTCTGAAATAGATGCATTGGAGGTTTTTACAATTGTTTGAGCACCGCTAATAGTTGGTATTAACAGCAGTAAACCTATAAAGAAAACGTGATATTTGAAGCTTGCTATTATTTGCATCTTGATATTTACTATATTTTCGTTTAACACAATGTTTCATCGTTCTGC
>DLQN01000030.1 GCA_002477595.1 Roseivirga sp. UBA7431
CCCGGCACATTCTCAAAACCGTTATTCAAGACAATGGATAGGTTAGTCAAACCCTGATCCAGCTGATCGATTGCCTTATCATCTGCACCTTTCTGCCGACCATATGTATACGAAGCACCATCCTTACCCAGCAATTTCGTCCTGACATCCGAAAGTACAGTAAATTTTACCTCCTCAATTCGGCTATGTATATCATCCTTAACTAAACCTTCAATAAACGGTAAGCCAGCACCATCTGCTTTAAAATTCTCATCGCTGACTTCAAAATCGTATCCTAGTGCTTTGGCCATTCCAATGCCTCCATCATTTGTTGCGCTGCCCCCTATGAGCAAATAGATATGATTGACTCCTCGATCTAAGGCATGCCTGATCATTTCACCTGTCCCAAAAGTCGTTGTGCTTAAAGGATTTCTTTCATGATTTTTCAACAACTGAAGCCCCGAAGCATTCGCCATTTCAATAAATGCCAAATCTTTACTTTGTAGATAATAAGTGGAAAAGGGCCTCATCAGCGGGTTATTCGCAATTAGCTCAACACGCTCTGTTTCAAGGACTGATTCAAGTACATCGAGCGTTCCTTCTCCCCCATCAGCCAAGGGAAGCATTATAGTTTCAATGTCTGAGTCGAAACGTATCAGCCCTTTATGGATAGCCTGACATACTTCACTTGCCGTTAGTGAACCTTTGAATTTATCAGGGCAAACGAGAACTCTCATTCGTTAAAAAAAGTAAGGAAACAGAACGGAAATAATGACTATCAAGACAAAGAATCCCAACAGTAAATAAACACTCTTTTGGTTGAAATTTATGGGCTCAATCTGAAATTGACCTTCAGGGGTGGATGCAGATGGACGGAGTACGCTTACTAAATAAGCGACCGCAAAAGTTACAACTGCACCAATTGCATTCCACCAAAACCAGAAGACATCGGGCACCGCCAACCACATATAAACGTTTAGGCCTACACCCGTCAATAAACCTACATTGGCGCCTAAGCCATTGATTCTCTTCACTAGGATAGCCGCTACAAAAATGGCTAAGATTGGACCGAAAGAAACTGACCCAACTTTATTGATTGCCTCAATAACTGTATCTGCGATATCTCCTACGAAGAAGGCAATCACGACACATACTGCCCCCCAAAATAACGCAGTCATTTTTGAAAGTTTCATGTATCGCTTCTCGCTTAAGTTCTTTCCTCTAGCAAATAAGTCTTCAACCGAGGCTGCGCTCAATGAGTTAATTGCTGAGCTCAAAGACGACATGGCAGCAGAAAATATTGCTACTATCAGGATTCCTATTACTCCATTTGGAAGATAATCCCGAATAAAAATCGGAATCATACGGTCTGGCTTATCGCTAGGAATTAGAGAAATAAATTCTGTCTGAGATAAGGCTAAGGTACCTATGACTAGCCCCATGATACAGTATGCCAGCGTAATCGGAAAACGCATCACTCCATTTGCTACTAGGGTTTGCTTCATCGTTTTCATACTACTTGCCGAAAGCAATCGCTGTACCTGACTTTGATCGGTGCCATAGTAAGAGGTGTAAAGGAAGAAACCTCCCACCAACATCGGCCAAAAGCCAAATTCATCACCGCTAAACCCAAGGGATGAGAAATCAACCGCGGTTAACCTTTCTGTATCTACCCTTTCCAAGAAACTCCCCCAGCCTCCTAAATAGTGCAAGCCGAAACCCAGGCAAACAATAATACCGATGAAGAGAATTATCATCTGTACCATATCGCCATAAACGACTGCCTTCATTCCGCCCTGCAAAGAGTAAATCATAGTGACAATCCCTATCAGCACAATGCTTTGCCACATGGGTATTCCCATGACACTTTCCAAGATAATTGCCACGGTATAAATCATTACAGCAGTACCGAAAGCACGGCTTATTTGAAAGACTATGCTCAATAGTACTCTGGTACTTGCATCGAATCTCCTTTCTAAAAACTCATAGACACTAACAATACCTGACTTATAGAAGGAGGGCACTAAGACTACCATAAGGAATATCATGGCTAATGGCACGGCAAATTCATACGTCAACCAAATCATCCCTCCACCTTCTTTGAGTCCTACAAATGCCGGAGCAGAGATAAAGCTTACAGCAGATAGCTGCGTTGCAGCCGTACTCATCGCCAGAGGAAACCAACCAAAACTTCTACCTCCTAAGTAGTAATCGTTTTTATCAGATTGGTTTTTGAAGCGGTAGCCTAGATATAAGAAGCCAACGATGTAGATGATAATAATTGAATAGTCGAGGTAGTTCATTAATCAGCAATAAGATCTAATACGACCGCTGCAGTCCAAGAAAAATGGTCACCTCCATAGCCATTTTTCAATTGATCTGCGACAGATTTTCTGGGGTCGAAGTATTCGTAAAAGCCTAATTTATCAACTAATTCCAAAAAATCCGATTTGACTTGGTTAGCGCTATCTTTAAAATCATACCGTTTCAATCCTTGATACACCAACCAATTCATTTGAGGCCATATAGGGCCCTTCCAGTATTTCTTGGGATCAAAAACCAAATGATCAGGATCAAAACTAGGCATAACACGAAAGCCCTCTGGACGATTAGCCAGGGTGCTTATATAGTCATTAAGTCTTTGTGCCCTAGCCAATGATGGAATTCCAGCAAAGAGTGCCGTAAAAGCTCCAATTTCCTTTAAGGCAATGTGCTTATTATTCTGAAGGTCATAAGGAGCATACATCCCTAATTCCTCCACCCACAGCTTGTCTTCGAAAGCTTGCTTACTTTGGGTATTCCATTCCTGTACTTCCTTAGTATCAAAGCCAAATTCAGCGCCTAGATTAATTAATGCTTCATTCGAACGAATTAGCATCGCATTGAAGAGGGTATCCTGTACTAAAAAAGGTGATTCTTGAGCAATTGCTTTCCCATCATACCCATGTTTTTTACCGAGCTCCATCAAGTAAACATAGATGTCATAGTCTCTATCAGACGGCCTTTCAGAAGGGTCAGCCTTCAAGTTGTCATAACGTTTGTAGGCAGGGATATCACCCGGCTTAATCGTGATCGTTTTCACTAAATCATCCCAAAGAGGCGAGTTGTCTCTACCCGAAGCCCAGGGATGGTAGATAAACGCCAGGCCTTCGTGATTGGGGTCTCGGTACTCGTAGTAATACCTATGGAGTCGAAGAATTTTTTGATAGAATTTCTTTGCGAAATCTCTTACATCGCCTGAATCGGAATGCTGATTAAATATCCTCTCTAAAATAAATCCATGCACTGGAGGTTGAGTAATTCCTGAAGTATCGACCGATCTTGGAGCACCTTCTACATTTTTCGATTCCCAGTAAGAAGGACCGGGAAAGTACCCTTCTCTTTTCTTGCTATGAAAGATGATATGAGGCAACATCCCGTTTTCCCATTGACCTTCAAATAGGCTTTCTAACTCTCTTATGGCGCGAGCAACATCAAATCTAGAAAACCCCATGGCCACAAAACCAGAATCCCAATTCCATTGATAAGGATAAAGGTTTGGACTTGGTACGTTATATCGATCCTCCCAAGTATTACTTTCTAAAATGTTTTCGGCTTCGTTAACTAACCTTGATGGATTGATTTCTGGCATCTGTTGCGTCTTGATTCGTTCTCGATAGGATGTGAAAATAGTCATCAAGGAAGGAAATAAAAACACCAGAGC
>DLQN01000107.1 GCA_002477595.1 Roseivirga sp. UBA7431
GCCATCATGGCCAAATGCCAGCTATGTTCAGCATCGTTTTCATTTCTCGTACTATTAAAGAGGGAGGTCTTGCGCTGAATGTACTTCAGCTTATCGATTTCTTTAATGAATGAGATTTGCTTTTCGAAATTGGATGCTTCCATGGTTTTTATTTGAGGGCATAAAAAAAGCCAATTCTAAAGAATCGGCCTATTGAATTCGAATCAAAATAGTTGTTAGGCTACTTCTGCAACACTCACGTCAACTCCGTCTGTTGCAAAGTTTGGAATGTCACTCACTGCGGCTACTCCTTCGGGAGAGCCCATGCTTGCTTGAAGCTGTTCCATGCTGCTAAAATACAATGCAGCCATTCTATACTGAGAAGCTTGACTGCCATCAGGTGTTCCTACGAATTTACCCAGCTCTACTTTACTGACACCTGGAATAGCCCCTGCAATAGGTAGGTGTGTCTCTGCATAATACTTTTCAAAAGCCGCTGGGTCTTCAGGATGGCCATACATTACTACTAATTTTACCATGATATTTTTGTTGTTTGAATATTTAATATAGCCATAGATAACAACAATGACGAACCGTTTATGTACGAGCATAGATGATCCTTCAAGGGGGAGTCAGTATTATTGCCGAGGCTTATTTCAAAGGCAGGAAACCAAGAAAGGCAATATGTTTTATGTTAACTCATATATGAAATTGAGTTAACTCGTTGATGCCTTAAGATTGGACTAATGAATTAGACCAAACCCATTTTCTCCATGCGGTAATACTCACGAAAGCTGATCATACGCTGTTGCGTTTCATCCCATAACTTGTTTGACATCAAGCTTAGACTTTCTCTAAAATTGATGACCGTTGGGAATTGGTTCAGCCATGGGTTTTCCTTAATGCACTGCTGCAAATTGTAATTTGGGATTGCTGGGTTTAGGTGATGCACGTGGTGTATCCCAATGTTTCCAGTCAGCCAATTAAAGACTTTAGGTACTTTGTAATAGGTACTTCCTTTTAAAGCAGAAGTAATGTAATCCCAATTCTTTTTCCATTGCTTGTAACCATGTTCATGTTGATGTTGGACATAGAAAAACCATATGGCAATAATTGAAAAAAGTGTAAGTGTAGTAAAGTGCACTAACAAGAACTCTTTCCACCCCAAGGTGAATCCGAGGGTAGCGAAAATACCTAGCATCACTAAATTACTTACGATCACACTGCCTTTTAACTTTTGAAAAGCGGGCATTTGAATTTTAGCTAACCTGTTATGAATGAAAATGTAATACACGGGGCCAATCAAAAACATCACCAGAGGGGAGCGATAGATACGGTAACCTAGTCTCTTGCCTTTGCTCATTGCTTTGTATTCTGCTACTGTATAAGTAGTTACATCTCCAATATCTCTTAATTCGAGTTGCCCATTTAGTTTATGATGTACACTATGAGATTTCGCCCAATAACTGAACGGAATAGCAGACAAGTAACTACAGAGATGGCCAATAATTTTTTGTGCTTTTCTATTCTGAACGAATGACTGATGTCCACAGTCATGCTGAATAATAAAGATTCTCACAAGGAAAAAGGCATTCACTGCGCCAAGCCCCAAAGTAATCCAATAGCTATAGTCTAGGCTTAAATACATTAAAACCCATATCCCGATGAAAGGAATGAATGAGTTTAGGATTTGAATAGTTGCCTTTGTTTTATGCTCTTGGGTGTACTTCTTAAGGCTTAAAATCTTTTCCTTACTAAGGACTATTTTTTCCGAGGTCGCTTGCTTCATTTAACTCTTTAATCTTTTGTAAAGCTATTTGTTTAAAAGAATATAACGAACTGATAACACTCGATTTTGATAAAAAGTGTCATCGGGCACATCTTACACAATGTTGACTTTCAGGTCTGATCAGCATACGCCCAATCGCAATAGGTGCTTTACAGCTTAGGCATAATCCGAATTCGGGACTGCCAATTTGAGCGCTTACGTTTTTTAATGCGGAGAGTTTACTCTCTGCCTGACGAAGGGCTGCTTCTGTTACGCTTTTATTGTTGATAGCATCCATTCGAGAAAGTCTACCAATGGCGTCATCAGGCGAGATGGGTTTTGAGGCTTCTTTGTATTCAATAATTATTGCTTGGGTACGTTCAATTTCTACTTCTATTTGCTGCTTTAACGCTGAAGAGTCCATACCTCAATTTAGTCATCTTTTGATGATCCCCTTTTCTCCGAGAAGATCTCTTCTGATTGAAAAAGCAAAGTGTTCGAATTCAAAATTGATAGCATCATCATTCACATGCGCGGTATCTCCTGCTGTTTTCGGAGCCTTTTCGCCATTGATAATTTCGGTAAATGCGGTTTTCAATTGGGTAATTCGAATGGGTTCTGCAACAGGGGTATTGTGGGCGGTGAATACCTTTGTCAATCCTTTACTTTTCTCGAGTAGACGTTCAAGACTTGTTTGGTAAGCCATTAGGTCTGTTTCTGGATCAAATAGCCAAATTGGACCTTCATAAAAAGTATCTCCGGTCCACATAAAGCCACCTTCCTTGTCTAGTAAGACTACCGCATCTGGTGTATGGCCAGGTGAGGCGATTACTTCTAACTTTCTATTACCAAGATCTATGATATGTCCATCTGAAATAAGTTCAGTGATAGTGAAGGGTTTGATGTGATAGGCAGTAGTGTCGAAGCCTTGTGCTCTTTCTAAGCATATTGCTTCTGAGCTCACCTCATGGCTTACCAACGAGTGGGCCATGCCGTTTTCTGCCCTACTGATCGTGTATTCCGTGTTCATCGCTAGGATGTTGTCGAATTCATAATTGCTACCGATATGATCATAGTGTGTATGTGAGTTCAATACAGTAATCGGTAGTGAAGTCAGCTCTTCCACGACTAACCTAATCGAGCTTATGCCCATACCCGTATCAAACAATAATGCTTTATCATTTCCAATAATCAAATAGGAGATGACTTCTTGAAAATTGAAAGGTTCGGCAATGGCGAATACACCTTCTGCGACAAGGTAAACCTTAAACCAGTTGCTCGAAGTTTCTATTTCCTGAAGTTCGGAATACTGAGACCTGAGCTCTTGATCACACCAATCTTCATTTGTGTTGACTATCCTATTGCAAGAAGATATGAGTATCATACATGTCAATAGAAGCGTGAGTTGAAACTTGGCCATTAGGTTGAAATCGAGTTTATGTAATGCTACTATAATCATCTTCTTGTAGGTTAAAGTAAAAAAGGTGTCGGAAATCCCAACAGCTTTTTATTAAAAGGACAGTTTCAGCATCTGATGAATGCTTCGAAATCCATTTTTATGAATTGCTTTTAGCGAACCAATATTGCCTGCTTCGCAGGAACAAATAGGGGTTCTCCCCGAGAGATTAGATTTAATAGATAATTGTTGAGCCATGCTACCGGAGCACCAATCGTGTCATGATAAAAGTCCACTAAACCATTTAAGTCTGCTTCCCAAGCCAGTTTTAATTGACCAAAAGGATGTATAACCTCAGATTTAATCAGGTCACTGAATAAATAGGTGTCAATTACCATTGATTGTTGAAAGCTTATGGCAAGTGACTGAAAAACGGGATTGTTAGTCCCTACTAAAGCCGATTTGATCTGTTTTTGATCAATGAG
>DLQN01000042.1:0-5952 GCA_002477595.1 Roseivirga sp. UBA7431
ACAAAAGAGCAATTGAAGATTGCCAGCCAAACACTCGAACTGCTCAATGGTCAACTCTCAAGACAAGAAAGCATAGAGAGAGCCGGTACTGGGAGTATGGAGCAAGTCTATAATTTTAGGTCTCAAATAGCGCAACAGAAACTTGCAATGGTGAATCTTCAAAATCAATTGGCGACTAGTGAATTGAGCTTAATTCAACTTTTACTTTTGGATGCTGGAGAGCAATATGAATTTTCAGGTGTTAGCACTGCAGACGCTGAGCTTGAGCAAGAGATGGAAGAATTTGGAGATATCTATAGTAGGGCAGAAGCGTTCAGCCCTAGCTTAAAGTCAGCTGAATTTAGTCTTGAGGCTTCAAAAAAGTCATTGAAGATTTCACAAAACTCATGGATGCCAAGCTTGACAGCAAATGCCTCATGGGGTACAGGCTGGTCCTCGAATTTTAGAAATGTGTTAGAAAGAGACCCAGTAACGCAAGCGCCAATTAGAACTGAGGTGGTTGATTGGAACACTCAGTTTAAGTCAAACGAAAGAAAAGGTGCTGGATTAAACTTGGGGATACCGCTATTCACAAGATTTCAAAACCGTACTTCAATACAACAATCTAAGGTAGAATTGCTAAATGCCGAATTAAACTTAGAGCAGGCAAAAAACAACCTCACTAATCAAGTGCAGCAGGCCTACTTAAATTTGGTTAATGCAAAGACGACATATGCAGCGGCTAAAGAGAGCTTAGTTAACTTAAATACATCATTTGAATTTTCGAGAACGAGATATGAGAGTGGTACGATTGACTTTGTGACTTATTTGCAGAGCCTGAATAATAAGAATAGTGCAGATTTTCAGCTGGTTCAAGCGAAGTATGGAATCATGTTGAGAAAACTGATTCTTGATATTTTTACAGGTGAGCTAAGTCCGTCAAACACTAATTAACCTTGAAAATATCAACAGTTTGATTACGCACTAAGAAAATTAGATTGTTTTCCATAAGTACAAATTGATAAGGGAGATCGGGTAAACTGATTTCCCTTTTTGTTTTCTTATAAAGGTCAATCATGTGCAGCTTCTGGTCACTGATATAAATAATTTCATCCTTATAAAAAGTAAAGAAAGGAGTAGACTGTTCAGTTACTCTTTCAACAAAAGCCCCCAAGTTATCGAAAGCTAAAATACCTTCTTTTGAGTCACTTAAAAAAAGGTAGTTCTGATAAGATCTGATAAATTGAATATCCCAATCTTCAAGGTCAAGGCTGAGGTTCAGTTTGTTCTCAATAAGAATTTCCCCATTATTGATATCTGTTTTGATTAGGCTGAGCTCCTGATCGTTTAAGAGCCATAGGTTATTGTCACCGGCTAGTGTCGCTAACCCTGAAAAGCTACTAAGTTGACTATAGTCTATCTTGTATCTTTCCGAGGCATTTAAGAATCGATCAAGTAGAATGTACTCTTGAAAGCTTTTATAGTATACGAACGTCCTTAATCCTTGCCACGCATCGATTAAAGTTGGCGTACCCTGTTTCTGAGGTGAAAAATGATAAACTACTTTTCCATCTTTATCAAATTTGTCGATAACGCCCTGATCATTAGAGAAATATAGGTATCCTTGTCTGTCTACTGAGGCTGTAGTGGGAGCAAATCCTATTTTAAAAGAACTTACTTTCTCAAGATTTTGAGCCAGTGCATATTGGCTGAGTAAAAGCAACAGTAATATCGTAGTCCTAACCTTCAAAGGTCTTGAGTTTTATTTCTCCTTCACTGTATTCAGCATATGTGCAGTAGCTTAACCATTCCCCCAAGTTGATGTACTTGCTGTTGTCTCCAACCTCTAGATCAAGCGGAAGGTGCCTATGCCCAAAAATGTAGTAGTCGTAGTGGGTTGTCTTTTGGGTTTCTTTTGCGAAAGTCCAAAGCCACTCGTCTTCCCCCATAAACCTTTGCTCGGTATCATTGGCTTGAGCCCTGCTCTTACCAGACCAAAAGTTTGCCAATCCTATTCCTATGTTAGGGTGTAGCCAGCGAAAGCACCATTGAAAGAAGTTGTTTCTAAATATCTTTTTAAGAAACTTATAACCTTCATCACCAGGGCCAATACCATCACCGTGACCTACCAATAACTTCGTCTCATTCAGGTATACATCAATTGGGTCGTAAATGACTTTTGCTCCTAACTCTTGGTCTAGGTAACCAAACATCCACAAATCATGGTTGCCAGTAAATATGACCAAGTTGATGCCTGCATCAGAGATCTCTGAAAGCTTACCTAAAAACCTGGAGAATCCTTTGGGAACTGTTGTACTGTATTCAAACCAAAAATCAAAAAGGTCTCCAACTAAAAAAATGGTGTGCGCATCTTTCTTGCATTCGTCTAGCCAACGAATGATCTTTTTTTCTCGTTCTAAACTTGCCTCAGGGGTTGGAACACCCAAGTGAAAATCGGATGCGAAATAGACTTTTTGGTTTGATGCGGGGTTTAGTTTCATAAGTGAAGCAAAACAAAAGTTGCAAAACCTCTTCAAATAAAAAAATCAGGTCGCTAAACCTGATTTTTTTATAAGTATCGATTCTTCAAAGCTAATCCTTTTTGAGCTCTTCGTTCGAAGTGTCAGAAGCAGATGAGTCTTCGGTAGTCGCGTCAGCGACAGTCTCATTTCGTTCTACCGCTACGACTTCTTCTTCTTCAGCCTTCGCGTCTGTTACCTCATTGGATTTACCATTATTATTGGTAAACGCCTCATAAGTAGTTTGTTTTTCAAAAGGTCGAGGGCCTATCAGGCCTTCTAGGTCTGATTGGAAAAGAATTTCCTTAGCCAATAACTCTTGTGCAAGAGTCTCAACTTCTGCTTTCTTATTTGTCAGTAATTTGATTGTTCTACTGTAGGCATCAGCCACAATCTTTTTGACTTCTTCATCAATGATTTTGGCAGTGTCTTCAGAATAGGGTTTAGAAAAACCGTATTCGTTTTGTTTCGAATCATAGAACGAAATGTGTCCTATTCTTTCATTCATGCCGTACACTGTCACAATACTATAAGCTACTTTGGTTACTCTTTCCAAATCGCTTAGTGCACCTGTAGATATTTTTCCGAATATAATTTCTTCGGCAGCTCTACCGCCAAGTGTCATACACATCTCATCAATAAGTTGCTCCGTTTGGTAAAGAAACTGCTCTTTTGGTAAATACTGTGCGTAACCTAGGGCAGCAACACCTCTTGGTACAATTGATACCTTTACTAAAGGATCAGCATGTTCCAAGAACCAGCCTGCAACTGCGTGGCCAGCTTCGTGATAAGCAACAATTTTCTTTTCTTCTGGAGAAATGATCTTACTCTTCTTTTCAAGACCACCAATGACTCTATCGATGGCATCTTGAAAGTCTTCCATATCAACAGCCTTTTTGTCTTTTCTAGCTGCTATTAGGGCAGCTTCATTACAGACGTTGGCTATTTCAGCACCGGCAAAACCTGGGGTCTGAGCTGATAGTTTTTTAGGGTCAATATCTTTAGCGACCTTGATAGGTCCTAAATGAACTTTGAAAATCGCTTCTCTACCCACGATATCTGGCTTGTCAATACTAATTTGACGGTCGAAACGACCAGGCCTTAGCAGTGCTGTATCAAGTACATCAGGCCTGTTGGTTGCTGCCAAAATGATTACTCCTGAATCAGTTGCAAAACCATCCATCTCTACCAAAAGGGAGTTCAGAGTGTTTTCTCTTTCATCGTTGGAGCCCGGCATCTGTCCTTTACCTCTTGAACGACCAACAGCATCAATTTCATCAATGAAGATTATACAAGGAGCTTTCTCTTTGGCTTGCTTAAATAGATCGCGTACTCTGGCAGCACCTACACCTACAAACATTTCCACAAAATCTGAACCTGATAATGAGAAGAAAGGAACGGCAGCTTCACCTGCAACAGCTTTTGCAAGTAATGTCTTACCTGTACCAGGAGGGCCTACTAGCAAAGCGCCCTTAGGAATTTTACCCCCAAGTTTTGTGAATTTTGAAGGGTTCTTTAAGAAGTCAACAATTTCTTTGACCTCTTCTTTCGCTTCATTTAGTCCCGCAACGTTATCAAAGGTTATTTTAACCTTATTTTCCGCATCAAATAGTGCAGCGCGTGACTTACCAATATTAAATATTTGACCACCAGGACCAGCATTGCCAGTCATCCTACGCATCATCAGCCAGAAAAACAATACAATAAGTATTAAGAATCCCCAAGTAGCTAGGAAATCCATTACCGTTGTACGGTCATCAAATTCAGTTCTTACTTGCTGCTGTTTTGGTATGTTGCTGGTCTCAACGAAATTATCGTAATAGGTTCTGAAATCTTCAGCAGAGAAAAACTGCTTTTGAATGGTGTAGTGCGGGCCATTATTCATGCCGAAAACACTATTGCCATCTAATTCAGTTTTGTATTTAGCATTTTGAAGTGCCTCTTGTTTTAGTGTAACCTCGACTGTATTCTGACCATTAATAAAGACCACGCGAGCAACATCATTGCTCTTTACCATATCTTCAAAACGAGACGGTGTTATAGCAACTCCAGTGCTTTGACTAGTAAAATATGATACTGCGAAAAATACAATAATCAAGGATACGAATATCCAAACCTGATTATTGGGTCCTTTACCCGCTGGACCAGGTTTGCCTAGTATATTTTTCTTTCTTGGATTATCCGGCATTCTATATTTTTTTTAATTTTTATAACCTTCTTAATAACGCACTCCTAGCGATAATGTTAACTATGCGTTTTTAGGGACTTGAGTGATGATTGCGTCTCCCCATAATTCCTCTATGGCATAATGTTCACGTTTTCCTTTGTTGAAAATATGTGCCACGACATTAACATAGTCAATTAGGATCCACTCTCTGTTGGTGAACCCCTCTTTACGCCAAGGGATTTCTTTACAATCTGTTTTAACTTCATGTTCAACAGATGCGGCAATGGATTCGATTTGGGTGTCTGAATTTCCAGAACAAATGATGAAAAAATCACTTATAGCCCCTTTTACTTTCCTAAGATCCATTATTACAATGTCCTCGGCTTTTATCTCTTCCATCCCCTTTACAACGATGTTGCTCAACTCTTCAGAATTCATTCAAATGTATAAGTGATTTTAACTTAATTTTAGGATCAAAATTACTAAAAATCCATTGTACAAAATCCTTGCTAACTCCTTATTTCTAGGCAAAAAGGTTATTTACATGCCAAGTTGTCACTCTACCAACGACATAGCCATGGAAATGGCTAGAAAGTCTGACATCCCAGAGGGTACTGTCATTATAACTGATGACCAATTAAAGGGCAGGGGACAAAGAGGAAATGAATGGGTCACAGCTGCGGGCAAAAATATTACAATGTCAATTGTCCTTAAACCTAATTTTGTCAAGGCTTCTAGTCAGTTCTCTTTGAATATGGCAATATCTCTGGCGGTAAATGCTACTGTTAAACAGTTGTTAAGTGAAATTAATTGTTCAGTTAAATGGCCGAATGATGTATTGGTAAACAGAAAAAAGATATCAGGCATTCTCATTGAAAATAGCTTGAGTGGGAAAAATTTAGACTATTCCATTGTTGGTGTTGGCCTGAATGTTAATCAATCAATTTTCAATGGGATCAGTGCTACTTCCTTAAAGAACGAATTAAAGTATGAGCTTCAACTTCAGGATGTTTTTCAAAGGTTAGTTGAAAATATTGAGGCTTTTTATTTGAGACTGAAGGCCGGTAGGCTCTCCGGCATTAAGGAAGAATATCTAAGCTCACTGTATGGTTATAAAATTAAACTTAAGTATCGATCTGAATTTGAGTTTGAAGGAACCATCGAGGATGTAGCTGATTCTGGGCTCTTATCCGTTTCTGTTGACGGCGAATTGAGGGTATTCGACTTTAAAGAGATCGAATTCATACTTTAATCTTCGCACAATCTTTGACATTCCTTCGTTCTTAC
>DLQN01000042.1:6131-6889 GCA_002477595.1 Roseivirga sp. UBA7431
GCTGGTTGTCTTCACATGACAATCCAAACTGCTGTCTTGATTGAGACGCTGACAGCACTTGGTGCAGAAGTTTCTTGGTCTTCATGTAATATATTTTCAACGCAAGATCATGCGGCTTCTGCTATTGCTAAAACTGGTGTTCCAGTGTTTGCATGGAAGGGTATGAATGATCAAGAATTTGATTGGTGCATTGAGCAGACAATTTTTGCGTTCGAAGGTGGTAAGCCATTAAATCTAATCCTAGATGATGGCGGTGATTTGACGAATATGGTACTGGATAAGTATCCTGAGTTAGTAGCTGGAATCAAAGGACTTTCTGAGGAAACTACGACTGGTGTGCATAGGCTTTATGAGCGTATGAAAAAAGGTACACTTCCAATGCCTGCGATTAATGTCAATGACTCTGTGACTAAGTCTAAGTTTGACAATAAGTACGGATGTAAGGAATCTCTAGTAGATGCCATCAGAAGAGCGACTGACGTAATGCTTGCTGGTAAAGTAGCTGTTGTTGCTGGGTATGGTGATGTAGGAAAGGGATCTGCAGCTTCACTAAGTGGTGCTGGTGTCAGAGTAATTGTTACAGAGATTGATCCTATTTGTGCTTTGCAAGCTGCAATGGACGGTTACGAGGTTCAGACAATGGTTAAGGCTATTCCAAGGGCTAACATCATTGTAACGGCTACTGGTAACTATAATATTATCCAGCAGAGACACTTCGAAGCAATGAAGGACAAAACGATCGTTTGTAACATTGGTCA
>DLQN01000042.1:7040-7180 GCA_002477595.1 Roseivirga sp. UBA7431
ACGGGTCACCCATCATTTGTAATGTCTGCCTCGTTTACTAATCAGGTATTGGCACAAATCGAGCTATGGACAAACAGAGAGGCTTATGAGAATGCTGTTTATACGCTTCCTAAGCACTTAGATGAGAAGGTAGCTAAGCT
>DLQN01000013.1 GCA_002477595.1 Roseivirga sp. UBA7431
TAGAAAGGGTCTGATTTTATCTAAAGCGGCCTCTACTCTGTCCAACATAATCTTAAATCTTTAATTCGACTTTTTTGGTCTCTGCTTTTTCGGCATTTCTTATGGCTACTTGCTGTGCTACGGCCTCTGCAATACTGACGAAAGCATCTGCAGTTTTACCCTCTTGCATGATCGCTGGATATCCAATATCACCACCTTCTCTAATCCCTTGTATCAAAGGAATCTCTCCTAAGAATGGTACGTTATGCTTTTCGGCTAGCTTTCTTCCGCCATCTCTACCAAAGATATAGTATTTATTATCAGGTAGTTCTTCAGGAGTAAAGAAAGCCATATTTTCTATTACCCCAAGTACTGGTACATTGATCTGAGGTTGTAAGAACATATTGAGTCCTTTTTGTGCATCAGCTATGGCTACCTTTTGTGGTGTAGTCACCAGCACAGCCCCTGTTACTGGAACAGTTTGCACCATGGTAAGGTGAATATCACTTGTTCCGGGAGGAAGGTCGATCAATAGGTAATCAAGGTCACCCCATTCGGTGTCAGCAATAAACTGTTTCAAGGCACTGCTTGCCATCGGCCCTCTCCAAACTACTGCATTATCGGCAGGTGTTAAGAAGCCAATCGAGATGAGTTTAACTCCGTATTGCTCAATCGGTACAATCAGGTTTTTTTCACCTTCTTTTCTAATGCTTGGTTGTTCATTCTCACAGTTGAACATGGTGGGGATAGATGGGCCGAAAATATCGGCATCTATGATACCAACTTTTGCGCCTTGACGCGCAAGGGCTACTGCTAGGTTTGCAGTCACTGTTGATTTACCAACACCACCTTTACCAGAGGCAACTGCAATGATGTTTCTTACACCAGGAAGTAATGGCGTATTGTCACGCGTTGTAGTGACATCAGAGGTCATATTGATCTCTACCTCAATATCAGGCCTAATGTGTTCACTGATAGCGTCTAAGCAGCTATTCTTGATCACCTCTTTTAGTGGGCAAGCCGGAGTAGTTAGGACCACAGTGAATGATAGTTTGTTGCCATCTACTTCAACATCACGAATCATGTTCAAGGTAACGAGATCTTTTTTTATGTCTGGATCATCTACATGCCGCAGGGCATTAATAACACTCTCCTTATTCAACTCCATAGCTTTCGATTTCTGATGCAAATTAAAGGCATTCGATTTACTTTTCACTAACAGTTGTGTAAGATATTAGTTCAAGAAAAGTGTTTCCATTCGCTATATTTGAAATCCGAAATGGCAATTAGTGACGATAACATCCAAGACATTAAGAATCGCATCGATATAGTCGATGTAATTGGTGATTTCGTTACCCTCAAAAAGGTGGGCGGTAACTACCGAGCATTAAGTCCATTTACCAACGAAAAGACACCTTCTTTTTATGTTTCTCCTTCAAAAGAGATCTATAAATGCTTCTCTACAGGAAAAGGAGGGGATGCTATTTCCTTTGTCATGGAGGTTGAAGGGATCAGCTACATCGAAGCCCTTAAATACCTTGCCACTAAATATGGTATTGAAATCCAGGAAGAAGAACTGACTGACGAGCAGATCAAAGCTCAGAATGAACGAGAGAGTCTATTCATCGTACTGAACTTTGCCAGTGAGTACTTCCAAGATTTACTGCATAAGAGTGATGAAGGTAAGTCTATCGGCCTGAGCTACTTTAAAGAGAGAGGGTTCACAGAAGCTACAATTAAGAAGTTTGACTTAGGTTATACCCTTGATGTCTGGGATGGTTTGTTGAAAGCGGCAAAAGAAAGAGGGCATACTGAGGCAATGCTTGAAAAGGCAGGCTTGATTCTAACTTCGGAAAAAGAACAAAAGAAGTACGATCGCTTTAGAGGGCGTGTAATATTCCCAATCCACAACGTAGCGGGAAAGGTAATTGCGTTTGGCGCACGTACACTAAGAAGTGACAAGAAGCAACCGAAGTATCTCAATTCGCCCGAGACCGAGGTTTATCATAAGAGTAATATTGTCTATGGCCTTTTTCAAGCTAGGCAGGCCATCCGAAATGCTGACTTGTGTTTTTTGGTGGAAGGATATACAGACGTTATCTCATTGCATCAGTCTGGTGTAGAGAATGTGGTCTCCTCTAGCGGAACATCTCTGACCAAAGAACAGATTAGCCTGATCAGTAGATACACTAAAAATATCACTGTGCTTTATGACGGTGATAGCGCTGGTATTAAAGCATCATTTAGGGGGATCGATATGATCCTTGAGAATGACCTTGATGTGAAAGCAGTAGTTTTTCCTGAAGGAGAAGATCCTGATAGCTATTCGCGAAGCATGAGTTCTGAGGCCTTTCAACAATATTTAGAGGACAACGCCCAAGATTTCATCACGTTCAAGACGAATGTTCTCACCGAGGGTGGGAAGAAAATTGATCCTGTAAAGAAAGTGCAGGTCATCCGCGAGGTCATTGAAAGCATTTCGTTAATACCTGATGGCATTAAGCGATCAGTTTATATCCGTAGTTGTGCAGATCAACTGGAGATTGAAGAGCAAGTTTTGATCAGTGAGCTGAATAAGATTCTTATCCAGAAGCAACGAAAGGATAGGCAGAGTCGAGATAGGGCAGATGCACAGGCAGTGGACCTCATGCCAGAGCCAGAAATTGCTGTCCAAAAGCAAGAACTTAAGCTCACTTCTTATCATGTTGAACGAGAATGTCTCCGCCTGTTAATCAATTATGGTAATGAACCATATGATGAGGAAATGTCAGTGGCCGAATTTGTGCTGCACGAAACGGAGTCTGTCAATTTTGAAGATCAAATGATCGAGAAGACTTTCAATCATGCAGCCCAGATAGTAAGTGAGGGCAAGAAAATCGAGCCAGATCAATTCATCGGCCCACACGATCCGTCCATGAGCCAGTTGGTAATTGATCTGCTTGAAATGAAATACTTCGTGAGCGAAGGTTGGCACGAGAAGCATCGCATTACCATTATTCACGAATCTGAAGACCTGGCGGAAGCGTCCTACAAGATTGTACTTCGGTTAAAATGGAAAAAACTGAATTCTCTTATTCAGCAAAATGATGAAGCCTTGAAGAAAGCGCAAGAAGCCTTAAACCTTGAAGAGCAAGACGAGTTATTAAAGATGAAGATGCACTTAAAAGCTATGTTTGATGAAGTGAGTACTGAACTTGGAGTGGTAATCTCAAGGTAGTTTTGAACGGTTCTTTTACTTACTACCTTTGCATCGTTTAAATCCAAGAAATGGCTGAAAATATGAAGTTGAATACCATTGAAGAGGCTATCGAAGCCATAAATAATGGGGAGGTAATTATTGTTGTAGACGATGAAAATCGTGAAAATGAAGGTGATTTCATTTGCGCAGCAGAAAAGGTTACACCTGAAATTATCAACTTCATGGCCACACATGGTCGTGGGCTAATTTGTGCTTCGCTTTACGAAGATCGCTGTGATGATTTGGGACTTGAACTGATGGTTAGAAATAATTCTGCCGCCTACGAAACACCCTTTACCGTATCAGTTGATTTAATCGGACATGGTTGTACCACAGGTATCTCAGCGTCAGACAGGTCTAAAACCATTCAAGCACTTATCAACCCAGACACAAGACCAGAAGAGTTAGGTAAGCCAGGTCATATTTTTCCTTTGAGGGCTAAAAAAGGTGGTGTCCTAAGAAGAACTGGGCATACTGAAGCAGCAGTTGATTTTGCTCGCCTTGCAGGCTTGACACCCGGTGGTGTTTTGGTAGAGATCATGAATGAAGATGGTACGATGGCTCGGTTGCCTGATTTGAAAGTAGTAGCAGATCGATTTAATCTAAAGCTGGTATCTATTGAAGATTTGATTTCGTACCGTTTGGAGAACGAAAGCCTCATCGAAAAGGAGATTGGCGTTGATCTACCTACTGAGTATGGGGACTTTCATCTACAAGCCTATAAACAAATTAATACAGGGGAGATACACTTGGCTGTTGTAAAAGGAGAGTGGGAGCCTGATGAGCCAGTCCTCGTAAGGGTCCATTCCTCAAGCACGCTGGGAGATATTTTCGGTTTTAAATTTGACGCTGGCAATCCTATAAAATATGCCATGCGTATGATTGAGGAAGAAGGAAAAGGTGTGGTGCTTTATATGAATCAGCATACTCGTGGACAACGCTTGCTCCATGAAATTCAATCGCTTCAGAAAGAAGGCATTACTGAAAAGCCCCTAAATCGAAAGTTTGGTGTCAAAATGGATGAAAAAGACTACGGTGTAGGCGCACAAATTCTGCGCGACCTAGGCGTGTCCAAGCTGAAATTGATTTCTAATAATCCACAAAAGCGTATTGGAATCATTGGTTATGGCCTAGAGATTACGGATTATGTGGCTTTAAAGGGTCAGTCAGCTTCAGATACCGTTTCTTAGGACATCTTCAACTAATCTAATCTTGTCAAATAGTTATTAGGTTATTTTTTTTAAAAAGCAGCCTTTTTCTGTAACAAAACGTATAACAAACGTTGTTAAGTATAGGATGAGGATATCGATAGTTGGCTTTCTTCTTTTTTGTGCTGTTAGCGTTAATGCTCAGAGCCTTAGGTTTCAATTTCCAAGTGAGATGTGGCATGTCGGTGATGTGGTATTGACCGATGGGAATAAACTAGAAGGTACTATTAAGTATGATGTCTTAGGAGATGTGATTCAGATCGATTTGGACGAAAAAATTCAGACATTCGCTGCCAATCAAATCCAACAATTCAGAATTTTTCAAGAAGATATTGCTAGGTATAGAGTTTTTTATACCATCCCATTTCTGAATAAGAATGGCTATCGCAGGCCAAGCTTCTTCGAGCTGATATTTGAAGGTGAAACGAGCCTACTCGCGCGTGAAATGATCCTTATTACCACACGCCCCCCAAGTGACTCATATTTTTCAGGCGGTAGAAGGTATGATCCGTATGCGATGCAGAGAAATACTAGAATTTTAGATCATGACTTGTTTCTTATGAATAGTGATGGCAAAATCACTCAACTTAACAAGAAGCGAAAGGACGTTATCTATTCATTTGATGATAAGTACATCGAGTTGAAGAAAATCATCAAGAGTAACCGACTCAAGATGAATAATATCGATGATGTGGCTATCTTGGTAGAAGAGTACAACAAGATAGGTGACCTATAGTCACTCCACTTTTTCTGAAAAATCCATTGATAAGTGGACTAAAAAAGTCTAATGTTCCGTAATTAGCGGATCAAATTTATCCCTATGAGCAAGCCCTTAATTTTAGTGTCTAATGATGATGGTATTACGTCAACAGGAATTCGATTTCTTGTCGAAGTGATGAGTACTATTGGAGAGGTTGTCGTGGTCGCGCCAGATAGTCCTCAGTCAGGCATGGGGCATGCCATTACAATTGGTGAGCCGTTACGACTTTTTAAAACGACATTATTTGATGACCTAGGGGTTGTCTCTTACAAGTGCTCAGGTACTCCTGCGGATTGTGTGAAACTTGCCAAACATCACGTCCTAAAGGATAGAACCCCAGACTTGGTAGTAAGTGGAATCAATCATGGCAGTAACCTTGCGGTTAGTGTCCTTTATTCTGGAACTATGTCTGCTGCGATTGAAGGGGCAATCGAAGGCTTTCCAGCTATTGGATATTCCCTGTCTGACTTTTCTCATGATGCTGACTTCTCACATTGTGAAGACTTCGTCAAGCATATTGCCGAACAGGTGCTAGAGAATGGATTATCTAAGGGCGTTGCTTTAAATGTGAACTTTCCACCGAAGCAAAACGAAAAGATCAAAGGAATGAAAGTGTGTCGTCAAGCGAAGGCACATTGGCAAGAGGAATTTGATCAAAGAAAAGACCCTTATGGGAGACCTTATTTCTGGTTAGTTGGAAACTTTGTTAATAATGACAAAGGTGAGGATACGGATGTTTGGGCAGTTGATCAGAATTATGTGGCGGTAGTACCCTGCCAGTACGATTTGACAGCACATCATGCAATAGCCCAGATCAATGATGATTGGGAGTTTTAAGCTCTAAAGTCAGTCCTTTTTATCCTTTTTTGGAATTGGGTCATAGCCATGCCCGCCCCAAGGATGACACTTACTAAATCTTTTTATGCCTAGCCAAATGCCTTTGAGTGGCCCCCATTCTTGAATGGCTTCTACAGTGTATGCCGAACAAGTAGGCTGAAAACGACAGTTGGCCCCTAAAAGAGGCGAGATCGCATATTGATATACACGAATTGGGAAAATGAATATGGTCTTAATGACCTGTTTCATTATTTAAAGTCTTTATAAAGCATACTTGCTTGTATGCCTTCGTTGTTTTGGTATTTACCATTCTTATAGGTGTCAAAGTCACCTTCTATCGTGTGGTAAAAAATTTGACATATATCAACCCCAGCATAGATTCTGATGGGCTGAACACAAAAGATCTCGAGCGTCCAAAAGCCGTTGAAGCCAACATCGCCAAACCCTGCTGTCACGTGAATGAAAAGCCCCAATCTTCCAATGGAAGAACGACCTTCAAGCATCGGAACGAATTTAGATGTTTCTGTTTTTTCAACCGTTCTGCCTAAGTATAGCTTGCCAGTTTCCAGTAACAAACCTTCTTCAGGAATAGTCAATGGGTCAACTGGGTTGGGTTGTTTCATGTCCAATACTGGATTTGAATAGACCATCAGCTCATTATGAAGCTTCAGATTATAGCTGTTTGGGTTAACTTGTGACTCGTTGAAAGGCTCAATATTGATGCCTTTACCCATTTCACGCTGGATTTCTTTACCTGATAAAATCATATGCTTAGTCTATTGAGTAGGACATTTCGCCCCCTTTTTCATCCTTAATTTGTACACCTACCTCTTTGAGGTCATCTCTGATTTTATCGGAAAGGGCATAGTTCTTAGAGAACTTCGCTTGCTTTCTCAATTCAATTAAAACGTCCATCACGCCACCTAATACTTCAGCGTCTTGTCCGCCAACAACTTCATTTCTTAAACCTAAGACATCAGAAATGACACCTCTAAAATGCTTAATGGTCTCATCAAAGATGGCCTTGTCAATAACGGCTAAGTCCGAAGGGTTTTGATAGAAACTATTGATTCGGCTACTTACCTCAAAAAGAGAGGCAATTGCTTTCGCAGTATTGAAATCATCGCTCAGGTCTGTCAAAACCTTTTCTATTATTCCTTTAAATTCGGCTGACTTGGTTTGATCTACATTACCTGAGCCTGCCGCTGGAAGTTTTTCGATAAGATTGACGCTCGCCATCAAACGCTTGTAGCCTTTTTCGGCCGCCTGGAGCGCTTCATTCGAGAAGTCTAGGGTACTGGCATAGTGACTCATCAACATGAAGAAACGAACCGTCATGGCGCTATAGCCGCGGTCTAACAGTTTGTGATTGCCCGTTAGTAATTCTTCAGGGGTAAAGCCATTGCCTTCACTCTTGGCCATCTTTCGGCCGTTGACCGTAAGCATATTGCCGTGAATCCAATATTTAGCACCACCATGACCACTGCATCCTTTGTTCTGAGCTATTTCGGCTTCATGGTGAGGAAATTTAAGATCCATTCCACCACCGTGTATATCAAAATCGAGCCCTAAGTATTTGGTACTCATCGCTGAGCACTCAAGATGCCAGCCGGGGAATCCTTCGCCCCAAGGGGAAGACCATTTCATTAAATGCCCACTTTGAGCCTTTTTCCAAAGGGCAAAATCGAGCTGGTTTTTCTTTTGATCCTGACCCGTTAACTCACGTGTATTGGACATCATGTCCTCTACGTTTCTACCAGAGAGTTCACCGTAAGGCTGATCTTCATTGTATTTCTTTACATCGAAGTAAACTGAGCCATCAACCTCATAAGCATATCCATTGGAAATGATTTTTTGAATAAATTCTATTTGTTCAATGATGTGACCCGTTGCGGTCGGCTCTATTGAAGGGGGGAGCAGGTTAAAAAGTTGCATTACATCATGAAAGCCATTCGTGTACTTCTGTACTACTTCCATAGGTTCGAGCTGGTCAAGCCTAGCTTTTTTGGCAATCTTATCTTCACCCTCGTCTGCATCGCCAACTAGATGCCCAACATCGGTGATGTTTCGGACATAGCGGACTTTGTATCCCAAATAGGTCAAATACCGGTACACGATATCGAACGAGGAGAAGGTTCTCACATTCCCCAAATGCACATCGCTATAAACAGTAGGGCCACAAACGTACATACCCACTTTTCCTTCAGAGAGCGGCTCAAACTGCTCTTTTTGTTTGGTTAAGTTGTTCTGGACGCTTAAAGGGTACTGTTTGTAAAGGCTCATTAAAGCTTGTTATTGATATATGCTAAGAATTCGTTTCTAGTTTTCTCTTCCTTGAACTTACCGCTATACTCGACAGTCACAGTGGAAGAAGATTGATCTGATGCTCCTCTAGAGCTTACGCACATATGTTCTGCATCAATAAATACCGCAACGTGCTCTGAATTGAGTGATTTTTTCAACTCATTCAATATTTGAAGTGACAGACGTTCTTGAACTTGTGGTCGTCTCGCGTAGTAATCGACAATCCTGTTGATTTTCGATAGTCCGATGACTTTTTCATTCGGTATGTAGGCTACATGTGCCTTACCAACGATCGGCAAGAAATGATGCTCACAGTTAGAGTAAAGGGTAATGTCCTTTTCTACCAACATTTCCTTGTATTGATACTTATTTTCAAAAGTTGACATGGAAGGTTTGTTCTTCTCATTCAATCCTTTGAATAGCTCGTTGACGTAAAGTTTTGCAACTCGTTTTGGAGTTCCTTGTAACGAGTCATCCGTTAAGTCCAAGCCTAAGGTATGCATGATCTTTTCGAAGTAACCCTGAATGAGTTCGATCTTCTCTGTGTCAGAAAGGTCAAACGCATCAGCGCGTAAAGGTGTGGCAATTGAAGACATAATGTGCGCATCGCCCATTTCTTCAATTTCTTTCAACAATTCTTCTGATCTCTTATCTGTTTTATTATCCATTCGAATGGTCTTCTTGTGGTATCAGTCTTTGTACTCTCTTAAGGCATAAAAGTTTGGCAAAAGTACTATTAATTCAACTCTAATAGAAACGCCGGACAGGTAAACAATCTACAGAATGTATACGTTCAGATCTTCGGTCTGTAGATGGCGGGTCATGAAGTTTATTTTTAGTTTAATGGCCTATCAATTCGAAGTTTTACCTAATATTATTCTATGAACGCGTACAACCTCATTATAGCGTTGTCTTGTGTGATCATCTTTTCACACATTTTCAACTTTATTTCCAAACGTACTAAGGTACCTAGTGTCATTCTGCTCATCTTATTAGGGGTTGGGATCAAGCTAGTTATGGATTATAACAACTATAATCAAGATGCTTTAATATTTAGTACACTCGAGGTTTTAGGTATTGTAGGGTTGATAATGATTGTTTTAGAAGCTGCAATTGATCTAGAACTTTCAAAAGAAAAGTGGCCGATCATATGGAAATCGTTCTTGGTGGCACTACTGTCTCTGATGGTTTGCGCGTTTGCCATATCCTTTATCATCAATCAAGTTTTTCAAGAGGACCCAATCATCTCATTAGTTTATGCCATTCCTCTCTCGATCATGAGTAGTGCGATAGTAATCCCAAGCGTCAATGGACTCTTTGACCACAAGAAGGAATTCATGATTTACGAGAGTACTTTCTCTGATATACTCGGGATCATGTTCTTTTACTTTCTAATTGAGAATATAGGTGCTGAAAATACTGGTACTGTAGTGTACAGTATCATTGGAAACATTGTCATTACTATAGTAGTCTCTGTAGCCATAAGTTATGCATTGGTACTGCTATTTCAACGCCTAGTAGGTGATGTCAAGCTGTTCATGTTGATTGCCGTTTTGATCTTGCTCTACGCGATTGGTAAACAATTGCACCTTTCTTCATTGGTAATTATTTTGGTGTTTGGCATACTTTTAAACAATACGCATCTCTTTTTCTTTGGAAAGATCAAGTCTTGGATCGACTCAAAGATGATCGGTAGTATTCTCAAAGATTTACACTTGGTCACTAGAGAATCTGCCTTTGTTGTCCGTACGTTTTTCTTTGTAGTTTTCGGAACTACGATTGACTTCCGTGCGCTACTAGACCTTGAAATAGTTGGGGTGAGTTTGATGATTGTTGCAGTATTCTATGTCTCAAGATTCTTGTTATTGAAATTATTCTTCTTTAAGAAGAGTGTACTACCTGAGTTGCTTATTACACCTCGAGGCTTAATTACAGTACTCTTGTTCTTCTCAATTCCTGCAGAACTGGCGTCAGATACCTTTAACTCTGATATCATTTTGATTACAATACTTGCCACGAGCATCATTATGACATGGGGCTTGATCCGTTACAGTAATGTACATCCTCCAAAGGAAGCAGAAGAAGTGATTGCGGATGCTCTACAGCAAACGGGGGAGGCCGGAGAAGTATCTTATTTTGTTTCTCGCATGAGTGACGAGACGAAGGCTAGAGGTGATTCAAAAGCTTCAGAAGAGGTGCTCAATGATGAAGAATTGGAAGAAGAGACCGAATTATCCTCATCTGAGGCAGAAAAGAAGCCAGAAGATCAATAGGGGTCTACATTTATAACTACTTCTACGGAAGCGAATTCTTTCTTTTTCAGAAGCTCCATTTGTGCGGACTTAATGATGTCTTTTACAGCTTCGATCTTGTATTTTCGCTCAATTTTCAGATAAACTTCCATCAAGTATTTGTCTCTAATCTTATTGATTAAAGGTTCTTGTGGCCCGAGCACTCTTTTTTGACCTAGGTCTTCTTTCAAAATGTTGGCTAGGAAATGTGCAGTCTCATTGGTCAACTTTTTATCCTTACTTCTGATCAACAAGAAGATCATACGAGTGAACGGAGGGTAGTCATACTTTTCTCTTTCGAACATCTCTCCTTGATAAAAAGTAAGGAATTGATGGTTCTGAATAAGTTTTAGAATGCCCTGATCAGGATCGCGTGTTTGGACAATGACTTTACCTCTGACGTCTCTTCTTCCTGCACGTCCGCTCACTTGCGTTGTCAATTGGAAGGTGCGTTCTAAAGAACGAAAATCAGGGAAATTGATCATGCGATCAATGTCAAAGACACCAACTAAGCTCACTCTGTCGAAATCAAGCCCTTTACTGACCATTTGTGTTCCTACAAGGATGTCGATGTTGCCCTTTTCAAAATCATGGATGATGTTTTGATAGGCATATTTAGCTCGTGTTGTTTCAAGGTCCATCCGCTGAATCCTTGCTTCAGGTAGAATCAGTTTTAACTCTTCTTCTATTTTTTCCGTACCAATTCCTACTGTATGTATTCGTGTTCCGCCACAGGCAGGGCAGACCAATGGAACCAGTTGTTTGTGTCCACAATAGTGGCAATTTAGTTGGTTCTTATATTGATGATAGGTCAGACTAACGGCACAGCGAGGGCATTCTGGAATATATCCACAGTCTTCGCAGGTTAGGTAATTTGAGAAGCCTCTTCTGTTTTGAAAAATTATGGCTTGCTCTCCTTTTTCCAAAACCTCTTTCAAGGCTTCTATTAAGACAGAAGTAAACTCGCCAATAGCTGACTTTTTCTTCTTTTCGCTTCTAATATCTGCAATTTGAATATCAGGAAGTTCAGCGTCATGAAAGCGACTATTTAATTCTACCAATCCATACTTACCTTGAAGGGCATTGGTATAGGATTCCAAGGAAGGAGTAGCCGATCCTAATAACGTCTTACCTTGGTGTAGGTGCGCTAAGTATACCGCGACATCTCTGGCGTGATATCTTGGTGCTGGGTCGAATTGCTTGTAAGAGTTCTCATGACTCTCGTCCACTATAATAAGCCCTAATTGCTTGAATGGCAGAAAAATGGCACTTCGAACCCCGATGATAAAGTCAAAGCGACCTTCTAACAGTCCATGCCATACTTCTACGCGTTCGTTGTCTGAAAACTTAGAATGATAGATGCCCATGCGATGACCAAATACAACTTGAAGCCGGTTAACAATCTGAGCTGTTAAAGCAATCTCCGGGAGAAGATAAAGCACTTGACTTCCTGTGTCAAGTGCATCTTGAATCAAGCTTACATAGACTTCTGTTTTGCCACTACCTGTTATGCCATGGAGTAGTGTGGTTGGCTTTGTTTGAAAATGGGTTAAGATTTCGTCTTTGGCAGCTTCTTGAATGTCCGTTAGGTTTACTTCTTTGAGTGTTTGTTCGTCAGATTCTCCGAAGCGCGAGATAATTACTTCAAAACTCTGGAATACTTGATTTTTAATCAGTGTATTCAGAGATGAAGGTGAAAGGTCTCCTTCCGAAAACAAGGCTTTATTAACTCCCTGTTCATTTTTTTCTGGAAACTGATAAATCGGAACTTCCTGTAAGTATCGAAGAAGGATATCAGACTGCTTTGGTTTCTTTTCAAGTTCTTTGAAGAGGTTCTGAATATGCTCTTCCGACTCTAAGAAGTCTGGATTTAAACGAACTCTTTTAACCTTTTTTGGTTTGTAGCGCTCTTTTACCTCTTCATAAATGATGATTAACTCCTTTTGCACCAAAGACTTGATGTATTTGTAGGCGCTTTTTAGGCCAATGGAATCTGCAGCTTCTCTATACGTAAGTGAATCACTTTTTTCTAAGGCAGTCAGTAAAATTAGCTCTCTGTCATCTAAGGGGTATTGGGTTTCATTCCAGTCACGTTCTGGGTGCAATTGAATCTTTGATTCACTACTGAGCTTTAAACCAGAGGGTAAGGCAGCATTCAAAACTTCCCCCAGCGTACACATGTAGTAGGCGGCCATCCATTTCATTAATTCAGTCTGTTGAGGAGTGACTACGGGTTCTGCATCCAATACATCTAGAATAGGTTTGGCTACGTAAATTTCTGGAGCCTTTTGATGAATGTTATCAATAATACCTGTGACAACTTTTTGTCGACCAAACTGCACGATCACTCGTATTCCTGGCTGAAGAAGTTCGATGAACTCTTCGGGGATCCGATAGGTAAACAATTGAGGAATAGGTAGGGGCAATGCTACATCTGCGAAGTAAACTTCGGCACCGTCTGCTGCTTCAATATTAAGTTGTAGTTCCCCCAAAAAGTCTTTGTGCTATAGAGTTTGAAAGTAAGCGTAATTCGACTGAAAGTGAACAGGAAGATGAAATAATTCTAGAACAAAAGACTCCTAGCTTTTCCCTAACTGTTTAAAAATGTCATTGGCATTGTTGACAGGTAACTGACAGGCCTTGTTATAGCATAAATAGAAAGTTGATTCCTTATTAATGAGCAGACGACCTTCTAATAAAGCTAGGCCTGATGAATCACTACTCTTTTTACCGACAAGCACTTTATTTGGGATGAATTGTTCATTGATTTTATGCATGTCATCAATGGGTTCATTACTGACTATGGCAATTTCGGCAGTAGGATAAGTTCTTTGACTATAAAAGGAAGCCCAATGCCCTAAATCCTGTGGAGCCATTGTAACAACTCTGTCAATTCTTTGAAGCATCACGTTTGCCTTTGCTGTATACTCTTCAATATCCAGTAACATACCTAAGTGGTATAGATTCGTAGCCATCATTGCATTAGAAGAAGGAATCACATTATCAAAGATTTCTTTCTTTCTCGCGATCAAGGCCTCAGCAGTGTTTGAGGTAAAGTAAAAGAGCTCTTCATCTTTATCGAAGAATTCACTTAACGTGGTTTCTGTTAAAGCCTTGGCATGGTCAAGCCACACTTCGTCAAATGTGACTTCGTACAAGGCAATGAATGCCTTTATAACAGCAGCATAATCTTCTAAATAGGCATCTATTGTCGCTTTATTGTCTTTATAGTTCCTTTTTAGGTGACCGTTCTCATGGACATGGTCAAGGATGAACTGGGCATTTTTTAAGGCAAGTGTCAGAAATTTCTCTTCTCCAAAAACGGCAAAGGCATCGCAAAGTCCTTTTAGCATAAGTCCGTTCCAGCCGGTCAATATCTTATCGTCAAGTCCTGGTCTAATGCGTTTGGCCCTTTCTTGAAGCAGTTTGATGTTGGTTGATTTGATGATGCCCTCTAATTCGTCTAACTCAAGGTTATGGCGCTCTGCAAAATCACTGTTGTTGTCGCTCTTAAAGGGGATATTCTTCTGTGGTTCCCAGTTACCAGATGTAATGTTGTAAAAGTCCATCATCAGGTCAGCATCTGGTCCAAGAATGGTTTTGAATTCGGATTCAGTCCACAAGTAGAACTTGCCTTCTTCACCTTCGCTGTCTGCGTCAAGGGCTGAATAGAACCCGTTTTCTGGACTCTTCATTTCACGCGCTAACCAATCAATGGTTTGATAAACTGTCTGTTGGTACAATGGGTGCTTGAATACTTGATAAGCTTCGGAATATAGGCTCACTAATTGGCCATTGTCATAGAGCATCTTCTCGAAGTGCGGAACAAACCAATCCATGTCTGTAGAATAGCGAGTGAATCCGCCCCCGACTTGATCATAAAGACCACCCCAAGCCATATGGTTGAGGGTTCTTTCTACATGATCAAGAGATTCCTGGTTTTGGTTGATGACGCCCTCTCTTAGTAGAAACCCGTAAGTAACAGGCATAGGAAACTTCGGGGCTCTGTTATTTCCTCCTTTGTTCAAGTCGAAGTTTTCGGCAAACTTCTTCGCCATTTCATGAAGCTTCTCTTTCGTGAATTGACTGCTAGTTGATTCTAGTCCATATTTTTCAACTTCACTTCGCCCTATAGTTTGCATAAAACCTTCAGCTGATTTTTCTAGCTCTTTCCTTTGCTCTTTAAAAACCTTACCGATTTGGTTGCATAGCTGAGCCCAGCCTTGTGGTGGAAAGTAAGTTCCCCCATAAAAAGGACGCTGGTCTGGTAATAAGAATGCGTTTAACGGCCAGCCACCCTGAAGCCCCATCGCATGTACGGCATCCATGTACACTTGATCTACATCTGGCCTTTCTTCTCTGTCTACTTTTATGCAGACAAAGTGCTCATTCATAATAGCTGCCATGTCTTCATTTTCGAAGCTCTCGCGCTCCATTACATGGCACCAGTGGCAGGCAGAATAGCCGATGCTCACGATAATAGGCTTGTCTTCTTTTTTTGCTTTTTCTAATGCTTCCTTCCCCCAAGGAAACCAATCCACAGGATTATGCGCATGTTGTTGGAGGTAAGGAGAAGATGCTTTTGCGAGCCTATTTGTGAATTTGTTATTGGACATTCTAATTTATTTGAGCTTTGACCTGATTGATTTCTTGTTCAACATCCAAGCGGTCTTTTAAGTTTAGAAGCTTTTCTAAAGTTTGGTGAAGAAATCTTTGGTGTTTTTCGACCTTCGTATTAAAGGGTTTGTGGCTGAGCGATCGGCTTACTTTGTCCCATTCATTGAGTGTTTTTCTAGTGTTTCCTGTACAGAAAGTTTTAGTGAAAACATCCCAGATGTAATCAATAGCTTGTTCGTTGGGGTGAATTAAATCTTTTTCATAGAAGCGATAATCTCGGAGATCGTCTAGCATGATCTCATAAGAAGGGAAGTAGTTCACGTTCTCTGCCATATCTGACAGGTAGTGACAGGCCAATTTTAGTACTGATTTACTAGCGGCATTGAGGCTGAGTGTTTCTTTGGTATGCCGAACAGGACTAACGGTCAGGACTATTTGTAAATCTGGATTAATCTCTTGCAAACTCTCTTTCATTCCCATAAAAGCTGTCAAGATCTCTTCATAGCCAAGGAGATACTTGTTAAAGTGCTTCTGGGGTTGCTTGTGACAATTGGCCACTAACATTTGACTGTTCTTGGCTTGATAGGCCCAAGCAGTGCCGAAGGTTAAGAACAGGACTTTCGTTTTTGTTAACTGCTTTCGTGTTTGCGCTAGTTGATCTTGAATCATTTTTAGAAGCCCACTTTTAGTTTCGCTTCTATATGATGAGTGAAACTTGTAGTTATAATAGAGTCCATCTCTTTCAAGTATAGCGTCTTCAATAATCGCTATAGGTTCCATTGCCAAACTGATTAACTCGAAAATAGAGAGTGGGTTGAAAATAGTACCGAAAGGATTGACTTGGGTTTTGAATTTGTTCGAAACCAGTTTTTGGCCAATTTCTTCGGCAAAGCAAGATCCGAGGGTCATTAGCTGATCTTGATGACTTATGGAAAATGGTAAATGGATATTGTCGATTTCAGTCCGAAACATGATCAAAGATAATCTATCTTTTTTGCTTAGAAACGTAAGTGAAATCTTGAAAGGACATGGATGACGTAAACTATGGAATCGGTTGCCTGAGTTTAGATTGAAAACAAACGTTTGTTATTTGGAAACTCTTGTATTTAAGCGAGTTATAGGCTTAATAGGAGTGCAAACGTTTCACCATATTTTCAACTTATTTTTTGTCAAGCATTAGGATTGGGTCAATCTTTGTTAAGTAAATATTTTTTATATGAGCATTAAGAAGCAATACTTAAAAACAAAGCCAGAGGCTAACGTAACTTTTCAATTAGGTGCTGAAGTAGTATCTGAGGCAAAAAAGGTAGCTATAGTTGGTGAATTCAACGATTGGGATGAGTCTGCAATCGAAATGAAGAAATTGAAGTCAGGTGCTTTCAAAGCGACCGTTAAACTGGAAACAGGTAAAGAGTATCAGTTTAGATACTTGATCGATGGTCAAACTTGGGAGAATGATTGGGAAGCGGACAAATATGTTCCTAACAACGTCACTTTTGAGGAAAACTCAGTAGTAGCTGTTTAAGCTTCTTTAAAAATCCATAGGTGGTTCTCATTGAGAGCTCTAAAGCGGTCATTGCCTTGATGACCGCTTTTTCATTTTTTAGGCATAAAAAAAGCC